>DATBHU010000218.1:0-12611 GCA_036557265.1 Polyangia bacterium
GCGCGCCCGCGCGCGTGCCAGCGCGGCGATCGCGTCCTCGCGCGGCCCCGCCCCCTCGCTGCTCTGGTGGTTGCTCGCGTCCTTGACCGGCGCGGCCGGTGGGTGCGGGCCGGCCGCCGGCAGCGTCTGGCCCCACGCCAGCACCGCCGCGAGCAGCGCGGCGGCCTTCATCGGTGCGGGTGGAAGAACGACGTGCGCTTCTTCTTGGCGGCCGGCTTCTTCTTCAGCGTCACGGCGAGCTTGCGATCCTTGGTGTTGTTGACCGCCACCTTCCGGGTCGTCGGGTTGTAGCCGCTCTTCACCAGCTTCAGCTCGTAGGTATTGCCGGTCTTGAAGTGGAGGTTGATGGGCGTGCGGCCGAGGACGCGGTACTTGGTGCGGACGATGGCGCCCTTGGGCGCGCTCGTGATGTGCAGGACGGCGGTCTGGACCTTGGGCGCGGGCGGGGAAGCGGCGGGCCTCGACGTCGGCCCGGGCGCGGGCTTCGCCCCCTGAGCGGTCGGCGCCGGCTTCGGCGGCGGCGTCTTGGTCTCCGCCTTTCCCTTCGCGGCCGCCGTCCACTTGTTCGGACCCTTGGGCGCCGGCGCCGGTTCGGCGTCGTCCTCGCCGATCACCGCGCTCTCGGCGTTCGGCACCGCGTCGCGCAGCAGCGCGTCCTCGTCGGGCTCGTCCTCGTCGTCGTCCTTGTCCTTCTTGTTGTCCGCGGCGGGCGACGGCGCGGGCGGCGGGCCGGCGGCCTTGTCGTCGGTCGGACGGTTGTCGGCGATCTCCGCGGCCCGCGCGTCGGGCGCCCCTGGCTGCGCCACGGGTGGGGTCGGCGCGGGCGCCTTGTCTTCAGCGGTCGGCGCCGGATGCGCCGAGGCGTCCGCCGCAGCGGCGACCGGCGCCGGCGTCGGGTTCGGCGCCGGCGAAGGCTGCGGCGGCGGCGCTGCCAGCGTGGGCGAAGGCGATGTCTCGGCGGTGCGCGTCGGCGGCAGCGGCTCCGCGCCGCGCTTCTTCTTGGCGTCGCCCCCTTGATCGCCGCCCAGCCCGATGGCGCCGGTGACGCCGCCACGATGGTCGGCCCAGTCCCAGAAGTACTTCGCGCCGACCACCGCCGCCAGCGCGAACATCACGCCCAGCCAGAAGCCCGAACGGCGCTTGACGCCGCGGCGAGCGGCCGCGCCCGCCACCTGCGCCGTCGATCCACCCAGCGGCCGCGGCATGGCGTCGGGCCGCGACGGCATCGCGTACTCGGTGGGCGCCGTCCCGGGCCCCTTGTCGACGTCGTCCAGCTCGAACGACGTGCCGGCCGACAGGTCGGTCCCCATCTTGTCCTTGACCGTGCCGTCCGAGTCGCGGCGCTGCTTGCTGATCGTCGGCGCGTGGTCGCGGCGCGCGAGCTGCTCCAGCCACAGCTTCAACTCCGTCTGCCCCGCCGAATGAAACTCGTTGCGCAGCACGCGCTCGACGTCGACCAGCATCTCGTCGGCGCTCTGGTAGCGCTCGCTGGGCGCGAGGCGCAGCGCCCGCATGATGATGGCGGCGACGCCCGGACCGACCGTCGGCTTGACCTGCTCGGGCGGCGTGAAGTCCGCCCTCTGCACGCGGAGCAGCTGCTCCATGTCGTCGTCGCCGGCGTCGAACGGCAGCTTCTCCGTCACCATCCGGTACAGCATCGAGCCGACCGAGAAGACGTCCGACCGCTTGTCGACCGTCGTGCCGAGCGCCTGCTCGGGCGACATGTACGCGACCTTGCCCTTGATGACGCCGGCTGCCGTCTGCTCGCGCTTGCGTTGCGCCTTCGCGACGCCGAAGTCGGTCAGCTTCACCTCCGCCTGGTCGCTGATCAGCACGTTGTTCGGGCTGATGTCGCGGTGGACGATCCCGAGCGGCTTGCCGTCGCGGGCCTTCGCGTGCGCGTAGGCGAGCGCGCGGCAGACGCAGGCGATGACGTAGAGGCTGAGGGCGTTCGGCCAGACAATGCCGGCCGCGAAGGCGCGTTGCAGGATGCGTTCCAGGTCCCACCCGTCGACCAGCTCCAGGGCCAGGAAGTAGCGGCCGCCCGCGACGCCCAGATCCAGCACCTGCGCGATGTTGCTGTGCTGGAGGCTCATCGAGATGTGGGCCTCGTCCAGCATCATGTTGCGGAACTGCGGGTCCGCCGAATAGGGCGTCAGGATGCGCTTGAGGACGATGTGCTTCTCGAACCCCTCGGCCCCGTGCTGGACGGCCAGGAAGATCTCGGCCATACCGCCGTCCGCGAGCTTGCCCAGGATCGTGTAGCGGCCATGGGTCGCCATGCGAGACGGTTAGGGTATCATCCCCCGACCGCCGGATGGCGACCGACCGTTTCGGAATCGACGACGACTACCACGACACCCGCGGCGTCAAGCACGAGACGACGCGCGCGACACGGGCGGCGTTGTGCGCCGCCATGGGTGTGGCGCCGGACGCCGACGCGCCGCCTGGCGAGGCGGTCGATCCGGTGCGCGTCTGGCGCCCCGGCGACGATCTGACGCTGCCGGGAGCACAGGCCGGCGCCGACCTGGTGCTGGAGGACGGCTCGTCGCGGGCGCTGGACGGCGCGCTGCCGGCGGAGCTGCCGTTCGGCTACCACCGCCTCTACCCGCGCGGCGGCGGCGAGACGCTGCTGGTGGCCAGCCCCGGGCGCTGCTTCCTGCCCGACGACCTGCGCACCTGGGGCTTCGCGGCCCAGCTGTACGCGGCGCGCTCGCGGACCAGCTGGGGCATCGGCGATCTGGCGGATCTGGCGCGGCTCGGTCGCTGGGCGCGGGGCCTCGGCGCCGGCGTGGTGATGATCAACCCGCTGACGGCGCCGACGCCGGTCACGCCGATCGAGCCGTCG
Source organism: Polyangia bacterium (assembly GCA_036557265.1). Lineage (GTDB taxonomy): Bacteria > Myxococcota_A > Polyangia > Fen-1088 > Fen-1088 > JADGRB01. Next base: position 2,849 of record DATBHU010000218.1, read on the forward strand.
CCGTACTACCCGTCCAGCCGGCGTTACCGGAATCCACTGTTTCTACGTATGGAGGAGCTGCCCGGGTGGGACCGTCTGCCGGCGGAGCTGCGCGCGCGCTTGACGAACGCGGGGACGGCGCTGAACGGCGCGCGCCAGATCGATCGCGACGCCATCTTCCGGCTGAAGCAGGAGGCGCTGGAGGCGCTGTTCGCGACGTTCGGCGGCGAGCCGGGCTTCGACTGGTTCTGCGCCGGCGAGGGGCAGGCGCTGACCGACTTCGCGACGTACGCGGCGCTGGCCGAGCGCCACGGCAAGGACTGGCGGCGCTGGCCGGAGGGCCTGCGCCGCGCCGACGGCGCCGACGTCGCGCGCTTCCGGGCGGGCGAAGGCGCGACGCGCGTCCGCTTCCACGCCTGGACGCAGTGGCTGATCGACGCGCAGCTGGCGCGCGCGTCGCAGGAGATCGCGGTCGTGCACGATCTGCCGATCGGCCTCGACGTGGCGGGCGCCGACGCCTGGTGCTGGCAGGACATGATGGCGCGCGACGTGTCCGTCGGCGCGCCGGCGGACGAGTTCAACGCCAACGGCCAGGACTGGGGCCTGACGCCGTTCATCCCGTGGCGCCTGCGCGCGGCGCACTACCGCCCGTTCATCGAGACCATCCGGGCGATGCTGCGCCACGCGGGCGGCCTGCGCATCGACCACGTGATGGGGTTGTTCCGCCTGTTCTGGATCCCGCGCGAGCTGGGCGCGCGCGGCGGCGCCTACGTGCGCTCGCGCGCCGACGAGCTGGCGGCGATCGTCGCGCTCGAGAGCCTGCGCGCCAAGGCCTTCATCGTCGGCGAGGACCTGGGCACCGTCGAGGCGGGCGTGCGCGAGAAGCTGGCCGAGCAGCGCATGCTGTCGTACCGGCTTCTGTACTTCGAGCCGTCCCCGCCCGAGCAGTTCCCCGAACTGGCGCTGTCGAGCGTGACCACGCACGACCTCCCGACCATCGCCGGCCTGTGGAGCGGCGCCGATCTGGCGGCGCTGAAACAGATCGGCGTCGACGGCAACGAGGACGGGACGAAGTCGCTGCGCGAGAAGCTACGCAAGCTGTGCGAGCTCGACGGCGACTGCGCGCCGGCGCTCGCCATCGAAGCGGTGCACCGCGCCCTCGCGCGCGCCCCCTCGCGCGTCCTCCTCGCCACCCTCGACGACGCCGTCGGCGTCCCCGAACGCCCCAACGTCCCCGGCACCGTCCGCGAGTGGCCCAACTGGTCGCTCGCGCTGCCGCAGACGATCGAGGAGATCGAAGGGATGGACTTGCCGCGGCGGCTGGCGGCGGCGCTCACGCGGCGCTGATCAGCGATCGGCCGCCGAGCTCCGGCGCGCGGGAACGCTGAACGCGGCGTCGAGGAGCCCCGCCATCTTGCGCGTGACGTCGCCGTATCCGGGCTGCGGCGTGAGCGGGCACTGAATCCCGCAGCTCTCGTCCGTCGAGAGCGCCTGCAGCTCGAACGTGCACGGCGCCCGGCCGTCCTTCCCGGGGCCGCCTTCGATCGACACCGCGATGCCCCACTGCAGCGCCAGCGCCGTCGTCGCCGACGCCCGCGGCGAGTAGAAGCGAGTGCCGCTCACGTTCGGCGTGACGGCGAAGCCCTCGCGATCGAACACCCCGTCCGCGACCTCGACGCAGTCCATCTCCGTGTTCGCCGTCCGCACGCGTAGCGCGATCGCTGTCGTGTCGTAGCAGGAGAAGGACGTCGTCACGAAGAGCAACGCGACGACGAGATGACGCGCCATCCACCCCATTCCCGGTATCATGCAGGGGAATGAGCGTGAGCCCAAGGGCGCTGTTCCTCGCCGTTCCATGCGTGGTCCTGGCGGGGTTGGTGCCCGGGCGTGCCGCCGCGCAGGCGATCGCGCCCCCGGCCGCCGCCGCAACGCAGCCCCCGCCGCCGCCCGCCGAGATGCCGCCGCCGACGGTGGCGCCGATCCCCGCGCCCGTGCCCCAGCTGGCCGACGAGCCGCCCCCGCCCCCCGCGCCACCGACGGACGCTGAGGCGGCGCTGCGCCGCGTGCTCCGCTCCGGCTGCCGCGACGGCCTCGCCGAGGTGCGCGCGCACGCCGCCGATCCGGGCACGCCGTGGGCGCCGACGGTGGCCCGTCTCTGCGACGGCATCCTGGGACAGCAGCTGCAGGAGGAGACGCGCGCGCGCACCGTGCACGGCGGCAACGAAGGGCGCGGGCGCCTGGTGCTCTGGTCGTCGCTCTACGGCATCTGGCTCGGGATCGCGGTCGACGTCCTGTTCGAGATCGACAGCCAGCGCGCCGTCATCGTGCCGCCGCTGCTCGGGCTCGGCGCCGGCCTCGGCATCTCGCTCGCCGCCACGCGCAACTACGAGCTCACCGTCGGCGAGGCGTGGACGATCATCACCGGCCTCGACTACGGCACCATCAACGGCGCGCTGTGGGCGGGCGGGCTCGACTTCAGCGACAAGGGGGTGGTCGGCGCCGCCGTCGCCACCGGCATCGCCGCCACCTCGATCGGCGTGCTGGTCGCCGACGCGAAGAGCCCGAGCGCGGGCGACATCGAGCTGGTCCGCTCGGGTCTGCTGTGGGGAACGATCGGCGGCTTCCTGGCGACGATCGCGATCGCGCCGCACGCGGAGACCCGCAACGCGCTCAAGGCGGTCGCCGCGTCGATGGACGCCGGCTTCGTCGTCGCCGTCGGGCTCGCCAACTCGTTCGATCTGTCGCGCAACCGCGTGCTGATCATCGACGCGGGCGCGCTCGCGGGCGGCCTGATGGGCGCCGGCGTCGCCTGGCTGATCGCGGGCACCAACAACAACGCGCGCGGGCTGGCGGGCGCTGCGCTGGGCGGCCTGGTCGCCGGCATCGGCGTCGCCGCGTACGCGACGCGCAACCTGGACGGGCAGGACGCGGCGGTCGCGGCGGCGCCCGCGGTGCCGGCGGCGCTGGCGCGCGACCGGGCCGGCCGCTGGCGCCTCGGCACGCCCGGCCCTGTCCCGGTGCTCGACGGCACGGGCACGCGCCTCATCGGCGCGACGTTCAACGCCCTGGGAGGCGAATTTTGAACTTGCCGCTGTCGCCGCCGATCGAGCCGATGCTCGCCAAGCTGACGCCGGAGATTCCGGACGGCGACGGCTGGCTGTACGAACCGAAGTGGGACGGCTTCCGGACGCTGGTGTTCCGCGACGGCGACGAGATCTACCTGCAGAGCCGCGATCTGAAGCCGATGGGCCGCTACTTTCCGGAGCTGGAGGCGCCGCTGCGCGCCGCGCTGCCGCCGCGCGCGGTCCTCGACGGCGAGATCGTCATCGCGGGCGCGGGCGGCCTCGACTTCTCGGCGCTGTTGCTGCGCATCCACCCGGCGGCGTCGCGCGTGGCGATGCTGGCGCGCGAGATCCCGGCGTCGTTCGTGGCGTGGGACCTGCTGGCCGAGGGCGACGACGACCTGACGGCGCAGCCGCTCTCGGAACGGCGGCGCCGCCTGGAGATCGCCCTGGCGGGCGCGCGCCCCCCCGTCCACCTGACGCCCGCGACGCGCGATCGCGCGCTGGCGCTGGAGTGGTTCCACCGCTTCGAGGGCGCGGGCCTCGACGGCGTGATCGCCAAGCGCCTCGAGCAGCCTTACGAGCCGGGCCAGCGCAGCATGATCAAGGTCAAGCACGCGCGCACCGCCGATTGCGTGGTGGGCGGCTTTCGCTGGCACAAGCAGGGGCCGGGGACGATGCTCGGATCGCTGCTGCTCGGCCTCTACGACGACGCCGGCGTCCTGCACCACGTCGGCATCGCGGCCAGCTTCACGGTCAAGCGGCGCAAGGAGCTGGTCGAGGAGCTGGCGCCGCTGCGCGAGAACGCGCTGGAAGGGCACCCGTGGCGTGGGTGGGCCGAGTTCATGAACGAGACTCCCGATCGGCGGATGCCGGGCATGGGCAGCCGCTGGAACCGCGGCAAGGACCTGTCCTGGGAGCCGCTGCGCATCGAACGCGTCTGCGAGGTCGCGTATGACCACCTGCAGGGCGATCGCTTCCGCCACGCGACGCACTTCGTGCGCTGGCGCCCCGACAAGCAGCCGTCCGACTGCCGCTACGACCAGCTGGAGGAGCGCCCGGCCGCCGAGCTGGCCGCGCTGTTCGGCAGCGGAGCGAAACCCTAGGCGAGTTATCATCTCGCCGGAACAGAATGCGATCGCATCTCATGACAGTCTGCGCGGCCCTGGCCCTGGCCGGCTGCGCCGGAGGCGGAGCGATGAACCCGTCAGGCAGCGGCGGAGACGCCGCGACGACCGGCCGGGGCGGCACGGCCGGCGGCGGCAGCGGCGTCGGCGGAACGACCGGGGCGGCAGGGACGACCGGAGGCGCGACGGCGGGCGCGGGTGGCAGCGCCGTGGGAGGCATGACCGGCGGCGCGGCCGGCACGACCGCCGGCGTGGCGGGAGGCGCAGGCGGCCCCGCAGGCGCGACAGGCAACGGCGGCAAGGGCGGCGCTTCGGCAGGGAGCGGCGGCGCGGGATCGGGTGGATCGGCGGGAGGCGCAGGGGCCGGCAACGGCGGCCGCGGTGGCGCCAGCGGTAGCGCCGGCAGCGGCAACGCGGGGCGTGGCGGCGGCGCGGGGACCGCGGCAGGCGGCGCGAGCGGCAGCGGCACGGGCGGCACGGCCGGCGCTGGCAACCCGTGCGCGACCCGCGCGGGCCTGCTGTTCTGCGACGACTTCGAGGGTAAGGCGGCCGGCGCGTTCGCGACGGCGGCGCCGTGGGTGCTCCAGGGTGGCAACGTGACGATCGACGGAACCACGCCCGCCCACAGCGGCAGCAAGTCCGTCCACGTCCACGCCGGCGACAACGACTACGACACGCTGTTCGTCCTGCACGACGCGACGATCCTGCCCGCCCCGAACGGCAAGTTCTTCCTGCGCGCGTACATGCGGCTCTCGCGCGCCATGGCCGGCGGCCACAACGCCTTCATCATCGCCGACCCCTACGCGATGCAGGGGACCGGCAACAACCTCCGCATCGGCGAGATGAACGCGATGCTGATGTACACCATCATGGGCGACGGGCACGGCGCCCTCTCGAATCAGAACTTCTACAACGACGGCAAGGCGGGCGTCGCCTTCACCCCGTCGACCTGGGTCTGCCTGGAGGCGCTCATCGACCACGGGCACCCGGAGATCGACATCTGGGTCGACGGGACCGAGGTGCCCGACCTGCACCACACCGACTGGGCGCTCGACAGCTACGACAGCGTCCGCTTCGGATTCGAGAAGTACGCCGGCCCCGGGATCGACATCTGGTACGACGACATCGCCGTCGGCACGCAGCGCATCGGCTGCAACTAGCCGCTCTCCCGCGAAGCGCGAGAGCGCGGCTATTTTTAAAACTCTCCGACGGGCTAGACGCGCAGCAGCCGATCGAGGTTCGCCTTCTCCCAGGCGCAGGCGCGCTCGTACTCCGGGAACAGGCGCTCCTCGGCCAAGAACTCGGCGCTGTGGAAGCGGCGCCGGCCGTTCTCGCGCTTCACCTCGTGCTTGCCGTGCAGCATCTCGTGATAGACGATCCACGCGACGAAGTAATCGGGCACGCAGTCCTGATCCAGCGCCGGGTGGATGCGGATGATCCGGTCCTCGACGGCGAAGCTGCCCATCTTGATCGATCGGCGCCGCCGCCCGCGCGACGTGACCGGGCCCCAGGTGATGCGCGCCTGCAGGCCGCCCGCGAAGTGCGCCACGTTCAGGCGGTCGAAGATCGCCTGCAGATCGTGGTGCCGGCCCGCCGTACGCAGGTTCATCTGGCGCGGGCGCCGCTTCTGCTGGCGGATGATGTGCTGGTGGCGTTCGATGTAGTCGCCCAGCAGCGTCGAGGCGCGCCGATCGTTGTGGACCACGTAGCGGGCCAGCGCGCGCACGGTCCGGGGCTCGGCCCCGACGAACATGCGATGCAGGCGCAGCCGGTATCCGTCCGGCTTCCGCCGCACGGAGATCATGCTGTAGTGGTTGTTGGTCAGCCGCAGCTCGAGCGTCTTGCCGGGCGGCAGGTAGAGCGCGAGCGCGGTCGCCACCCGATCCGTCTCCTGCTCGAGGGTCGGCGCCAGCCGCACCTGGCGCGCCGCCGCCGCACGCCTGAGCGCGCGCCGCGATTCGGTGCCGACTGGCGGCGGAACCGGCTGCCCCTCCGCGTCCTCGACGGACCGGAAGGGACGGAATGGGAAGGAGAGCTGAACCGCTGGGATCTCTGAAGACAGCATCGCCGGCGCCGGATGCGCCGCGTCGCCACGGGGAGAGTGACGCTTCAATGGAACCTCTCTATGAGCATGCTCCCTCGGTTGAGCGGGCAAAAGCCTAGCAATCCGCGCGACCCCACGCAAAATAGCTACCTATTTGAAGGTATTTGACTATCCCTGTGAATAACTGATACGCGCGCGAGCGGAAATCGGGCGTTTCCCTGTCGGTCGTCTGCTTTACGCAAGCCCGCCGAAGGTGGTTAAACTCCGCCGACCGTGCGCGTCGAGATCCTCTATTTTGCCATTCTTCGTGAGCGCGCCGGGCGCGCCCGCGAGACGCTGGACCTGCCTGACGACGCCGATGTCCGCGCCGCCCGCGCCGCCGTCGCCGAGCGTCATCCCGAGATCGCGGCGCTGCTGCCGCGCGTGCAGGTGGCCGTCAACCGCACCCAGGCGCCGGACGCGCAGCGGCTGGCGGACGGCGACGAGGTGGCGCTGCTGCCGCCCGTCGCGGGGGGCGCGGGGCCGCGGAAGATCGCGATCCTCGATCGTCCGCTGCTGGTGGACGAGACGGTGGAGGCCGTGAGCGGCCCCCACCAGGGCGGGGTCGTCACGTTCACGGGCGTGGTGCGGCGTCAGGGGCACCACCTGCCGGACGTCGTGCGGCTGGAGTACGAGGCGTACGCCGAGATGGCCGAGGAGGTGCTGGCCGACATCGCGGAGGAGATCGAGCGCGAGTGGCCCGGCACCGCCATCGCCATCCACCATCGCGTCGGGGCGCTCGCCGTCGGCGAGATCGCCGTCGCCATCACGGCGGCGTCGGCCCACCGGGCGCCGGCGTTCGAGGCCTGCCGCGCCGCGATCGATCGCCTGAAAGAACGGGCGCCGATCTGGAAGAAGGAGATCGGCGAGAGCGGCGAGGCCTGGCTCGGCCTCGGGGCTTGATCGGATGCGGGACCCTGAAAGGGTCCCGCCCCCCCGCGATGGGCTCCGGCGGGCAAAGCCCGCCTGCGCCCGACGCGTTCCGCGCCCGGGGCGCGCAACCGCCCGGGGCGCGTGCCGACAACGGCGGCATGCGGACAGCCGGGACAGAGGCGAAGCGATCGGCGGCGCTCGACGCCATCATCGGGGAGGATGCGACCCTGCGCGCGGTGCTGGCACGCGCGGCGCTGGTCGCGCCCACCTGGACGCCGGTGCTGGTGACGGGCGAGAGCGGCACCGGCAAGGAGCTGGTGGCGCGCGCCCTCCACGACCTGGGCCCGAACCCGAGCGGGCCGTTCGTCGCGGTCAACTGCGGCGCGCTGCCGCGCGAGCTCGCCGAGAGCGAGCTGTTCGGACACGAGCGCGGCGCGTTCACCGGGGCGGGCGCGCGGCGGGCCGGCTGGTTCGAAGAGGCGTCCGGCGGAACGCTGGTGCTCGACGAGGTCGGCGAGCTCCCGCTCGATCTGCAGCCGAAGCTGCTGCGCGTGCTGGAGACGGGGCGGCTGCGCCGCGTGGGCGGCGCGGGCGAGGTCGGCGTGCGCGTGCGTGTCGTCGCGATGACGTTGCGCGACCTGCAGGTCGACGTCGGCCGGCGCTGCTTCCGGGGCGACCTCTACTATCGGCTGGCCGGCTTCTGCCTGCGCCTGCCGCCGTTGCGCGAGCGGCGGGGCGACATTCCGCTGCTCGCGGCGCACTTCCTGCGCGAGATCGCCGGTGAGATCGGCGAGCGCCACCTCGACGCCGCGGCGCTGGCGGCGCTCTCCACGGCGGTCTTGCCGGGCAACGTGCGCGAGCTCCGCAACGTCATCCGGCGCGCGGCGATCCTGGCCGGACAGCGGGGCGACGGCCGCATCGACGTCGACGCGCTGGAGCTGCCGCCGGCGTCGGCGTTCCGGTTGGGGGAGACGAGCGAGGGCGAGCCACCCACCGGCGGCGGCGCGCCCGCGGCGCCACCCCCGGTCGCGCCGCTGCCGGACGACGCCATCAGGATCCGCGGCCGCTCGCTGGATGACATCGAGCGCGAGGTCTACAGCTGGGCGCTGCGCGAGCACGGCGGCAGCCGCCGTCGCGCCGCCCGCGCGCTGAGCGTGGCCCGGTCGACGTTCTGCGAGAAGGTGAAGCGGTACGGCCTGTAGCCGCTACTGGGCCGGCTGCTCTTCGGCGGGCGGAGGTGGCGGCGCGGGAGGGGCTTCGGGCGCCGGGGGCGGCGCCTCGGCGGCCGGAGCCGGGGCCGGGGCGGGCGGCGCGCCCTTCCAGCCCTCGGCCGGCGGGGGCGCGGCGGCCGGCGCCGGCTCGGGCGCGGGCGGTGGAGGGGGAGGAGGAGGAGGCGGCGGTGGTTCGGGCTGGGGCGGCGGCGGCGCTGCTGGCGCCATGGACGGGGGCGGCGGCGGGGGCGGCGGCATCACCGCCGACGGCACGGCCGGCGTGATGGTCCCGGCCGGCCCCCGACCCGGGCGCGCCGGCAACGTCGGAGCGCTGGTCACCGGCGAGATCGGCGACAGCACGGGCGGCGACAGCTGGCCCAGGCGGCCGCCGATGCGCAACCCGTAGAAGCCGTCGGGGCGCTTGCCCTGCGCGGCCGCCGCCTGGAGGATCATCTGCAGGCTGCTCGCTTTCTGCAGGAAGGCCTCGGACAGCTTGAAGCGCAGGTAAAGGTTGACCGTCGACATCGGCAACGGATCGTGCAGGACGATCTCGCCCTCCAGCGCCACTTCGCCGTCGGGAGATTTGGACTCGACCCCCTGCAGCTTCGCCGTCCCTTTCTCGATCGCCACGCGGCCGCCCAGGTCGCCGATGCGCACGCGCGGCAGCGTCAGCCCCCCGGACAGGAACGGGTTCCCCGCCACCTTGAGCGGCGTCTTGCCGTCGCCCGCCACGACGTTCGTGGCGCTGATGGTCAGGTGACCGTTGGCGTCGGCGTAGCGGCCGGTCTCGGAGGCGACGACCACCTCCAGCTTCAACTTGCCGGTGATCGGCATGTTGATCGCTTCCTTCACGCCGGGGACCTCCGAGAGATCGATGTCGCGCGCGTCGAGCTCGGTCTTGAACGGGCCCTTCTTGCCCGGCGCCCCTCTCTGATCGAGGACGATCTTGCCGCCCAGCGCGTCCGCCGCGAGCGTGAACGGGAACGACGACAGCAGCGGGGCGAAGATCGACGGTGAAAACTTCGCCGAATCGACCGTGAAGCGGGTCGGCTTGCCGGTCGGCGGGCGCGTCCGCACGCGGATGTCGCGGAACACGATCGCCATGAACGCAGGGCCCGCCGAGCCGATCTCGACGTCGAGGTCGAGGTTCTTGCTCGCCATGCGGATGGCGGTCTCCTTGGCGCGTTCGTAGGGAAACGACGTGTACAGGGCGACGAAGAAGACCAGCAGGCCGAACGCCCCGTACAGGCCCACCTTCTTCAGCAGCCGCAACCGATCCGGCGTGATCGTCACCATCGCGCGCTACTCCTTCTTCCCGGCCGTCTTGCCCGCCTCGGCCTTCTTCTTCTTGTCTTCCTTCACCTTCTCGAAGGCCGTCGCGGTCAGCTCGGCGTCCAGCTTGTCGGTCTCCGAATAGCGATGCTTGAG
>DATBHU010000219.1:0-8608 GCA_036557265.1 Polyangia bacterium
GATCGACCGCCTTGTTGCGCGCGGCGCGGATCAACCACGCGCGCGGGTTCGCGGGCGTCCCCTCCTCGGGCCACTGCACCAGCGCCGCCTCCAGCGCGGCGGCCAGCGCCTCCTCGCCCAGATCGATGTCGCCCAGGATCCGGATCAGCGTCGCCAGGATCCGGCCGCGCTCCTGCTTGAAGACACGCTCGACGGCGTCGCGACTGACATCCACGACGGCGGAGGATACCTCCGCCGTCGCGGCGCGTGCGACCGACACGACGGCGTCAGCGCGCGAACACCCGGACCGGCCGGACCTCGATGGTCCCGGTCAGTGCGCCTGGAATGCGTGCGGCGATCTTGGTCGCCTCGTCGAGGTCCTTCGCCTCGATCAGGTAGTAGCCGCCGAGCTGTTCCTTCGTCTCGGCGAACGGCCCGTCCGTGGTCAGCGTCTTGCCGTTGCGGATGCGGACGCACGTCGCGGCCGAAGTCGGCTGCAGCGCGTCGCCGGCCTTCATGTGGCCGGACTTCACGATGCTGTCCGTGAACTCGCGGTAGGACGACATCATGGTGTCGACGTCGCCCGGCCGAGCCGCCTGCATTTCCTTCTCGTTGCCGTAGATGAGCAGCATGTACTGCATGGGATTTCTCCTGTTTCGAGCCTGCGTTTGATTTCGGGACGTCATCGTCCCGCAGTCAGTCGATCGGCATGCGGCCGGATCGACAGCCCCGAAAAAAATTAACCGGGGGGCTCGAAATGGCGCGGCGCGGCCTCGCCCGGCTTGGCCGGCAGCTCTTCCAGGAACACGTCGTCCGGGTAGCAGTACCCCCAGTCCTCACCCGGTTCGTACGACCGGATGACCGGGTGGCTCGTGCCGTGGGCGTGCTTGGTGGCGTGCCGGCCCGGCGAGTTGTCGCAGCAGCCGACGTGGCCGCACGTCATGCACAGCCGCAGGTGGACCCAGACGCCGCCCGCCTTCAGGCACTCGACGCAGCCGTGTCCGCTCGGCTTGACGGCCGCGTGACGCTCGGCCGCCTTCTCCAGGTGTGAACAGCCCTCTGTTTCGGAAGCGCTCATCCGCCGCGCGCCAAGTTAGCGCGATCGACGGATGAGGGCCATCGGTGATTGCCGGAAAGGTCCGCTGCGACTACTGCGGCGGCCATTCCTTGTCGCTGGCGCACTTCCATTTCGTGGCGACGCAGACGCAGTAGCCGGTCTTCGCGGCCATGCTGCTGTCCTGGTATCCCGAGCAGGGCATGCAGGCGTCCGCCGCGCACGTCTGGTTGCTCACCGTGCCGGTCGGGCAGGCCGGGACCGGCGCGGGCAGGTGGTAGCAGGTCAGATCCGACCCGTCCGGGTAGTGGCAGGTCGGCGCGACCGTCTCGCACATGAAAACGCCCGACGTGCAGGTGCAGTTCTTCGTCCCCTTGTTCTCGACGCCGCAGGGCTTGCCGCAGACGAGGCCTTCCATCGTACAGGTGGTCTGCTTGTCGGTGATCGACGCCGGGCAGTTCGCGTTCGCGCCGCCGGTGCCGCCCGCCCCCGTCGCCCCGGCCGTGCCGCCGGTGCCGCTGCCGCCCGTCCCGCTGCCGGCCGTCCCGCCGGTGCCGCTGCCGCCGGCGCCGCTGCCGGCCGTCCCGCCGGTGCCGCTGCCGCCCGTCCCGCTGCCGCCGGTGCCGCTGCCGCCGGTCCCCGTCGCGGTGCCGCCGGCGCCGCTGCCGCCCGTCCCGCTGCCCCCGGTCCCCGTCGCGGTGCCGCCCGTCCCGCTGCCCCCGGTGCCGCTGCCGCCGGTCCCCGTCGCGGTGCCGCCGGTGCCGCTGCCACCCGTCCCGCTGCCCCCGGTCCCCGTCGCCGACGTGCCGCCCGTCCCGGTCGTGCCGCCCGTCCCGGTCGCCGAGTTGCCGGCCGTCCCGGTCGCCGAGTTCCCGGCCGTCCCGGTTCCGCTGCTGCCGCCGTTGCTGCCGCCACCACCGCTGCTACAGCCGCCGACCTGGAAAGCCAGCAGCGCCGTCACCGCGAAACCGATGCTGAGGACCGAGTTACGAAGCATTTGTGACTCCATGGGAAATGAGGAGAAGGACGCAGAAAGCCGGCTCGTGGGTGTCCGGTGGCGAAAATCACGGCTCAAACCCCGCGAAATGAAGGGGCACGGGCCCCTCTCCCTAACCCTCTCCCCGCTTCGCGGGGCGAGGGGACCGGAGTTTCGCGGGGCGAGGGGGGCCGGACGGGCCGGACCGATGGCGCTAGTTCAGGCGGTTTTTCGGGTCTTCGGGCTCTTCGAGGTCTTCGGAGATGCGGCGAAGCGCCTCGTCGACAGCGCCCCGCGTCTTCTCGGGAGCGGCGCCGGAGTAACGGTCCAGCGTGGCCGCCTCGCGCTCGTAGGCGAAGCCGCCGCGGGCGCGGGCGGCGCGTTCGCTGCGCCGGCGCTGCAGCAACAGGCCGGGCAGCTTCCAGGCCTCGGCGCCGTCCAGGGGCGGCATCGGCAGCAGGTTGAACGCGATCATCCAGATGTTGGTCGTCGTGAACGCCGCCGCGAGCTGGATGGTGAACGCCGTCTCCGGCGGTCCAAACACCGCGATCGCCAGATAGGTGGCGACCAGCGCGACGATCTCCGCCAGCACCCCGCCCCAGGCGATGCAGGCGCGCTGGATCCGCGTCGGGTCGCCCGACCACCGGCAGACGCCGCCCATGCCGTGGACGTCGATCGACGCGACGGCGCACCTGAAGCGGCGCACCAGCACCGCGTGGCCGAGCTCGTGAATCAGCACGATCAGGACGAACCCGAGCCAGAACCCGGGAGCGAACTCCCCGCGGCCGAAGATCAGCGCGACCAGGGGCAGCGTCCAGTGCAGCCGCACCGGCGCCCGCCGCCAGCGTCCGATGGTCAGATAGCCGCCGCGCATGGCGCCGCGCCTCAGTCCTTCTCCAGCCGCCGCTCGATGCGGCGGTCGGGGATGAACCAGGTCCCTGCCACGACGACGTAGATCGCGCAGGCGATCCAGCGGTTCACGAACGCGAGCGGCACGGCGACCATGTACAGAAGGACGGAGACCTTGCCCTTGAAGTCGCTCCCCAGCGCGGTCGCCACGCGCGATTCCATGCCGTGGTGCGCCAGGATCGCCCGCACCAGGAGGTAGTAGGCGACCCCGGCCATCAGACAGACGAAGCCGTAGGCCGCGGTCGGCAGCGCCGCGAAGTGGTTCTCGCCCATCCACCCGGTGACGAACGGGATCTGCGACAGCCAGAACAGGAGGTGCAGGTTCGCCCACAGGATGCCGCCGCCCACGCGGTCGACGGCGTGGAACAGGTGGTGGTGGTTGTTCCAGTAGATCCCGACCATCACGAACGACAGCACGTAGCTCGCGAACAGCGGGATGAGCGGCCGCAGCGCCGCCGGATCGGTGCCGTGCGGCACCTTCAGCTCCAGCACCATGATCGTGATGATGATGGCGATGACGCCGTCGGAGAACGCCTCGAGCCGCCCCTTGCTCATCCCGTGGGGAATGACGCTAACTCCGGAACTTGATGCTGCAGCCGAGGCCCTTGGTCTCGCTGACGGCGGGCGCCTTGCCGGCCACCACCGCGTCGAGCGCGTCCTTCAGGTAGTGCGCCTTCACCTTGCTCGCGTCCTGGCGGTTGTCGTCGATGGTACCGTGGTAGGCGAGCTTGCCCGCCTTGTCGAACAGGAACGCCTCGGGCGTGACGCTGGCGCCGAACGCGCGCGCCACCGCCGACGTATCGTCGACCACGTAGGGGATCTTCATGCCGCGGCTCCTGGCGCGCGCCTGCATCTCGTCGAAGCCGTCGTCGGCGTGCATGGTCGGATCGTTGGCGTTGATCAGCACGACGCCGATCCCCTTGCCCGCGTAGGCGTTGCCGAGCTCGACGATCCGCTCCTCCCAGGCCTTAGCGAACGGACAGTGGTTGCAGGTGAACACGACCAGCGTGCCGGACTTGCCCGCCGCGTCGGCGATCGACAGCATCTTGCCGTCGACGTTCTTCATCTTCGTCTTCGCGACCGCCGCGGGCACCTTGCTGCCCAGCGCCAGTCCGCCCGTGCTCTCGCCCGCCCGCGCCGCCGCCGCGGCGCCGATCAGGAAGGCGATCGCTGAAACCATGCTCGCGCGCTTCATCGTTTTCTCCTTTTGAGCAGACCCGACACGCGGTTGCGCAGGTCGCCGTAGGTGACCGATCCGAGCCAGGATTGCTTCTTCGCGCCGCGCGCGTCGTACAGGAAGGTCGCGGGCAGCGCCCCCTTCCAGTGCGGGTCGAGCGCGTCGATGAACGTCATGTCGTTGCCGCGCTTGATGAACGCCGGGCCGTCGAAGCCGAGCGCGCCCAGCACGCGCGCCACCTCGGCGCGCTGGTCGTCGTCGTCGGCCGAGATCAGCACGAGCCGCAGCCCGTCCGCGCGGTGGTCGCGGTAGAAGCGGACCAGGTCGGGCATCTCTTCGCGGCAGGGCTCGCACCAGGTGGCCCAGACGTTCACCAGCACCGCCTGCGCGCCGGGCGCCTTGACCGCGGCCATGATCGCGCCGACCTCGGCGACCTCCACGCGGACGGCCGGCGCGGGCGCGGGCCCGCTCGGTGACGGCTCGGCCGCCAGCACCGTCGCAAGCAGGAGCGCGCTCATGGTCGACATCGGCCGCCAATCTTAACTGCTAATCTTCGCTCTGCATGCAGGAGGCAGGGGCGATGGCCGGGGCGGCCGCCGGTCGCTCGATGGCCGAGACGCAGGGGGCCACGCCGCCCGCCTGGCTGGGGCGATCCCGCTGGCGCCTGCTCGGCGACGTCATCGGCGGCCTTCGCCAGAACTGGGACAAGCTGCGCCAGCTGGTGTCGCTGCTGGCCGCCTACTTCCGCCCGCGGCTGGTGCGCCGCCGGCTCGAGCGGCTGCGGGCGCTCGGCCACGTCGACGCGACGCCGACGATCGCGCAGCTACTCGTCGCCGGCCGCGATCAGATGGTGGTCAGCGCCGCCGCCGAGACGAAGCTCTTCTATCGCAGCCAGCGGATCCCGTGGGTGTTCCACAACCTGCGCCGGTTCATCTCGGGGCCGGCGACCATGCTGGATCCGATCGGCTTCTTCGCGCCGCGCGACGCGATCGTGCACCACGTGCTGCAGACGTTTCACCGCCACCCCCTCTACGATCTGGTGCTGCTGCGCGCGCACGAGGGCGGCGTCGAGGCGATGGCGGCGCAGGCGCGTCAGATCGCCGACGGCACCCACCCGCACCAGCGCGCGCTGGCGTCGCTGATCGAGGACGGCGCGTACCACGCGCGCCTGCCCCGCGACGTCGCCGCGTTCGAGGCCGATCCGCACGAGCGCGCGCGCCCGATCCCGGGCGGCCTGGTCGCCGACGCGGGGCTGATGATCGCGATGGATCAGTTCAAGGACGTGGGCGGGTTCGCGCGCTACGCCGCGCGCCTCGACGTCGGGATCGGCGGGGCGATCGCGGGCTGGCTGGCGGCCGGCTTCGACGAGACGCTGGGCGGCCTGCTGGGCGTCAAGCTGGGGCCGCGCGCCGTGCGGCGCGAGGCCTGCGACCCGGAGATCGTCGCGCGCCACGCGCCGGCGCCCGCGGCGCCGTCAGCGCATTGATTTTTCGGCCGCGTCGATCAGCTCGATCATCCGCTGGCAGCCGGTCACGCGATCGTCGCGCGGGTGCGTGCAGTCGATGCAACGCCCGAACGCCAGCACCGACGAGTCGAGCTGCGCCCACTGGCTGTCGAGCTCGCTGTCGCGCGCGACGCACGCGCCCGTCCGCTTGCTGAAGTTGTCGAACGCCTGCGACAGCCCCATGTCGACGCTGCTGCCGTGACAGCTGGCGGGCGCCCCCTTCTTGTCGGCGTGCTGCGCGGCGGCCAGCGCCGCCTTGTGCAGGTTGCGGAGCGAGATCGAGGTCATCGCGATGTCACGGGCCTCGCAGAACGCCTGGGGCGGACGCGCGACCGGCTCCTCGGGCGACGGGATGACGGGGTGCGCCTCGGGCGGCTTGGGAAACACGGGGGCGACGGGGCGCGGCGGCGGCTCGGACGTCCGCGACGCCACCACCACGATCACGACGGCCGCCACGATCGCCGCCGCCATGACGCCGAAGCCGATGATCGCGCGCGGGTTGCCTCGGGCCATGCGCTCCCACCGTCTCCCACTTGCAGAGGGGAATCAATAGGACGGGTTGGATCCGCCTTTGCACAACGGAGGGGAAGACGTTTCGACGTTTCCACTGGGAGGCCGCCGATGCCCGTGCACTACCGATCCAAGACCGTCAAGAAGGAGACCCTGCACACGGTCTCGCTGCTGACGCCGCACCTCGCGCCGGACGCGTCGGTGCTGGACGTCGGCTGCGGCGAGGGCTACGTGCTCGACGAGCTGCGGGCGCGCGGCTTCGCCAACGTCCAGGGCGTCGACATCGTCGACATCCGCCGCGACCAGCACTACCCGTTTCGCCTCTACGACGGCGCGACGCTACCGTTCCCCGACCGCAGCTTCGATCTGGTGGTGCTCAGCTTCGTTCTCCACCACGTGCCGAACGAGCGGAAGCTCGCCCTGCTCGAGGAGGCGCTGCGCGTCAGCCGCGCCAAGGTCGTCGTCGTGGAGGACACGCCGTCGACGTCGTTCGACCGGGTGATGAACCGCCGCCACGGCGAGTCGTACCGCCGCAAGATCCACAGCACCGCTTCGTTCGGCTTCCTGACCGCCGGCGAATGGCGCTGGCTGTTCCGCGGCATGGGCATCGAGCCCGAGCTGCACCCGCTGTCGCGCTTCTGCCGCTCGATCATCCAGCCGTTCGCGCGCACCGCGTTCGTGCTGCGCAAGGCGCGCGCGCTGCTGCCCACGCCGGCCTGACTGTCGAGGCCTCGACGACGAAGCGTCAACCTTTCAACGGCGGCGGGTAGATCCCCGGACGCGAGCCGTCGATCACGGTGGCGCCGACCGCCTTGCGGTAGAAGTCGACCGACGAGGCCCAGCCGATGATCGCGTAGGCGTAGCCCTCCGCGCGCATCGCGTGCAGCGCCGCCAGCAACAGCGCCTTGCCGACGCCGCGCCCCCGGTACCGTTCGTCGACCAGCTCCGGGCCGAAGAAGTCGCGGCAGGTCGCCTCGTAGCAGGCGAAGCCGATCAGCGCGTCGCCAACGCGCGACCCCAGCACCGCGCTGGTCTCGATGCCGCGTTCGACGGCGACGAAGCAGGCGAGCGGCAAGCGCGCGAACGCGGCGTCGCACTCCGCCGCCCACCCCTCGGAGCCGTGCGCGCGCGCGAACGCGGTCACCTGGGGGCGCTCGTGCGCGAGCGCCCGGCGAACGTCGATCTCCTGGCGATCGAGCGCGTCCACGACCGGCGCCAGCGGCGGCAGGTCATACAGGCGCACCAGCAGATCGGACATTCAACCGTCGAGCGGCGTCATCCAGCCGTGCGTGTCCGGCTCGCGCCCGTACTGGATGCCCGTGATCGCGTCGAACAAGCGCTGCGACGCCTCGCCCGGCTTGCCGTCGTTGATGACGATGTCCTCGCCCTTCCAGCCGAGCGCGCCGACCGGTGTGATGACGGCGGCGGTGCCGCAGCCGAACACCTCGCGCAGCTTGCCGGCCCGGTGGGCGGCGAGCAGCTCCTCCATCCCGATCGGCCGCTCGTGGGCGGTGAAGCCCCAGTCGCGCAGCAGCGTGAGGACCGAATCGCGCGTGACGCCGGCCAGGATGCTGCCGCCGAGCGGCGGCGTGACGAACTCGTCGCCGATACGCACGACCAGGTTCATGGTCCCGACCTCTTCCAGGTAGGTGTGCTCGGCCGCGTCGGTCCACAGCACCTGGTGGTAGCCGCGCGCCTTGGCGTCCTCGGCGGCGCGCAGGCTGGCGATGTAGTTCGCGCCGGCCTTGACGCCGCCCAGCCCGCCCACGGCGGCGCGGACGAACTTGTCCTCGACCAGGATGCGCGCGGGGCTGAAGGCGGCGCCGCCGTAGCCGCCCACGGGCGACGCGATGACGAAGAAGATGAAGCGCTTCGCCGGCCGCACGCCCAGGAACGGCTCGCTGGCGATGATGGTCGGCCGGATGTAGAGCGACGTGCCGGGCGACGACGGCACCCAGTCCGCGTCCGCCTGAACGAGCGAGATGATCCCGTCGCGCATCAGCGCCTCGTCGATGGGCGGGATGCAGAGCCGGTCCGCGCCGTCGTGCATCCGCTTGCAGTGGCGGTCGAGGCGAAAGAAGCGGATCTTGCCGTCGACGCCGCGGAACGCCTTGAGGCCGTCGAACTGCTCCTGCGCGTAGTGGAGCACCGCCGCCGCGGGATCGAGCGAGAGCGGCCCGTAGGGGACGATGCGCGCGTCGAACCAGCCGCGCTCGCTCTCCCAGTCGGCGAGCGCCATGTGGTCGGTGAAGATGCGTCCGAACACCAGCTCGCTGTCCTTGGGACGTGGCTTGCGCGCGGGCGCGAGCTTGAGCGCGAACGTGGTCGGCGACGGCATGGGCATGAGGATAGATCGTGGATGCCCGAGGGGCCAACCGGCCCTCACCCTAGTCCCTTGTATGTCGAGATTGAGGTACGAAGGGTGGACCGAGGGTCGGCCCGGCTGTCCGTCATGACCCAGGGGCCACGAAAGTGCGCTCGAGGGAGAGCAAGGTCGCC
>DATBHU010000220.1:0-7313 GCA_036557265.1 Polyangia bacterium
GTTCCGCCCGGCGCGCACGTCGCGCCGCCCGGCACCGTGGCGATGAAGGAGTGCGGTCCCGATGGCGTCATCGACGACATGGAGGACAACAACAACCAGATCACCATGACCGGCGAGCGCGGCGGCTACTGGTACACGTACGCCGACAAGGAAGGCTCGACGGTCTGGCCGCTGCCGGGCGATCAGGGCGGAACGTTCACCATGGTCGAGGGCGGCCACGACTCGAAGTTCGCCGCCGAGATGAAGGGCAAGCTGGCCGGCAAGTCGATCGTCTACGCGGCGATGGGTCTGAACTTCATGGACCCGAAGGAGGCGTACAACGCGTCCTCCTTCGAAGGGATCACCTTCTTTGCCAAGCGCGCGCCCAACACGATCGGCCGCCTCAACGTCAAGCTACCGGACGGCAACACCGATCCGGACGGGCAGGTGTGCAGCGCCTGCTTCAACGATTACGGTTTCGCAATCAACGTTGGCGAGCAATGGCAGCGTTACGTGCTGCCGTTCAACGATCTCAAGCAAGAGCCCGACTGGGGCGCGCCGCGCAAGCCGCACATCGACCGCAAGCGGATCTTCGCGATCCACTTCGAGGCGAAGGTGCCGAGCGGCGACTACGACTTCTTCATCGACGACATCGCCTTCATCTGTAAAGGCTAGGCGCCGCGCGCCGTCACCAGCCGAGCGTCGTCTTCACGACGGCGGCGAGCTCGGCGCCGGTGGCCGCCTGGCCCTCGACGTCCGGGTGAGCGGCGCAGCCGCCGCCCTGGCGCGAGACGGCGACCGCGTGGACGCCGGCGATGCCCGCGGCGGTGTAGTGGTCCTCGACCATGCCGATGGCGGCGTCGAGGCCGCTCTTCGACTTGTAGGCCGCCGTCGGCCAGCCGTCGATCAGCATCGGGCTCCCCATGATGAAGATGTGGGCGGCGGGATAGCCGGCGCGCAGCACGTCGATGAACGCGATGTACGCGGTCGCGAACGTGGCGGCGTCCATCATCGCCCGCCCGTCGACCGGCGTGTTGTCGGGGTTGAGCGGACCGGGTGAGAAGTCGTTGGTGCCGAGGGCGACGACGACCGCGTCGGGCGGGTGGTTCGAGAGCGGCCAGATCGCCATGCTCGGCGGCGACGACTCGGGGAACACGTAGTCGTACACCTCCGGCAGCGGGCGCGTGTCGGCCTTGGCGGGATCGCTCTCCCAGTTCCGGACCAGGCCGATGCCGGCCACGCCGAAGACATGATAGTCGGCGTCGAGCAGGCGCGCCGCGACCGGGCCGTAGCTCTCGTCCGCGTCCTGCACCGGCTGCCCCCAGCCGTCGGCGGAGCAGGCCGCGTCGCCGTTCGCCGCCTCGACGCCCGAGCCGGCGGTGATGGAATCGCCGAAGAACAGCAGCTCGTGCGCCGGCCGCGCGGGCGGCGGCAGGATCACGCCCGCGATCTCGAACCCGTCGAAGAAGCCGACGCCGGCGTTCGCCTCGGTGCGCTTGACGATCGTCACCACGTGGTCGCCGTAGGGGAGGTTCGCCGCCACCGGGTACTTGGTGACGGCCGGGTCGTCGTCGGGACGGATCTTGGCGACCACCACGCCGTCGACGATCGCGTCGTAGTAGTTGCGCCACATCCCGTAGCGGTGCTCGTCCTCGAGCAGCACCGAGACGCCCACGCCCCGGAACGCGGCCGTGATGTACGTCGCGCCGAGGGCGAAGCGCGGCTGCTTCGGGTCGCTGAAGTCGATCCGCCCCGTGTACTGGATGTTCAGATCGTCGGCGGCGTAGCTGTGCAGGGCGGTCGGGATGGCCACCATGTTCTCGTCGCTTTCGCACGCGCCGGCGAGCCGCGCGGCGGCGAGGAGCGAGCAGGCGGCCAGCGATCTCCGCGAAATCATCGTCGTGCTCCGTGGTAGGGATCTCTCATGACGGTCGATGGGCGACAAGCCTTGCGCGCCGCGGTCGCGGCCGCCGCCCTGCTGGCCGGCGGCGGCTGCGCCAAGGATCCGACGTCGGTGTTCGTGTTCATGGACGCCGACGCCTCGGTGCCGCCGCTGCTGATCCTGCGCACCACCGTCACGCGCGCCGGCGATCCGAGCATGCAGGTGAGCAGCGAGCGATCGTCCTCGGTCGAGAGCGACGCCGCCGATCGGCCCGGGCCGTTCCCGTTTCCGTTCGGGCTGAAGCTGACCGTCGACCCGAGCTTCGCCGGCGACGTCGTGGTCAGCGTCGAGGGGCTCGACTGGGACACGCACGCGGTGCTGGCGGGCGGCAGCGCCGACGCGGTCGTGACGGCGCAGCAGATGACCGAGGCGTCGCTGACCCTGGAGCCGGTGCGCGGCGGCGTTCCCGACGGGGGCACGGACTGATTCAACCGCAGACCCCTCTCCCTGACCCTCTCCCCGCTTCGCGGGGCGAGGGAGAGAGAAAATCGGCCTCGCCGGCGCTCCCGGCTAGGGGAGCCCGGCGACGTGGTCGTGGAAGGTCTGGGCGTAGCCGCCGTTCGGGGCGCCGGTCGCGTAGCTCGACACGAGCGACCACGGCTGGCCGCCGCGGCCCTGCGCGCTGCCCGCCGAGCAGGCGCCGAACGCGTTCCACGACCAGGCCAGGTACCCGGCGCCGTGATCGTCCAGCCACTGCATCAGCGGCGTGATGAACACGCCCATGCAGTCGTTCTCGCCGATCTCGGTGGCGATCAGCGGCACCGCCGCCGCCACCGCCGCCGGCGCGGCGTCCCAGCAGGTCGCCGACACGCACGCGTTGAAGTTGTAGAGGTGCCACGCCGCCCCCAGCTGCCCGAGCGGATCGTTCGGCTTGTACGCCAGCCACTGCGTCAGCGCGTTCGAATACTGCAACCCGCCCAGCAGGATGATGTGCGTCGACCCCGCGCCGCGGATCGCGTCGACCATCGCCTGCATGCCGGCCGCCTGGTAGGTCACCGGCGTCCCGCCCGACGGCACCGACTGGTTGGCGGTGCAGCCGTCGCGCCAGCAGGCCCACGCGGCGTCCTCGTCCCGGTTGCCGTCCGGGTACGGCTCGTTGTACGGCTCCAGCACCACGCCGTCGTCGTCCTTGAACGTCGCCGCCACGTCGGCCCAGAACGCGCCCGCGTGATCGGCGTCGGGCATCGGCTGCTGGCGCGTCGCCAGCGTCGTCCCGGGGCCGACCCAGTGCAGCTCGAGGATCGGGATCAGGTTGTACTTGTGCAGCCGCAGCACGTAGTTCTTGATGGCGGTCTTGTAGAAGTCGCCCGACATGTTGGGGGCCGCGCCGTTGATCCCCAGCCAGCACGATTCGTTGAGCGGCACGCGGACCGTGTTGACGTTGGCCCACGTCGTGATCGCCTCGACCGACGCGTCGGTCGACGGTCCGTCGAAGAAGCTGTTGCCCGCCTGCACGCACTTGTATTCGGTGCCCGAGCGGTTGACGCCGTGGAGGACGACGGTGCTGCCGGCGGCGTCCTCGATGTGATTGCCGACGACGTGCAGGCCGCGCGGCCAGTCGGGCGGGCCGGGATCGGGCGGCTCGTCCGTCCCTTCGTTGCCGGTGCTGCCGTAATCGGGATCCTTCGCGCAGCCGACCGCCAGCGCGGCGGCGGCGAACACCAGGGTGAGCGTCGCGCGCGTCATGACTACGGATAGACGACGCGCATGGCATCGGCCCACAGCTGGTTCATCGCCATCTGGCCGGCGTCCGCGGGGTGCAGGCCGTCGGACATCAGCTGGTCGGTGTGCATCATGAAGTAGCTGGTCAGGTCGGGCCCCACCTGCAGCTGGTTCGTCCGCGTCAGCGTGTCGATGACGGCGTCGTACATCGGCACGGCGGCGTGCGAGCCGTCGGTGGCCCACGGGATGTGCGGGATGACGGGCTCGCGGCCAGTCGCCTTCACCATGTCGATCATCATCTGCATGTTCGTCTGGAACGACGACGGCGGGATCTGGCTGCCGGCCGCGTCGTTGGTCCCGTACGACAGCGCGATGAAGTGATAGTCGGGGTTCAGCGCCAGCACCTGGGCGAGGCGCGCCAGCCCGTCGCTGCTCTTCTCGCCGCCGATGCCGCCGTTGATCATCGCCGGGAAGTACGTCTTGTTGGTCGCGGTGTCGATCGCCGCCGCGAAGCTCGGCTGGTTGGCCGCGCGCCGGTCGAACGCGAAGGCGGTGATGCTGTCGCCCATGAAGAACCAGGTGTCCTCCGGCTGGCCCGGCGCCGCCGCGGACGTGTCGTGCACGTCGATCTCGCCGATCTGGACGCCGTTGCCGCTCTCGTTGGCGGGCGCCGCGGTGATCACCATCTTCAACCAGGTCTTGCCGGTGAAGTCGATGGCGTGCGCGCGCGTGCGCACGGCGTTCCCCGTCACCGCCACCGGATCGCCGGCGCCGGGGCCGACCGCCATCGCCCAGTCGCCGTCGGTCCCGTTGGTCGTCGTGGTCGCGACCTCGAAGTGGTAGTCGGCGGGCAGGCCGTAGACCGTCGTGCCGGCGGGATCCTGATAGTTGTAGGTGCCGCCGTCGTCCCAGCTGACCAGGATGCGCGTCGGCCCGGGCGCCAGCTTGATCGCCACCCACGACGGCGCCGCCGCGGTCGGCTTGCCGGCCGGCCAGCCGCCGTTGTGGTAGCCGCCGTTGACGACCGCGTTCCCGCCCTGCGGCATCGAGAACACCTGCGCCGCGCGCGAGATGATCGGGTTCGGGTGCGACAGCTTCAGCGCGGGCGCCGTGTAGCCGCCGCCGCTGCCGCCCATTCCACCGCTGCCCCCGCCGCCCCCGCTGCCGCCCCCGCCCATGCCGGTGGCGTAATTCGGATCCGCCGCGCAAGCCGCCAGCGACAGAGCTGCCGCGAACGTTAGGCAAAGACTACGCATGCGGCGCAGTCAACCAGAACTGCGCCGCCGAAACAATGGCGAGGCGCACGCGCGAAATGGCGTTTTCGGCAGGGCGTATCGCATAAGTCGCAGTCGATCGCGCTGCGCGCCAAGTCGCCCGCGCCTGAGCCGGGCCTACAAGGGGCCGGGCGTCGTCACGGGCACCTACTGCCCGGGGAGGCCCTGCACGCGCACGGGCGTCCGCTGCGGGTCGAGATCGCCGAACGCAGCGAGCGGGTGGCCGGACTCCTGAAACGTGTTCGAGCCCCAGCAGAAGATCGCCCCGTCGTTTCGCAGCGCGCAGGTGTGATTGCCGGCGGCCCCGACCATCACCATGCCGGCGAGGCCCGCCACCGGGCTGGCCATGACCGGGCAGTAGTCGCCCTGTCCGTCGACGACGCAAGGCGAGTCGAAGGCGATCTCTGCGTCGCGCCCGAGCTGCTTCGAACGGTTGTTCCCCCAGCAGTACACCGTCCCGCGGCTGACCGCGCAGGTGTGCATCGTGCCGTGCGCGAGCGACGTCGCCTGGGTGAGATGCACGGCCGAGCCGGCGTTGCCACCGTCGAGTATCTCGACGCCGGCCGGCGTCGCTCCCTGTCCGGCGGCGCCGTCGCCCCAGCAGACCACGGTTCCGGTCGACGCCTCGACGGCGCAGATGGAGAGTCCGCCCGCCGACAGCGCGGACGCCCGGAGGCCCGTTATCGCAGCGGGAACAGGGTGCGGCGCGTTGTCCGTGGTCGCGCCGACCACGTAGCCCGCGCCCGAGACCTGGCCCTTGCTGTTGTCGCCCCAGCAGACCACGCTGCCGCCATCCAGGATGGCGCACCCGAACCCGTGTGCGCCGTCTGCGTCGGCGCCGACCGCGACCGTGGTGGCGCCGACGACGCCTGTCGGTGTCGCGGCGGGATTGCAATTGACCACGTCGGTCGACGCGCACGCTTGGTCGCCCGTGCCGGGCGCGTGCCCGAGCTGGCCGTTGTCGTTGGCGCCCCAGCAGAGGACGTCCTCGGCGGTGGTGACCACACAGCCGTGGGAGCCGCTGACCGCGAGCATCCACGCTCCATCGGTGCCAGGGACGATCGAGCGTGGCCCCAGGCAGTTGCCGACCGAACAGCCCGGTGTCGGCGCGGCGCCGAGCTGGCCGGTCTCGTTGCTCCCCCAGCAGGACACGTGCCCGCCTTCGATCGCGCACAGCGTGTCGCCCGCGCCGGCCGCGACGGTGGTGCTCAGGCTCTCGACGGGCGTGGCGCGCGCCGGCGCGCCCGGGTCGTTCGCGATCGGCCCCAGGAGCGCCGCGGGCGCGACGCCCCAGCAATAAAGGGCGTTCGCGACGTTCGCGCAGGAGAAGGCGGTCCCCGCCACCAGCGCCGACGCGAGGATCGGGGCGCCGGACGATCCACCGGTGCCCCGGTCGTCCGGCTTGCAGAGGGCATCGGGCGGGCACTCGAGGTGAATGTACCGGCGCTCACAGGCGCCGGCGCCCATCGTCAGGATCATCAGGCCCAACCCGGAGACAGCCCAGATGCGCACGGCCTCATAGTCCCAAGGACGGCGACTGGCTGCTCAAAAAAGATGAGCAGCGGGCAGGCGAGGGGAGGACTATCGTGGCGGTGGCTCGTGACGACAGGGCGTGGCAGCTGGGTCGCGATCGCTTTCACCGTCGCCATCGGCGCGTCGCCGGCCGCGCGGGCGGCGACGCCGGCCGCGCACGTCGTGCGCATCGATCGCGCGGGCGACGGGCGTCTCGACGCGCTGGCATCCGCCGTGCGGGCCGAGCTGCTGGCGGCCGGTTTCAAGGTCGCGCCCGCGAGCGCCGGGGCGAGGAGCGGAGAGGCGGCCGCGGAATCCGCGGTGATCACGCTGACCCTGGACGGTGCGCGCGCGCTCGTCGTCGTGACCGCCGACGGTACGGCCTCGTCCTTCTCCGCCGAGATCGCGTTCGCAGACGCGGGCGCGGCCCGTCGCGACGTGAACCAGGTCGCGCTGCAGGTCGCGGAGTGGCTGGCGGCGATCTGGCTGCCGCCGCCGGCGTCGACGCGCGCGGCGCCACCGTCGACCGCCGTGATCGAACCCGTCGTGCCGCCGCCGGTCGCGGCGGCCCCGGCCCCGCCGGTCGCGCCCGCAACGGCCGCGGCCACGCTGCGCGCGCTGCCCGCCTCGCCGCCCGCGGCGTTCCGGATGATGCTGCTCGACTTCGGCGCCGGTGTGCTGCGCGCGCCCGCCTTCGGCTCGCAGTTCGGCTTCGAGGCCGGCGCGGCGCTGCACGGGATCTCGCCGATCGTCCTCGGCGCGACCCCGTTCGCACGGCTCGGGCTCGGGCTCTACTGGTTGGGACGCGGACTCGGCTCGTCGTCGCCCTCCACCGACGTCAACTTCGCCAGCCTCACCGTGACCGGCGGTCTCCGCTTCCCGCTCGCCGGCCTCCGCTTCCCGCTCGCCGAGAAGCTCTCGGTCGAGGCCAGCGCAGGAATCGG
>DATBHU010000221.1:0-18292 GCA_036557265.1 Polyangia bacterium
TATGAGGTCGGCTACCACGGGGCAGACACCATCTCCGCCGGCGACACCGTCGGGGTTCAAGCGGCCTATCCGCCGAAGCGCTTTCCCTACTGGTTCACGCCGGCGGCGCAGTATCCGCTGCTCTGATCACCAGAGCTTCGAGCGAAGGCCGACCTTCAGCGAGCAGACGCACCGGGTGCACAAGGCGTTCGTCGCCACGTGCAACCCGGTGCGGAACGCCGGCAGCGCGTCTGCCAGCAGCTCCGCGAGCGGGCGCTGGCGCAGGTTGCCGACCGGCGGGTGGAAGAAGCAGGGGCGCACGGCGCCGTCGGCCTCGATGAAGACGCTGGCCCACGGGGCGT
Organism: Polyangia bacterium; assembly: GCA_036557265.1. GTDB lineage: Bacteria > Myxococcota_A > Polyangia > Fen-1088 > Fen-1088 > JADGRB01. Next base: position 342 of record DATBHU010000221.1, read on the forward strand.
TGCAGGCGGGCGCGACGAAGTCGCACTGCCCGAGGTGAGCGCGGTAGTAGCGAACCAGGCGGCGCATTCCGGCCGGATCGGGGGCGATGCGATGTTCGTCGAAGTCGCGCGCGTGCGTCCGGATCACCCCCTCGACGATCGCCTCGAGCTCGTCTGCCTCCTCGGCCGTCAGCAGGAGCCGCGCCGGCGCCGTCCCCGATGTCACATCGTCGGCGACCCGCGGCAGCGCCGGGGCGCGATTGAACGCGTCCGAGCTGACGTCCGCGGCCAGGAACGAGATCTGGTCGAGCCCGATCGCGCGCGACTTGGCGATCAGGTCCGCGACGTGACGGAAGTTGAGGCGGTGCAGCGTCGACCGCGCCCAGACGCCGACGTGGGGCGCCCGCGCCCGCAGCTTGCGCACGCCGGCGACCACGGCCTCCAGCCCGTCCACGCCCCGGATCGCCCAGTAGAGCTCGGGCGTGTGGCCGTCGAGGGAGACGGTCACGGTCTGGAAGCGGGACGCGATCTCGTCGGCGTGGCGGCCGAGCGCCAGGCCGCTGGTCAGGAGCTGCAGCTCCATACCGCGCGCGCGGAACAGGTCGGCCACCTGCATGATGTCGGGGCGCACCAGCGGCTCGCCGCCGGTCAGCGCGACGACGCGCGTGCCGAAGCGCGGGAGCGCCGCCGCCAGCGCGCCGATCTCGTCGAGCGACAGGTCACCGGCGCCGTCCGCCCGCCACCAGTCGCACGACACGCAGCGCGAGTTGCAGCGCGCCGTCGGCGAGAACATCACCACCGGCAGCGCGTGCGTCCGCCCGGTCAGCTCGCCCAGCTTGACGAGCGCGTTGGCGCGAAGGTGGGCAGGCGTCAGCACAGCCGGCCAAGGCTACCATCGACGCGAACGGAGGAGCGCACGGTAGAGATCGAGGTAGGCATCGTCGGCGGCGAGCGAGGCGTGGGCGCCGACCCACGCCTGCGCCCGCGCGGCGAGCGCCTCTCGCCGCCCGCGATCGGCGAGCAACGCCCGCAGCGCCCCGGCGAGCGCCGCCGGATCGCCGATCGGCGTCGCCACCGCCCGGTCCGGCGCCCAGTCGGCGATGAAGCCGACGTCCGTGCCGGCGACCGGCAGCCCCGACGCCGCCGCCTCGAGGACCACCACCGGGGCGACGTCGTCGACCGACGTCATCACGAGCGCGTGCGCGCCGCGGTACAGCGGCACCAGCTCGTCCCGCGATCGCCAGCCGTGGAACGTGACCCGCTCCGCCAGGCCGAGCTGGGCCGTTTCGCGCTGGACTGTCCCGTTCCAGTCGTCCCATCCGACGATATCCAGGCTGACGTCGCATCCGTCGTCGACGAGCCGCCGCACGGCGCGCACCAGCGTCAGCTGATCCTTGACCGGGTACAGGTTCCCGACGTGCAGCAGCCGAAACGGCGGCCCGCCCGGACGGCCCACCGGGAACTGGAACTTTTCGACGTCGACCCCGAACGGCAGCAGGTGCGCCTGCCCGCCGTGGGAGGCGACGCGTGCATGCATGAAACGCGACGCCGCGGTCAGCGCGTCGGTCCAGCGCAGCTGCAGCCGCATCATGGCCCGGCCCCGGGCCGTCCGAAGCTCGCCGTAGCCCGCCGCCGGCAGGCTGGTCAGCTCGCCGCCGATCAGGCTGACGACCGACGGGACGCGCAGCAGCCGGCCGATCACGGTCGCGATGAAGCCGGGCGCCTGGCCGATCCCGTGCAGGATCTCGGGCCGCTCGCCGCGCGGCCGCGACGAGCGGATCGCCGCGAGCACGCGCGTCACGTCGGCCGCGACGCGCAGCCGCGGGGCGCGCGTCGTCCCGAGCGCGTGCACCGACGCCCCCGCGAAGCGATGGGGCGGTGGGGCCGATCCGACCAGCGACACGAGCGAGGCGCGGCTCTCCCCCTGCAGCGAGAACACCTGCACGTCGTCGTTCGTCGCCAGCCGGCGAATGAAGTCGACGAACACCGGAAACGGGTTGTGCGCCTCCGTTCCCTCCTCGACGCCCCCGCGGACAATCAGGCCGATGCGCACGTCACGTCCCGCCCCGTCTCCAGACGGACAGCCAGCTCTCGAGCCAGCCGCGCGGCGCCCACGGGCGCCCTTGCTGGGCGCGATAGCTCAGATACAGCGGCACCAGTCCGGGGTGTTTCAGCAGGCCCAGCGCGATGCGCGCCCGCCACGCCCGGCGGTCGGGCTCGCCAGCGCCGGGCTCGACGCGCCGGGTGACGACCTCGGAGAAACCCGCCTCGTGCAGGCCGGACCGCCAGCCGTCCCAGGCCCGCGCATCGCGCGGCGCCATCGCGATCCCGAACGCGCGCAGCGAGCGATCGTGCACGGACGCGGCGACGTCCGGTGTGGCGGCGTCGGTCCAGATCATGTCGGAGAGCGCCAGCAGCCCGCCCGGCCGCAGCAGGCCCCGGAGCTTCTCGACGCTCCGCCGCGGCTCGAGCGCGTAGAAGACGCTCTCGCCGATGACCGCGTCGAACGGGCCCTCGCCCGCGCCGAAGGTCTCGAACGACGCCCGCCGCGCCGAGATCCCGCATCGCGCCTCCAGCTTCGCGCACATCACGGCGCTCGGCTCGACGGCCGTGACGCGCCACCCGCGCTTCAACATGCGCTCCGTCGTCAGGCCGGCGCCAGCGCCGACCTCCAGGACGGTGCGCGGGCTCTCCTTGGCCAGCTCGCCGAGCAGAAACTCCGTCGCGGGCACGCCGCCCGGGTGCAGGTCGCCGAACCCGAGCAGCGCCATCATCTCGTGGTACGCGGGCTTCATCGCGCGGGCCGGCGCAGCAGCAGCAGCGGATCGCGCACGCACAGCCCGACGTCGCGGCTGACGATCTCCCAGCCGACCGACTGCGCGTAGCGGGAGGTCTCGTCGATCCCGGCGTGAAACCAGGCGCCCTGCCCCCTATCGATCGCCGCCTTGTCGCGCAGGCCCATCGGATCGAAGAACACGCCTGGCGGGCGCCGCCCCGTCGCGAGGTACGCGATCTCGAGCAGCGCGCGCCCCACGTCGAGCACCTTGCGGCCGAAGGCCAGGCCCGGCGGATAGCGGCGGAAGGCGATCGACATGTTGCCGTGCTGCCGCACGGCTGCGTTGTACTTGTCGTAGTCGGCGATCATGATCGCCGCCAGCCCGCCCGCGCGCATCTTGCCGACCAGATTGCGCAGGTACTGCTGCTGTCCGTCGACCGGGATGTGACAGAAGGTTCCGTACGAGAACAGAAAGTCGAAGTGGTCGGCGGGCAGCTCCGCGCAGGAGAAATCCGAAACCTGCAGATAGCGCACCTTGTGACGGCTCTCGTCGCCCACGTACTGCCAGAAGCCGTTGTGCTCGGCGCTGTTCACGTCGACGCACCAGATCTCCTTCGCGCCCAGCATGGTCTTCGTCCAGGCGCCGCGGCCCGGTCCGATCTCCAGCACGTTCGAGTCCGCGGTGACGTTCGGCTTGATGCACGCCTGGTAGATGGCGTGAATGACCGAGATGAAACCCATCTGGGCGTAGCTGCTGCGCCCGAAGGGATCGAGCGGATCGCCCTCCCAGTAGCCGCCCTTCCAGAAGCCGCGCCACAGGCCGACCATGTCGCTGACGGAAAATTCGGCGTTCGATCTCATGTCCGCGGCCGGAGACGCAGTATCGGACGTTCGAGACTAAACCAGCTGACGGTGGCCGCAACCACCGACAACGCGAGGGCCGCCGCGAAGAACGTCAGGCAGTCGCGAAGTGATCCGTCGGGGGCCGGCCAGCGCGTGCGCAGGCCGAGCACGATCGGAAAATGCACGACGTAGATGCCGTAGCTGATGCGCCCGAGCGAAGCAAGAGGGCGGGCTTCCAGCAACCGGCGCAGGAGGGTGCCATGCGGGGATAGGAGCAGCGCCCAGAGAAGCAGCGCAAACGTCAAGGCCGCACCGGCCGAGCCGACGGCGTTGACCCAGGCGTCTCCCGCCGGCAGGCCGCGCGCCGGCCAGAGCAGCACTGCTGCGACGACGCCCGCTGCCAGCGCGAGCCGCCGATGCGAAAGAGAGAGGGGCGGCAACCGGAGCCATCCGTCGCGTCGCAGGCCGACGGCCAGCCAGCAACCGAGCAGGATCCCGTCCAGACGCCACGGCGTCAGGTCGTAGACCAGCGTCGTGCCGACGTGAAGCGCCGCGGCCAGCGCGTGACCGGCGGTGCTGGCGGCGAGCAGGACCGAGCAAAGCACCCGGAGCCGCGCCGGCGGTACGAAGCAGCACCGGGGACTATCAGACCATGTCATTTGTCGAGAGCAACACGTCCCCTCCGATGCCAGCGTTTTGCCTTGTGAATTTGATCGCTCCAATCGTAGCCGCGCCACTACTCTGAGCGCGGGATGATGCGTGGCGCGCTGACATTGCGGTTCGGTGTTACGCTCATCGCAACTGCGTCGGTCGTCACTTCATGCGGTGAGTGCTCGGGCCCGGCTCCGAGTTGTCCTTACTACGTCACGCTGACGGTGCTGACCCCTGCCGGGGGTACGCTGACGGGTGTCGAAGCCACCGTGTCGAGCTCACCGTTGACGTGCCGTCCAACCCCGACCGGAGCTGATTGTGCCGGCGGGGGCGACGGCCACCTCCACGTCGAGGCGCCGGGATTTCAATCCGTAGATGTTGATTCGACAGTGACAAGAATACCTGCGCCACGGTGCGGTTGCCCGGGCTTCACGCGGGAGCCATCGACGGTGACTCTCAATCCTGCCTGAGCGGACGACTGGTTAGCGAGCAGATCCTCTCGCCGGTGCGTACTAAGGTCAGTCAGAACGTTCGGCGAACATGGTCCTCGGGGAACAACCGTTAATGCAGCGTCGCGGCCGCGGACGATCTCTTGCGCGGGCCACGGCGCGCTTCGGCCGCCGCGCGATAGGCGGCGAGTGCGCGCGCGCCGACCACGGGCCAACTGAGCTCGCGCTCGAAATGCTCACGCACCGCCTGCCGACGCGCGTCGGCATTCCCCGAGGCCTGCGCCCTCAGCGCACGTCCGAGTTCGCCGGCGTCGCCGGGCGGAAAAAGGGCACCGACGCGGCCGCCGGTGATCGCCCGGAACGCCGGGATATCTGTCACCACCGGCGTCACCCCGAAAGAGAGCGCCTCGATGAGGGAAAAACAGGCCACCTCGCGATGGCTGCCGATGGTGAAGATGTCGGCCGACCGGTAGAGACCGGCCAGCACCTCGCGCGCCAGGAAGCCACGGAGGTAGATGCGCGCGCGCAAGGCGGGATGTGCGCGGAGCCATGCTTCCACGCCCGGTAGTAGAACATCGTCTCCGTAGACCATCGTCAGCGCCGCCTCGGGCAGCGTCGCCGCGGCCCGCGCGAACCCCTCTAGCACCGTCAACGGGTCCTTGTTGGCGTCGAGGCGCGCCACGCTCAGGATCGCTGGGCGCCCAGGCAGCGCGCCCGCCTTCTCGGCTGCCGCCGGCCATGACGCCATGTTCGTGCTGCTCTCTGGTACCTCGTAGATGGCGTGACGCGCGCGGATGATCCCGGCCTGTTGCCAGGGCACCGCCTGCTCGCGCGCTGTGAACATGAAGCCGTCGGCGGCGTTCAGACCCGCGCCAACCAGGACCTGCCTCACTCGCTGCGCGAGACTGGCGGGCCCCAGGCGGAAGGCGCCGTGGTCCTGAACCACGATCGCCGCCTGGCACGGCAGCTGCAAGCGCAGCCACGCCACCGCTGCCGGGAAGATCAGCCCGTGAACGTGAACCACATCGGGACGGAGAGCGACCACCTCGCGCCCGAGCCGCACGCCGACGAACCATAGCGGCGGCCCGGCGGGCCCGCCGTCCGACACAAAGCGATACTCGACCGGCCCGCGTTGGACGACTGCTTCCCGCCCGAAGCGCTGCACGACGATCACCGCGCCGGCCCCCGCCGCAGCCACCGCCTCCGCCCACCCGGTCATGGCGTGGTACCGTTCCAGCAGCTGCTCCGGATCCCGGACATCAGCGTCGAAGACGCAGTTCGCGACGGCGATCGTCAATGGGCGGGGAGCGATGCCCGCCATGCTAGCATCTGACGACCTCGCGACAGCGTGGCGAACAGCGCCGAGGCCGTGGCGCGCCCCCGCGCCGCGACGCCCCGCTACCGGTGCTGTTCGGCTGGAAGCGGTGACGCGCGTCGGAAGCGCACCAGGTGGAAGAGCTCGAAGTACTTGCGCACAGTCCGCTCGTCGACCACCGTCAGACCTGCGCCGGTGAACAGCGAAACCACGTCGTCACGGCCGCTGTCCTCGGAGAAGATCACCGCCACCGCTCCGCCCGCCGCCAGCGCGTCCCGGCAACCGGCTGCGAACGCGCGCACCGTCTCGAAGTCGGGCCCGCCGAACAGCGCCGCGTCGAACCGCGTGCGCGGCTGGCCGCGATAGAACGGGAGGTTGAAGCAGATCAGATCGAAGGTGCGCCCGGGGAGCACCGCGAACAGATCCGACTCCACGACCTCCATCTCGACGTGGTTGCGGCGCGCGTTATCGCTCGCCAGCGCCACCGCGCGCGGGTTAATGTCGCACGCGGTGACCTGCGCGCCGCGCGCCGCCGCGAACAACCCGATCGCGCCCGATCCCGTCCCCATGTCGAGGAGCCGCTTCCCGACCACCTCGAGCGTCGCCAGGTAGTCGAGGAACACCGGGGTGGAGAGAAAATAGACCGGGTGAAAGACCTCCGGATCGGTCAGGAAGGTCCGCCCGCGCAGCCGGGCGGTCGGCCGCGCTATTTGCCACAGGGCGTACGGATGGTAGACCCGGTCAAACAAGCGGCGGCAGAATCTTCTCGCCCGTTCCATCAACCGCCGCGTGGCGCGCATGCAATCTGACACGCTGTCAAAACAGCCACAAGCGGCGGCGCCGGTGCTGCTGGTGAACCCGCACATGTGCCGGCCGCACAGCACGCGCCTGCCGCTCTCGATCCTGAACCTGGGCGCCGTGCTCGAGGGCCGCCGCCCCTGGCAGATCCTCGACGGAAACCTGGGGCCGATCGTCGACGCCGCCCTGGCGGCGCTGGCCGCGCGCCCGCACGCGCTGGTCGGCGTCACGGTGATGCCCGGGCCCCAGGTCGCGCCCGCCATCGAGATCTCGGCGGCGATCCGGGCCGCGCACCCGTCGGTCCCGATCGCCTGGGGCGGCTACTTCCCGACGCTGTATCCGGACTCCGCCATCAACGCGCCGTACGTCGACTACCTGGTCCGGGGACAGGGCGAGGCGACGCTGCTCGAGCTGCTGGAGCGGCTCCCCGACGCCGGTCCGCCCACGGCCACCGATTCAGCGCGCGACGCGTCGGCGATCCGGGACGTGGCGGGCTTGACCTGGAAGCGCGACGGCCGCCCCGTCCACAACCCGGAGCGGCCGCTGCTCGACCCGGACGCGCTGCCCGCCCTGCCCTATGAACGGCTCGGCGACGTGCGCGGCTATCTGCGGCCGAGCTTCATGGGCCGGCACACGGCGGTGCACCAAGCCGCCCTGGGCTGCCGCTTCAAGTGCGAGTTCTGCGGCGTGGTGTCGATGTGGAACGGCAACACGCTGCTCGACGCGCCGGCCCGCCTGGAGGCCGCGCTGACGCAGCTGCGCGATCGCTGGGGCGCCGACGGCATCCAGTTCTACGACCACAACTTCTTCGACCGCGAGGAGAGCAGCGTCCCGATCCTCGAGGTGCTCGGCAGGCTCGCCATGCCGTGGTGGTGCTACGCGCGCACCGACGCGCTCGCGCGCTTCCGCCCCGCCACGTGGGAGCTGATTCGCAAGAGCCGCCTGTGCATGACCTACGTCGGCGCCGAGGCAGCCAGCGACGACGTGCTGAACAGCATGCGCAAGGGCTCGCGGGTGGACCACACGCTGGAGGTGGCGGCGCGCTGCCGCGAGTTCGGCGTGATCCCCGAGTTCTCGTTCGTGCTGGGCGGACCGGAGGATCCCGAAGGCGAGATCGAGAAGACGCTGACGTTCATCCGCCGGCTCAAGCAGCTCCACCCGGCGTGCGAGATCATCCTGTATTTCTACAGCCCGACGCCGCAGGTCGATCGCGCGTCGCTGCGCAGCGACCCGGGGGCGGTGCACCTGCCGATGCTGAAGACATACGGCCCGTCGGGGCCGGCGCTGCCGGCCACGCCCGAGGAGTGGACGGAGCCGCGCTGGATCAGCTGGGTCTGCCACCAGGACGCGCCCTGGCTCACCCCGCGCATCCGCCAGCGTGTGATCGACTTCGCGCGCGTGCTCGCCTGCCGGTTCCCGACCGTGCAGGACTACCGCACGCCGGCGTGGGGCAAGGCGCTGCTCAAGAACCTCGCGCGCTGGCGCTACGCGACGCGCAGCTACGGGCGCCCCGTCGAGCTGGCGATCGGGCAACGGCTGCTGCGCGTCCGCGATCCGCGCGCCGAGAGCATCTGACGCGCGCGCACGATCGCGCGGCGGCACCGCGCGCGCAGCCGGGCGATCAGCCCGGCGTCATCGAGCTGCCGTCGCTGTTACCGCCGCTGTCGCTGCTACCGCAGGCGATCGGCGCGATGGCGATCGAGAGTCCGAGAAGCAACAACACCAACAGCTCGTTGAATCGTCGAGTCATGTTCGTTTAGTCCTCGCTCCGCGCAGACGGTCATAAAATAACCACCGGCGCCTGTCCAGAAGAGAAGCGCGAAAACCGGACGGATTTTTGCCCCCTGTCGGGCAAATTTCTACATCACGAGGGCACGATTTTTTGCCTGCCGAATCCGACTTGCGCGTGTAAAAGCGCGGTGTTGGCGAGCCACAACGGCAGCTCCGCCAGGCCGCCGAGGGCCTTCAACGCGGTGCGATCGACGGACCGCGGCGTCGTCGCGATGCCGCGCAGCACCCGCAGGGCGTGCCGCGTCCGGAATTCCGCATGCACCGTGCGCGACAGCCGCCGGTAGAAGTCGCGAGAAAACAGGCCCGGAAACAGCGGATCCAGGTCGTCGCTCTGGGTCCAGTTCCGCTTCTCGCCCATCTGCGCCTGGACACGGGCGTGGAACCGGGTCCCCGGCAGCGGGTAGCTGACGGAAATTCCGATATCGTCGGGCGCCAGCTCGCGCACGAGCGCGCGTGTCATCCCGATCTCGCGCCAGCCCTCTCCGGGGTAGCCGAACTGCAGGAAGAAGCCGATGCGGATGCCGGCGGCGCGCAGGCGCCCGACCGCGCCGCGCACCTCGGAGAGCGAGAGGCCCTTGTCCATCGCGTCGAGGACGGACTGCGCGCCCGATTCGACCCCCATCCACGTCTCGGCGCATCCGGCGCGGCGCAGCGCCGCGACGTTCTCCTCGGTCATCAGGTCCGCGCGGGTCTGGCACAGGAACGGCATCGCCAGCCCCTCGGCGGCGATGCGCTGCGAAAACGGCAGCAGCCAGCGCGCCTTCAGCCCGAAGATGTCGTCGGAGAACCAGAGGCGATCGGGCGCGTAGCGCTCGCGCAGCAGGCGGATCTCGGCGACGACGTCGTCCGGCGCGCGCGTGTGATAGGTGTTGCCGTAGACCGGCTTCGAGCACCAGTTGCACTTGTACGGGCAGCCGCGGGTGGTGTTGACGTTCAGCGAGAAATAGCCGTGGCGGGCGCGCCAGAACGCCCGGTAGCGGTCGACGTCGACGAGATCCCAGGCCGCCAGCGGCAGCGTCTCGAGCTCCTTCAACAGCGCGCGCGGCCCCGTCCGGCGGGTGAGGCCCCGATCCCGGAACACCAGCCCGGGCACGTCGGTGGGCGGCGCGCCGGCGGGGCGCGCGAGCAGCTCGCCGAGGGTGAGCTCCGCCTCGCCGACCGCGACGAAGTCGGCGCCCGCTTGCAAATAAACATCCGGCGCGTCGGCGGAATCGTGCCCGGAGACGACGATACGGGCGCCGGCCGCGCGCGCGGCGGCGATCATCCCCAGCGCCGCCTCGCGCATGCGGCCGAGGCACATCTTGGTGAACCAGTTGAAGACGTCATCGTAGATCACGACCACGTCGGGCCGGACGCGCGCCAGCGCCGGCGCGAAGCCGCGGGTGTCCTCGTCCAGCATCGGGTCGTAGAGCGCGACCTCGTGCCCGAGCGAACGCAGGTAGGCCGCCGCCGTGATTGTTGCCAGTGGCGGATACGGCTTTCCGATCGCGTGTTGCTTGCGGTCGAACCTCAGCAGGTGCCCGTGGGCGAACAGGACGCGAGCCATTTGCGTCGCTCTCGGCGCGAGTATACTCGCCGCGGGCGGCGGTTCCGGCACCACCTGTTCGTTTGGCGTCCCGATGCCAAAGTTCCAATCGACATTGTCGACCTCGTCGACATCGTCGACCCTCTCGCCGTTGCCGACAGGGTCGACGTCGCCAGAGGCGCTGGCGCCGCCCGTCTCGGCGGCTGCCGCGGCGCTGACGCGCGCGGCGCGCGCCGCGCTGGCGCTGGCCGCCTTCACCCTCCCCTTCGAGCTCTCCGCGCCGCTCGCGCGCGTGGGGCCGCTGCAGCTCTCGTCCGTCGAGGCGGCGCTCTACGCGGCGCTGGCGCTGTCGGCCGCCGCCATCACCGCCGGCGTCCTGCCCGGCTGGCGGCGTCTGTCGTTCCGCGACATCGCGCGCCGGCACGCCGGCGTCGCCCTGTTCGCGCTCGTGCTGGTGCTGTCCGCCGCGCGCGCGCCGCTGGCGCAAAACGAGGCGATCAAGTTCGCCTTGCGCAACATCGGCGGCATCGCGCTCTACGTGGCGGCCGCAAACCTGCTGCGCGCGCCCGCCGCCGCCCTGACGGTCATGCTGGCCATGAGCATCGGCGCCGCCGTGGCCGCAATCCTGATGTGGGCCGAGCTCTACGTGCCGGGCGCCCCCGCGGCGCTGCGGCCGTTCCACACCGGCAGCTTCGACGTGTTCGGGCTGCCGCGCGCGGCGGGGCCGTTCCAGTATCCGAACATCGCGGCGATGTATCTGGAGGCCGCGCTGCCGGTGACGCTGATGGCCGGCGTCGCGCTCGACCTCCGCCGCGCGGCGCCCGCGCGCGCCGTCACCGGCGAGCGCGCCGGCAAACGCGCCGGAACGCTCGCCGCGACGCTCGCGGCGCTGGCGATCATCTGGGCGCTGTCGCTGACCGCGTCGCGCGCCGCGCTGCTGACGGCCGGGGTCGTGCTGGCGGGCCTCGCCGTCCACGGGCTGCGGCGCCGGACGCCGGGCCGCTGGCAGGCGCCCGCGTTGCTGGCGCTGCTCGGCCTGCTCGCCGTCGGGCAGACCGCCGGCGGCACGCTGTCGGGTCTCCGTCTCGCGTTCTGGAAGGACGACGTCTGGTACCGGTCCGCGATCGTGCCGGTCGCCCCGCCGCCCGGCCTGCTGGCGCCGAAGCAGGAGGCCACCTTCGACGTCGACGTCCGCAACGCGGGCGCCCGCCCCTGGCCAGCGGCGGGGCCGAGCCCCATCAAGCTCAGCTACCACTGGCGCGACGACGCCAGCGGGAAGCTCGCCGTCTACGACGGCGTTCGCAGCGTCCTGCCGCACGACGTGCCGGCCGGCGCCACGGTCCGGATGCCGGCGCGCGTGCGCGCGCCCGATCGTCCCGGGCGCTACCGCCTGCACCTGGAGATGGTCCACGAGGACACCACCTGGTTCGGCGAGCAAGGTGACACCGGCTACGACGCGATCGTCGACGTTCAGCCGCAGCTGGGCCCGGCGGGCGCGCGGCCGGCGCGGTTCGCCGCGGCGCTGGTGCCGGCGGCCAGCGCCGCGCCGCTCGAGCACGTCACGCGCACCATGTTGTGGCGGGCGGCGGTGAGCGCCTGGCGCGACCATCCGCTGCTCGGCCTCGGCCCGGACAACTTCCGGCGCGCCTACAACCGGTACGTCGGGCTGGCGAAGCCCGACGAGCGGCTGCACGCGAACAACCTCTACTTCGAGACGCTGGCCAGCCTCGGTCTGGCGGGCATCGCGGCGCTCGCGCTGCTCGTGTTCGGCCTGGCGCGCGCCGCGCGCGCCGCCGTCCGCGTGCACGGCGCGGCGTCGCCGGGCGGCCTCGTCGCCGCGGGCGCCGCCGCCGGCCTGGGCGCTTACCTGGTGCACGGGTTCTTCGACTACTTCCTGGAGTTCACGCCGACCTACGCGCTGTTCTGGCTGCTGGCCGGCCTGCTGACCGGCCTTTCGATTGGACGCGAACGCGATCGCGATCGCGCGCCGGTGGTGGCGGGCCGATGACGCGCGACCGATCGCTCGAGACCACGGTCCTGCTACAAGACATCGTCGTCGTGCTGCTGGCGATGCTGCTGTCCCGCACGGTGCACGCGGCGCTGGTCAGCCTGCTGCCGACGCTGAAGCCGCCCGTCGCCGCCGGCGAGTACGCCCACCTGCTGCTGGTCTTCCTCCCGACCTGGATCTTCGCGGCCGATCGTCTCGGCATCCATCGCCTGCAGACGCTGACGGGCGAGAACAAGCTGGAGATCGTCCGGCGCGTGATCCTGACGCAGGCTTGGGGCGTCGCCGCCATCGGCCTGATCCTGACGTTCGCGCAGGTGTCGTTGAACCGCTCGCTCATCCTCGTGTTCCTGGTGACGTCGACGGCGCTGTTGCTGGTGGCGAAGGCGCTGCAGGCGCCCTGGCTCGCGCGCCGGCGCGGCCAGACGCGCGTCCTCTTGATCGGTGACGCGGGCGCGGGCGTCGCGCACGCGTTCGAGCACCTGCGCGGCCGCCACGTCGAGCACTGGACCGGCACCGACCCGGCGGCGCTGGAGGCGCGCTTCCGCGCCGGCGCCGTCGACGAGGTGGTGCTGGTGGGGCGCCTCCCGCCCGACACGATGCTGGCCTTCGTGGGCGCCTGCGCCGAGGCCGGCCTGCCCGTCTTCCTGCCGGTCCCGCTGGAGCCGCAGTCGCTCCCGCTGCCCCCGCCCGACGTCGAGACCGTCGGCAACAGCGACTACGTCGTCTACCAGCCGCGCAAGCTTGCCGCCGGCACCCTGGCCGCCAAGGCCGTCGCCGATCGGGTGCTGGCCGCCGTGCTGATCGTGCTGCTCGCGCCGCTGATGCTGCTGGTGGCGCTGGCCGTCCGCATCGGCATCGGCAGCCCCGTGCTGTACGTGCAGCGCCGCGGCGGCCTCTACGGTCATCCCTTCCGGATGCTGAAGTTTCGCACCATGCGCAACGGCGCCGACAAGGAGCGCGACAGCCTGAGCGGGCTGAACGAGATGGACGGGCCGGTGTTCAAGATGCGCAACGATCCGCGCGTGACGCGGCTGGGGCGGATCCTGCGCCGCTCCAGCCTCGACGAGCTGCCCCAGCTGTTCAACGTGCTCGCCGGTCAGATGAGCATCGTCGGCCCGCGGCCGCTGCCGCTCGAGGAGACGCGCGCCCTGGGCGGGCGGCACCGGCGCCGCCTGTCGATCCGGCCCGGCCTCACCTGTCTCTGGCAGGTGAGCGGGCGCAGCGACCTGACGTTCACGGAGTGGATGGCGCTGGATCTCGAGTACGTCGATCGCTGGACGCTCTGGCTGGACCTGGCGATCCTGCTGCGGACCATCCCGGCCATCGTCAGCCGGCGCGGCGCGCGTTAGGGCTCCGCTCGTTCGGTTCACTTTTTGGGGCGGCGGGGGACGGGGAGCTCCTCGGCTCCGCTCCGCCGGGGCTTCGGAGCGCTGCGTGCTAGTCAGTGGTCGGCGCGTCCGCCCGCCGGAGGACGCGCAGGGCCAGCACGCAGCAGGCGAGCAGCGACATCTCCATGACCACCGTCGCGAGCGCCGCGCCCATCGCCCCGAAGCGGCGATCGAAGGCGAGATTCGCGGCGCCGCTGACCACGACCATAGCGCCCGCGAACGCCATGTTGAGGACGCCCCGATCGCGCGCGACGAAGAAGTGCAGCAGGCCGCAGTTGACGAACTGGAGCGGCAGCGCGAACGCCAGCAGCCGCAGCACCAGCACCGAACGCCCGAAGGCCGGTCCCAGCACCAGCCCGACGAGCGGTTCGGCGGTGGCGGCCATCGTGGCGGCCACCAGCACGCCCCCGGCCAGCAACAGCCAGATGAGGGTGCGTTCCACCCGCGCCAGCGCCTGACGCGACTCCTGGAACGCCCGCGCCAGCTGGGGGAACGTCGCCGTCATCAGCAGCATCGGCAGCTGCTTGATCCCTTCGACGATCTGCCCGGCGGCGCGATAGACGCCCACCTCCGCGTCCGACGCGAGGGGCTTGAGCAGCAGCACGTCGGCGCGCGCGTAGATCAGGGTGAACGCGCCGCCCAGCCAGAAGGGCGCGGCCTCGCGCAGCATGCGCCGCGCCAGCGTCCAGTCGGCCGGTCCCGCCCACGGCCCGTAGTTGCGGCCGAGCAGCACGAAGCCGTAGACCGCGCCCGCGAACGTCCCGGCCATGATGCCGAGCGCCGGCGCCGCGATGCCGCGCGCGCCCGCGAGCAGCCCCACGATCCCGCCGCCCATGCCCAGGACGCCGACCATGACGTTCAGCTTGCTCTCGTCGCCCAGCCGCTCGTGGGCGCGGAAGACCGCGCGCGCGTGATCGCAGAGCCCGCGCGTCAACGCCGCGATGCCGAGCGCGAACAGCGCGACCGCCATCGCGCGATCGCCCGTGCACAGCCCGACGCCGAGCAGCGCGACGGTCACGATCGCGGAGGCCCCGAGGCGCAGGCGCAGCCCGGTGCCCAGCACCGGCACGCTCCGCTCCGGGTTGCGCGCGAGCGCGCGCGTGCTCCAGGTCGTCAGCCCCAGATCGCTGCCGAACGCCAGCAGCACCGCCAGGTTCGACGCGAACGAATAGCGCCCGAAGCCCGCCGTCCCCAGGAAGTGGGCCGCGACGATCCCCAGCGCCATCTGGGCCGCCTTCTCGACGACGAAGGCCGTCCCCTTCGCGAACATGTTCGCGACCACCCGCCGGGGCGCGGCGATGGCGGTCACTGCGGGCGCGCCTCGCGCGCGCGGCGCGCGTCGTCGACCCAGGCCGCGAAGCGGCGTTCGAACTCGTCGCGATCGAAGCGCCGCGCCAGCGCCCGCAGCGCCGCGGGCGCGAACGTCCGCGCCTCCAGGCGGTCGAGGGCCGCCGCCAGCGCGGCCGGCGTCGCCTCGGCGAACACGGCGCCCCCCTCGCCGTCGCGGATCGAATCGGCGACGCCGCCCTCCGCGAACGCCACCACCGGCCGGCCCGCCGCCAGCGCCTCGACGGGGACGATGCCGAAGTCGTCGATGGCCGGGTGAATGACGGCGTGACAGGCGGTGTAGAGGCGGTCCAGCTCGTCGTCGTCGACGCGCCCGCGCAGCTCGACGTTGGCCGGCGCCAGCCCCGCCAGGCGCTCGCGATCCGGCCCGTCGCCGACGACGACCAGGCGCCCGCGCCGCCCCGCCATCGCGCGCACCGCCAGCTCCACCCGCTTGTACGGCACCAGCGCCGAGACGCACAGGTACGTCGGCGCGCCGCCGTGGCCGTTCGCCGGGTCGGCGATGCGCGCGAAGCGGCGCGTGTCGACGGGCGGCTCGATCACCACGGAGTCGCGCCCGTAGTAGCGCTGGATGCGCGCCCGCGTGTACGTGCTGTTGGCGGCCAGGGCGACCGCGCGGCCCGTGACCGCCTTGTCCCAGCGCCGCAGCCGCTCCGCCATCAGCGCGAACGCCGCGCGCCCGAGCGCGCCGCCCGGCACGTGCGCGCGGTAGGCGCCCTCCGCCTCCCAGACGTAGCGCATCGGCGAGTGGACGTAGGAGACGCAGAGCGCGCCCGCCGCCGGCCGGGCGCCCTTGGCGACGGCGTGGCTGCTGGAGATCACCAGGTCGTAGCCGTCCAGCCGGAACGATTCGATCGCCGCCGGGAACAGCGGCAGCAGCATGCGGAAGCCCGCCCGCCCGAGCGGCAGCGCGCGCGCGATCGGATCGACGAACGACGCCGTCACCTCGTGCGAGGTGATCTCGGGCGACAGGTGGCGCCGGTCGTAGCGCAGCGTGAAGACGTGCGCGCGCGGGTAGAGGCGGCAGAGCGACTCGAGCACGCGCTCGCCGCCCCGCATCGAGACCAGCCAGTCGTGCACGATGGCGACGCGCGGTTCCTTCATGGCCGTGTCAGGGCGCGTGGACCTCACCGGCGCGCCCGCCCGCCTCGCCCGCGCGCGTCCGTTCGAGCCGCCGGATCCCGTCCAGGGTGGCGCGCGCCAGCGGCAGCTCAGAGAACAGCGTCAGCGCGCGCGTGGCGTCGCGCGCGGCCGGCGCCTCGTCGCCCAGCGCCAGCTCGGCCGCCGCGCGCGCCGCCCACGCGTGGGGCGAGTACGGCTCCAGCACCAGCGCCCGATCGGCCGCCTCCCGCGCCGGCGCCGCCCGGTCCGCCTTCAGGCTCAGCTGGGCGGTGCGCAGCGCGATGTCGAAGCGCGCGTAGTCGAGGCGCGGCGCCCGCGCCGCGCGCGCGAGCGCGGCCAGCGCCACCGGCAGATCGGGCTGCCGTTCGGTGCCGAGGCCGACGGCGACGCGCGCCTGGCCGCGCCAGTACGAAGACGCCAGCACCCCGGACGAGAGCCAGCAAGCGCCCACCACGATCGCCGCGGCGACGACGGCCGCCCCCCGGCGCGGGCGCGCCGGCGCCGGCGGGTCCGCGCGCGCCGCGCCGCGCGCGGCAGGCGCGAGCGCGTCCAGCACGCCGAGCGCGACGCCGAACAGCAGCGCCGTCGCGGGCATCGCCAGCGGGAACGCCGTCAGGCCGCACCCCAGGCTGGCCGCGACGCCGCCGGCGCCCGCGGCCGCCGCGTCGAGATCGCCGACGGTGTCGGTGCGCGCCGGCTGCGCCCGCGCGGCGCGTCCAATCGCCCCGGCCGTCACGAACGCCGCCGCGCACAGGCCGACGAACGCCGCCAGCCCGAGCGGCCCGGTCTCGGTCAGGCGCTCGAGCAGCTCGTTGTGCGGCCGGCGCGGCACCATCGTCGCGGACATGACGCCGTCGGCGGCGGCGCCCGGCTCGGCGTAGCGCGGGAACAGCACCGAGAAGTTTCCCGGCCCGACGCCGGTCAGCGGATGCTCGCGGTAGACGGCCAGCGTGCGGCGCCACAGTCCCAGGCGCGTTCGCACCACGGACGAGGTCGGATCGACCGCGTCCAGCACCACCCGCGCGCCCGGCTCGTAGCGCTTCGTGTCGCGCGCGTCGCGCGGCTGCCAGCGGCCCGGAAGCACCACCGCCAGCAGCACCGCGGCGCCGATCGGCAGCGCCAGCAGCGCGCCCCGCCGCGAGACAGACGGCCGCCGCACCGCCAGATAGGCCGCCAGGCCCGCCGCCGCGCCGATCCAGGCGCCCCGCGCCCGCGTCGCCGCCAGGTAGATCAGCGCCAGCAGCAGCAGGCCGACCGCGAGCCAGGGCCGAGGCGCGCGCCCCGACCGGCTCGCCAGCACGGCGAGCAGGAACGGCAGCGACATCGCCACCGCCTCGCCCCCCATGTTGCGGTTGCCGAACGTCGACCCCGGCACGCTGATGATCGGCAGCGCGAACGGCAGCAGGCGCAGGTGCTGAAGGAGGCCGAGCAGCGACACGAGCCCGGCGGCGATCGCGATCGCCTCGAACAGCCGCCGCCGCCAGACCGCGTCGCGCGCCGCCTGCGCCGCGGCGGCCGCCGCGCCGACGATCGCCGCCAGCCGCGCGATCTCGCCCAGCGCGTACGGCGCGCCCGGCGGCCCGCGCACCGCCGCGACCGCCGCCGCCAGCAGCGTCGTCCCCACCACCGCCGCCAGGCCGGCGCGCAGCGCGGGGCCGCCCGCCTGGCGCGCCCCCCGCCCCCAGGCCAGCACCCACGCCGCCAGGCCCACCCCGCCCGCGATCAGCAGCACCGCCAGCTTGGGATCCGCGAAGGGAGAGTCCGCGCGCGGGACGTAGAACAGGGGCACCGCGACCACCGCCGCGACGATCGCCGCCGGGCCGACGACGCGCAGCCGGTCCGTCATGGGCGCGCTTCCGGCGCCGTCTCCCAGCGCTCCCGGAATTCGCGCAACCGCCCCGCGAATCGCTCGAGGACACGCCGCCGGTGATCCGACAGGTGCAGCTTCAGGATCCCGGG
>DATBHU010000222.1:0-4978 GCA_036557265.1 Polyangia bacterium
ACCAGCTCACGTACCATTGCTCCGACGCGCATCGTGTGACTCCTTCAGGCTTAGACAACCGAAAGAGATCACATTCCGATGCGCGTCGCTACTCCTACCCGATCGACTTCCCTTCACTTTTCGAGGGGAGCCGCCAGGGGTCGGGGTGAGGGGATCTGACGTCAGTAGTATTCGAGCTGGCCGGCGTCGTTGACGCGGATGTTGCGGTGGCGGTGGGCGCCGGTGAAGCCCTCGATGTCGCGCACCCACGACGAGTCGGGGTAGTGGTTCACCATGTACTCCGCCTCCGCGCGCGCTTCGGACAGCTTGTCCTGCGTCACCAGCGCGTGAATCAAGATCGACGTGCGCTCGGGCGCGTCGGGGCTGTCCGGATACTGCTTGTTGCCGGCGCGCGCGATCTCGACCGCCTGCGCGGAGTCGGTCTTCGCGACCTCGCGCAGGTGCGCCATCAGCACCGCCTCGCTCATGCGCGCGATCATCGCCCGCACGCCCGCCGACGGCGGCGCCGCGTCGGGCGGCAGGTTGGGCGCGGCCGCCGCGGGGCCGCCGCTCGCTGCGGGCGGGGGCGGCGGCGTCGCAGCCGGTGCAGGGGCCGGGGCGGGCGCGGCGGGCGCGGGCGGCGCCGGCGCGGGCGCCGCCTCCTCGGCCTCCTCGTGGCGCGCGTTCCAGACGACGATGACGACGGCCAGGATCAGCGCGCCGACGGCCGTCCCGATCAGCCGCGCCCGGCTATTCACCGCGCAGGTCGCTCACTTGCACGCGGAGACGTCCGTCATGTGCGCGTTGTAGACGTTCTGGATCGCCGTCTGCATCGACGGCCACTTGATCGGCGTGCCGGTGGGCGTGTTGCCGCTGTCGTTGTACTGCCAGGCCCAGGCGCCGTTGTAGCCGCTGCTGTACAGGTTCGTGTAGAGGTCGTTGGTCTGCACGCCGTCGGTCGTCACCGCGTAGAACTCGCCGATCACCAGCTTCTTGTCGAGGCCCCAGTAGGTCGACGGGTGGCCGAACGGCGACAGCGCCGTGCCCGCCGCGGTCGATTCGTTGGCGTCGTAGTAGTGCACCTCGTAGTAGTCGAGCGTGCCGTTCTGCTTGCCGCCCGCCGCGCGCAGCGCGCTGTCCGAATACCAGTTGGTCTTGCCGCTGATGCCGCTCGAGCAGTAGTCGAACGTCTGCGAGCCGACCGTCACCAGCGCCGCCGGATCCGCGCTGTGAATCGCCGCCGACAGCCAGTTGACCGTCTTCTGGATCGCCGCCTGCGTCGTCTTGTGCGTCGCCCAGCCCTTCGGTCCCATCCCTTCCGGCTCGTTGAAGATCTCCCACGAGTAGAGCCCGGGCGTTCCCTTGATCGCGTTCACCAGCGGCGTGAGGTAGTTGTCGATGTACGCCTGCCGGTTGGTGTCGTTCTCGAGCAGCGCCTGGTTCTGCACGTAGGTGTTGCCGGCGTTCGACTGCAGCATGTCGAACGACCACAGGCTGACGTTGACGCGCACGCCGGCGCTGTTCGCCGCCGACAGGATGCTCTTGAGGCCGTCGACGTGCGACTGCGGCAGCTTCACGGCCATCCCCGACGAATCGTAGCCCGGGGTCTTGGTGCCGTTGGTGTGGAACCACCACCGGATCACGCGCCCGCCGGCGTCGTGCGTGTTCTTGAAGATGGTCTGGAACGTGGCGACGTTCGGGTTGGGGACGTCGTTCGCGAAGCTGACCCACGCGATGTTGAGGCCGCTGGCGAAGTTGCAGACGGTCGC
The DNA here is from genome assembly GCA_036557265.1 of Polyangia bacterium. Classification (GTDB taxonomy): domain Bacteria; phylum Myxococcota_A; class Polyangia; order Fen-1088; family Fen-1088; genus JADGRB01. The sequence continues at coordinate 1,749 of DATBHU010000222.1, forward strand.
CGTGCTCGCGCCCGCGGTGCCGCCCGTGCCGGTGGTTCCGCCGGTGCTGCCGCCGGCGCCGCCGCGCCCCGCGTTGCCGGTGGTGCCCGCGGCGCTGCCCGCGGTGCCCGTCGTGCCGCCGCGTCCGCCAGTGCCGGTCGCTCCCGCCGCGCCCGTCGTGCCGCCGCGTCCGCCGGTGCCGCTCGCGCCTGCACCGCCCGTCGAGACGCTGCCGCCCGTGCCGCCCGCGCCGCCCCGTCCGGCAGTTCCGGTCGCGCTCGTGCCGCCCGTCCCGCCGCCGCCGGTCCCCGTGGCGCCGCCGCCGCTCGCGCCGCCCGGACCCGTGCCGGCAGTTCCGGTCACGCCCGCGGCGCCGGTCGTGCCGCCGCTGCCGGTCGTTCCACCCGCGCCACCCGCACCCGTCGTGCCGCCGGCGCCCGTCGCTCCCGCCGCGCCGCTCGGGCTGTCGCCGCCGCCGCCGGTCCCGGTTCCTTCTTCACCGCCCGCGCACGCGCCGATCGCGGATACGAGAAGAAGAAGACCACATGCGAGAGGAAGGGAAGATAAGCGCGATTTCATGGAATCCTCCGTCGGAAAGGGGGCGGGGGAAGGATTGCTTGCTGACCGAAGAGTCGGTCGCGGCCGGACCCGGTCCATATATGTCGTCAGTTGCGCCTTTTCGATCCGGCGGCGCACGCAACGTCTTCCTTTCTATCACGTCGAGATCCGCCTCCGGACCGTCGTTGATGGCGCGCGCTGTCGATGTGCGAGGTGTCGGATAGATCCAGACAGTCGCCGGGTCACGGCGATCGCGGCGCGCGGGCGCCGCGTCACCTCGCGAGCTGGCGCCAGCGCGTCACGAGCTCGGCGGACGCCGCCGGCCAGGCCGGAAATTCGAACGTGAACCCGGCGTCGAGCAGCCGTCCCGGGACGACGCGCCGGCTCTTGAACACCAGCTCGGTCTCGGTGCGCAGGAAGAACGCGCCCAGCCGCGCCATCCACGCCGCCGCCGGTAGGCCGACGCGCACGCCCCACGCAGCGCGCAGCGCCGCCATGAACTCGCGCTGGGGCAGCGGGGCGGGCGCGGCGATGTTCACCGCCCCGCTGACGTCGTCGCGCGCGATCAGCCACTCCACCGCGCGCACGAAGTCGCGTTCGTGAATCCACGACATCCACTGGCGCCCGCCCGCGATCGTGCCGCCCAGGCGGCGGCGCACCAGGCCGAGCAGCACCTCGAACACGCCGTCCGGGTCCGGGCTCATCACCATCGCCGCGCGCATCGCCACCTTGCGGGTCGCGGGCGTCGCGGCCTCGGCGAGCGCGCCCTCCCAGGCCTTCGCGATCGCGATGCTGTGCCGCCAGGAGGCGGGCGCGTCCGGTTCGTCGCCGCCGATGCGGCCCGTCGCCTCGTCGTTGGCCGCGTCGAAGCGGTGCGCGTAGATCGTCGCGGTGCTCATCTGCAGCCAGACCCGCGGCGGCCGGGCCGCGCCCGCGATCGCCAGGCCGACGGCGCGCGTGGCGTCGACCCGCGAGCTCATCATCGCTTGCTTGTTGGCCTTGCTGTAACGACAGTTCACGCTGCGGCCGGCCAGGTTGATGACGACATCGGCGCCGTCGATCTCGGCGGTCCACGGGCCCGGCGTCCGTCCGTCCCAGGTGACGGCGCGACCGGCGGCGGCGCCGCCGTTGCGGCTCACGACCACGACGTCGTGCCCGCCGGCGGCGAGCGCGCGCGCGAGCACGCCGCCCACCTGGCCGCTGCCGCCCGGGATGACGATCTTCATCGCGCCCGATAGTACAGGGACGCCTCCCCCTCGGTTGCATGCGCGTCCGGTTTGTGACGCGCGCCCGGCAGGAAATTGCCGGAGCCTCGCGCGCGCGACCCCGCGTGGTACCTTGATACCCCTCAGTGCGAAACCGGGGGATCGTCAAGCGACGCGCCCGCCCCGTCGCGAAGCGGGCGAGCGCGCGTCCGGAGGCGAAGCGCGCGGCCGGCGCGCGGCGCGCGCAGAGCGCCCAGCGCGAGCCGAGCGGGCGGCGCGAGCAGCGTGAAATCGAAGGCGAGATCCACGCCCGGCGCAAGGCGCTCGCCGATCTGATGCACTCGCAGGTGCTGGGGCAGGGCGACGTCACGCGCGCGTTCCGGCAGATCACCGAGACCGCGGCGCACGTGCTGGAGGTCGAACGGGCGAGCGTCTGGCGGCTGGCCGACAGCGGCGCCGCCATCGAGTGCATCGATCTCTACGAGCGCGCGCCGGCGCGCCACAGCGCGGGCACCCGCATCGGCGCCACCGACGCGCCCCGCTACTTCGAGGCGCTGCAGCGGGAGCGCGCCATCCGCGCCCACAACGCGCGCACCGATCCGCGCACGCGGGAGTTTCGCCAGGGCTACCTCGAGCCGCTCGGCATCACGTCGATGCTGGACGCGCCGGTCTTCCTGCGCGGCAAGATGGTGGGCGTCGTCTGCCACGAGCACACCGGCCGGGCGCGGCGCTGGAAGCTGTACGAGGAGCTGCTCGCCAGCTCGTTCGCCGACTTCGTCGCGCTGGTGCTGGAGACGGCCGCCTGGCACGAGTCGGAGGCCGCCCTGCGCCAGGAGCGCGACGCGCTGGAGACCAAGGTCGCCGAGCGGACGCGCGATCTGCAGGAGAGCGAGGCCGGCCTGCGCGCGCTGGTCGACTACTCGCCCATCGCGACGGTGCTGACCCGCATCCGCGATCACAAGGTGGTGCTCGCCAACCGGCGCGCGGCGACGATCTTCGAGGTCCCTCTCGACGCCATCAAGGGACGCGACGCGCCCGACCACTGGGTCGATCCCGACGAGCGCCACCAGTACCTGGAGCGGCTGCGCCGCTTCGGCCGCGTCGACGATCTGGACGTGCGGCTGCGGACGCGCGCGGGGCGCATCTTCTGGGCGCGGGTGTCCGGCCAGCGGCTGAAGTTCGACGGCGAGGACGTGCTGCTCGGCACCATCATCGACATCACCGAGCAGCGCCGGGCCCAGGAGGACCTGCGCGAGCTGGCGACGATCGATCCGCTGACGGGCGTGTTCAACCGCCGCCACGTCGAGAGCGTGCTGCGCCGCGAGGTCGAGCGCGCCCAGCGCCACGAACGTCCACTCGCGCTGGCGATGATGGACGCCGACCACTTCAAGAACATCAACGACACCTACGGCCACCCGACGGGCGACGAGGTGCTGCGCGCCATCTCCGATCGCTGCCGCCGGACGCTGCGCACCAACGACGTGCTGG
>DATBHU010000223.1:0-1983 GCA_036557265.1 Polyangia bacterium
CTGCTGCCCCAGCCAGGCGAGGGCCGCGATCGTGCAGATCGCCCAGACGGACGCGCCGGCCAGGTAGATCATCCGGCGCGGGGGACGGGACGGCGCGGGCGCCGGGGCGACGGGCGCGCGCGCCACCAGCGGGGTCGCGGAGGAGTCGTGCGTGGTGGTCGCCCCGCCGTAGGCTGTCGCCGCCGCTCCCATCGCCGCGGCGGCCGTCGCCGCCAGGCTCCGCACCTCGATCGGCATCGGCATCGGACCGCCGAGCGCCTGCGCCAGCGCCGACGCCTGCGCGGGCGCGTCGGGGAACCGCTCCTCGGGGCGGCGCGCGCACGAGCGCATGAACCACGCGTCGAACGCCTGCGGCAGACCCACGCTGCGCTCCGACGGCGGCACCAGCGGATCGTTGGCGATGTTCAGCACGAGATCCGGGAAGCCGCGCACGTGCGCGAAGTACTCCACCCCCGCCAGCGCGCGGAAACCGAGCAGGCCCATCGACCATTGATCGGTGGCGGGGACCGCCGCGCCGGCGCCGCGCAGGAGCTCCGGCGCGAGGTACATCGGCGTGCCGAGCAGCGCGCCCGTGCGTGTCGGCAGGTGCGTGTCGCTGCCCAGCGCCGCGGCGTCGCCCGTCAGCTTCGCGATGCCGAAGTCGCACAGCTTCACGATCGCCTGGCCGTCGTCGTCCTTGGCGATGAACACGTTGCTCGGCTTCAGGTCGCGGTGGACGATCCCCTGCCTGTGCGCCGCGTCCAGCGCGCGTCCGAGCTGGGCGGCGAGCCAGACCAGCTCGCCGGCCGTCAGGCGCCCGCAGTCGTCCAGCAGCTGCTGCAGGTTCTGGCCCTCGAGCAGCTCCATCACGAGGAACGGCAGCGGCGCGCCCTGGTGCTGGTGGTGCATCTGCGCGTCGATGATGCGGACGACGTGACGGGTCTTCAGCATCGCCGCGCTGCGCGCCTCGCGCAGGAACCGCTGCGTCGCTTCCTCCTGGGTCGCGTAGGTCGGATCCAGCGTCTTCAGCGCGAAGCGCTGCAGCGACACGACGTGTTGCACGCGCCAGACCGTCCCCATGCCGCCGCTCCCCAGCTTTTCTTCGACACGGAAGCGGCCATCGACCACTTCGCCTCTCAGATCCCGCTCCAGACGCTGCTCCATGACCCTACGGGCGCCGCAGTTTACAGGGCCCCCGCGCGCGAACAAAGTGTGTGCTCGCGTGCGACAGCTTGCTCGGTCTGCCGTCCAGCTCTGACAAAGGAGCCGACACCCATCATGTCACACCATCCGCGCACCCCGAGCTCGAGCATTGCCACGACTGTCGCCGTCGCCGCCGTCGCCTTCACCGGCTGCGGTCTCTTCATCCATTCCACGCCGATCAGCAAGCTGCCGGACCAGGATCGCGAGGTGATCGCCCAGAGCGGCGGCAAGCCGAACGCGGTCCGCCTGACCCGGCCCGCGAAGGTGGCGGGGTTCGACGTCGCCGCCGGCTCCGTCGTGCAGGCCGACGGCCAGGACTTCCGCCTCCAGACGGCCGAGCCGCTGACGGTCAAGGGCGTCCTCCTCCCCGCGCGCTCGTCGATCGAGCTGAAGAAGGACGTCAGCATCGTGACGGGCGACGTGTACAACTGGAACGGCGTCGTGCACCTGGGCGGACCGCTCGGGAGCGGCTCGTTCGAGGCGCAGGCCGGCGACCGCGCGTACTTCGAGACCACCACCCTCTGGTCGAACATGAAGCTGACGCAGGTGCGGCTCTCGACGCCGCGCGAGATCGGCGGGCGCATGCTCCCGGCCGGCAGCATCGTCGACTTGCGGGACGACGGGCAGATAAAGGAGTCGTTCACGCCGGGCGAGCAGCAGCAGCTCGCGCACGATCGCGAGGTCCGCCGCCAGGAGCGGATCCGCCAGGAGCAGCGGTGCAAGGAGGTCTGCGCGCCCGTGACGGACTTCGCGGCGAACGCGCGCTGCCTGAACAACTGCCGCAGCTGATCGCGGCCGTTT
>DATBHU010000224.1:0-11001 GCA_036557265.1 Polyangia bacterium
CGCGCGACCAGCTGCGCGACGAGCTGCGCCTGATCCTGAACCAGCTGCTGGCGCTCAGCGACCTGCCGCTCAACCGCGTCGAGCGCGAGCAGATGGTCGAGGAGCTGCTCGACGAGGTGACCGGCCTCGGGCCGCTGGAGCCGCTGCTGGCCGACACGACGATCTCCGACATCATGGTCAACGGCTACGCCATCTGCTACATCGAGCGCTTCGGCAAGCTGGAGCTGACGCCGGTCCGCTTCCGCGACAACGCTCACCTGCAGCAGATCATCACGCGCATCGTCTCGCGCGTCGGGCGCCGCATCGACGAATCGTCGCCGATGGCGGACGCGCGCCTCCCCGACGGCGCCCGCGTCAACGCGATCATCCCGCCGCTGGCGATCGACGGGCCCGTGCTGTCGATCCGGCGCTTCGGCGGCTCGCCCCTGCGGGTGAAGGACATGATCGCCATCAACAGCGCCACCCCGGAGATGCTGGCGTTCCTGGCCGCCTGCGTGAAGGCGAAGCTCAATTGCCTGGTCTCGGGCGGCACCGGCACCGGCAAGACCACCATGCTCAACGCGCTGTCGTCGTTCATTCCCGACGGCGAGCGCGTCATCACCATCGAAGACGCGGCCGAGCTGCAGCTCCAGCAGAAACACATCGTTCGCCTCGAGACCCGCCCGCCCAACATCGAGGGCAAGGGCGAGGTGATCGCGCGCGATCTGGTGAAGAACGCCCTGCGTATGCGCCCCGACCGCATCATCATCGGCGAGTGCCGCGGCGGCGAGGTGCTCGACATGCTGCAGGCGATGAACACCGGTCACGAGGGATCGATGACCACGGTGCACGCGAACACCCCGCGCGACGCCCTGTCGCGCGTCGAGGCGATGGTCGGCATGGGCGGCGTGCAGATGTCGGAGGCCTTGATCCGCCAGACCATCGCGCGCTCGCTGAACGTCATCGTCCAGCTGTCGCGCGGCACCGACGGCAAACGCCGCATCACCAGCATCGCGGAGATCACCGACATCCAGGCAGGCGTGATCACCATGCAGGAGATCTTCAAGTTCGAGCAGCACGGCGTCGACGCGGCCGGGAAGATCGTCGGCGACTACCGCTTCACGGGCATCCGGCCGCGCGCCCTCGACCGCATCGAGCGCTACGGCATCAACCCGGCCGAGATCATCAAGCCGTACCTGTGAGGACGCGGGCATGAAGTTCATCCTCATCGGCGTCGTCGGTCTGACGGCGGTCGTGTTGCTGGAGGCGCTGGTCTACACGCTGCGCTTCCTCTCCGACCGGCGGAAGGACGAGCTGAAGCGCCGGCTGTCGGCGCTGGGGGGCGGCTCGGGCGGACCGCAGACGATGGGCGTGCTGCGCATGGGCAAGCTCGCCGTCAACCCCGCCATCGACGCGATGCTGCGGTCGTTGAAGGTGTCGGCGCGGCTCGAGGGCCTGCTCGAGCAGACCGAGCTGGAGATCACCGTCGCCCAGCTGCTCGCTTACATGGGGATCGGCGCCCTGGTCGGCCTGGCCCTCGCCATCCTCGGGTCGGGTGGCCTGACGTTCGTCGTGCTGCCCCTGGTGTTCGGCCTCATCCCGCTGTTCTTCGTGATGTGGAAGCGCAACCAGCGCACCACCAAGCTGTCGCAGCAGCTTCCCGACGCGCTGGAGATGATGGCGCGCTCGCTGCGCGCCGGGCACGCGCTGTCGAGCTCGTTCAAGATGGTCGCCACCGAGATGCCGACGCCGGTCAGCATCGAGTTCGCGCGCGCCTTCGAGGCCCAGGAGCTGGGCATGCCGTTCGAGAAGGCGGTCGCCGACATGACGCGCCGGGCGCCCGACAACCAGGACCTCAAGATCTTCGCGCTGTCCGTCATCGTGCAGAAGGAGACGGGCGGCAACCTGGTCGAGATCATCGAGAAGATCGCGGACACCGTGCGCGGCCGCGAGAAGTTCCAGGGCAAGCTGCGCGGGCTGACCGCCGAGGGCCGGATGTCGAGCTACATCCTGGGCGCGCTGCCGTTCGTCTCCTTGCTCTTCATGGTGGTCGGGAACCGCGAGTACCTGATGCCGATGTTCGAGGAGAAGGTTGGGCACATCGTGCTCGCCTACGGCATCTTCAGCTGGACGATCGGGTTCTTGTGGATGCGCAAGATGATCAAGGTGAAGATGTAGATGGACCTGATCGCCGGCATCAACCCGACCCTGCTGATCGCCGCGGGCGGCGGCCTGGTCGCCGTCATCGCCATCGCGTTCGGCGCGCGCGCCCTGTTCGGAGGCCGCCGTGACGAGGTGATCGAGCGGCTCGAGCGGGCCACCGGCGCGGGCGGCATGGACCTGGGGTTCGGCGGCGAGCGCGTGTCCGCCCCGCAGAAGCGGTTCGCGGCCCTGGCCGGCTTCCTGCGGCCGTTCGCCCGGCTGGTCAAACCGTCAGAGGGCGAGGAGCTGTCGCGCATCCAGCAGTCGCTGGTCCACGCCGGCTTCCGGACCGAAAACGCCGTCGAGATCCTGCTGGGCGTGAAGCTGCTGCTTCCGCTGATCGTCATCATCCTCCTGTGGCAGATCGATTCGCACCTCGAGAAGCCGCTCGAGCTGCCGCCCGCCATCGCGATCGCCTTCATCTTCATCGCGTTCACGTTCTTCCTGCCCAACCTGTGGCTGCGCAGCAAGATCGCGCAGCGGCAGGCGCTGGTGGGCGACGCCCTGCCGGACTCGATGGACCTGCTGGTCACCTGCGTCGAGGCCGGCCTGTCGCTGGACGCGGCGATGGGGCGCGTCGCGCAGGAGCTGGAGCTGGTCGCGCCCGTCCTGGCGCAGGAGCTGAAGCAGACGCTGCTGGAAATCCAGGCGGGCGTGCGGCGCTCCGACGCCTTCCACCGCCTGTCGAACCGGACCGGCGTCGAGGATCTGCGCACGCTGTCCGCGATGATCATCCAGACCGAGCTGTTCGGCACCAGCGTGTCGCGCGCGTTGCGCGTCCACGCCGAGGGGATGCGCACCAAGCGCATGCAGCGCGCCGAGGAGAAGGCGGCGATGGTCTCGGTGAAGATGACCATTCCGTTGATCATGTGCATCCTGCCGTCGCTGTTCGCGGTCGTGCTCGGGCCGGCCATCGCGATGATCACCAGGCGAATGGCCGGTCAATGAGGGTGGCGCGCGCGCTCGAGTGGAGGTCGAAGTCGAGGTGGATGATGGCCCCGCTCGGCGTCGCGCTGGTCGTGGCCCACTGGAGCGCGGGCTGCGCCGACACGAAGGGCGCGGGGCACCAGTCCGAGGCCGGCTACCTGGCGCGCAGCAAGATCGCGCACGAGCTGGTGTCGCGCGGCGACTGGCCCCAGGCGTTCGCGATGCTGGACGAGATGCACCGCGATCGGCCCGAGGACGCCGACGTGCTGACGTTGCGCGGGATCGTCTTCCGCGAGCGCGGGCTGTTCGCCGACGCGGAGGGCGATCTGAAGGCGGCCCTGAAGATCGCCCCCGAATCGGCCGACGCCCACGCGGCGCTCGGCATCCTGTACGACGTCCAGATGCGTTCTGAGGCGGAGGCGGAGCACCGCGAGGCGGTCCGGCTGGCGCCGAAGAACGCCGCCTACCTGAACAACCTCGGCTTCTCGCTCTATCTGCGCCAGCAGTACAAGGAGGCCGTCAGCGTCTACGAGGCGGCGGCGCGGCTGGCCCCGCTGTCGCGGCGGGTCCGCACCAACCTCGGGTTCGCCTGCGCGGCCCTGGGCGATCTGCGGCGCGCGGCGCGTGAGTTCCAGATGGGCGGGACCGAGGCGGAGGCGAAGAACAACCTCGGCTTCGCCTACGAACGGCGCGGCGACATGGCCAACGCCTTCGAGCTCTACGTCGAGGCGCTGCGTCTGGATCCGACGGTCGCGCGCGCGCGTTCGAACCTGGTTCATGCGGCGCTGGTGCTGGGGCGTCCCGTCCCGCCCGAGGCAGAGACGCCGGCGTCGCAATCGGCGCCCGCGGCGCCCGCGGCGTCGCCGTCGTCCTCGACATCGCCGCCCTCGGCAGATGCAGCCGCAGCGAAACCAGCCGATGCACCCAAGAAGGAGGCGCAACCGTGAAGAAGACCAGGCTCGTATGGTTGTCGTTCGCCGTCATCGCGTCGGCGGTGTCGCTGGGCGCTTGCGGTCGGGCTCACCTCTCCAGCTACTACGGCCAGTCGTACGCCGCCTGGTTCGGCGCCCAGCACGTCAACAAGAAGGGGGCGAACCCGGAGGAGTCGCGCAAGATCATCGAGAGCCTCGACGCCCAGGAGGCAGGTTCGGTGTCGAAGAGCTATCGCCGGAACGTGGCCCGGGGTGACGAGAGTGGATCGCGCATGCTGATGGTCGGCCCGCGCGCGGGCGCCTCGCCTGAGACCTATTTGCCGCCTCCGTCCGTGCCGCAGTAGCTTTTTCGTCTTTTCGTCTTTTCGTCTTCCCGTCCAAGCCACCTTCGGGCCTCGACCAGATCGCAGCCGGGCGACGAGATCGCCGGCGACGAGATCGCGACCGACCCGAAAACCCGCACGCGCGCGCGTCGTTCCTCGCGTCTCGACCGCGCCTCACGTCCGCTTACGAGCTTTTTCCGGCGCGAGGGCTGCATTTCACTTTCGAAGCGGCAGCCCTCGCGCCGGAAAAAGCCCACGCGCGGCCCGCAGCGTCCGGTCGAAGCGAGGCCGGCGGGCACGCGCGTAACGGCGCTCGCCTGCGACCGCGAAGCGCGAGGGCCGAGGTCGCTGGGTAGCTTCGACGAGGAAGCGGTTCTGGGGCACGGCGAAGCGGTTCTGGGGCACGGCGAAGCGGTTCTAGGGCACGGCGAAGCGGCCTAGGGGATGTCGTACAAGCGAATCGACGCGCCGACGCGCGCGACCGGCTGGTAGGCGTCGAGCCAGGCGTATTGTCGCGTGTCGGGGACGAAGGTGCCGACCATCTGACTGCGATCGCACGGGTTGCCGTCGCGGTAGTACGAGCCGTCGATGCCGTGGTGGAACGTCTCGCTGATCGCGATCCAGCCGTGCACCGGCTCGCGCGGCCGCAGCCAGGTGAGGTGCGGCAGCCGGTGCCGGCAGATGTCGGACGCGCCGAAGTAGGCGATGTGGACGCTGTCGATGTGGCGATCGGCCAGCGCCCGCTCCAGCCGGAGCAGATCCTGTCCCCAGTCCAGGTCGCTGTCGATCAGCACGCGGTCGGGGTGGCGTCCGGCCAGGGCGTTGAACCAGGGCAGGTAGTCGGGCGCGGCCGCGAACGGGATCGCCAGCGCCCAGATCGCCGCCGCCCCGGCCGCGGCGCGCGCGGCGATCCGCCAGCGCGGCGCGCGCCACGCGGCGACCGCGCCCCGGCCCGCCAGCATCGCCAGCAGCGGGAACACCGGCAGCACGTGGCGGACGCCGATGTTGGTGCGGGACGGGATCACCATCGCGAGGTAAGCGACGATCGCGATGGCGGGCGCCAGCGCGCGAAAGCGCTCCTCGGGCGCGCCCCGTCCGCGCACGACGACGATGAAACCGAAGGCGGCGAACGCCGCCAGCGGAAGCGGCGTCTTCACGGCCAGCGCGATCGGGAAGAACGCGGGGAACCCGTCCTGGGTCAGCTGGCCGAGCAGGTACGAGGTCGATCGCCCCGGCGCCTCCTGCGCGCACAGCCCCAGCGCCGCCAGGAACGCGCTCGGCGCCGGCAAACGGTGCGCGAGCAGCCACTGGGCGGCGTGTCGCCCGCGCTCCGACGGGAAGCAGGCGTCGACGGTGTCCTGCACCCATTCCGGGCGCCACAGCGAAGCGGGCGCCGCGATCGCGAAACGATAGACGCCCCACACGACCAGCAGCGCGGCCAGCACGACCAGCGGCGACTGCGCGAGCAACCGCCTGCCGCTGCCGGGGCGCGGGCCCAGCAGGCGTCGCGCGCCGACGGCCAGCGCCGCGAACAGCGGCAGCACGATGGCCGAGAACTTCGTCGCGCCGGCCAGGCCCAGCGCCAGCCCCGCCAGCGCGGCCCGCGCGGCGGTCGGCTCCTCGATCCAGCGCAGCAGCGCCAGCAGCGTCAGCAGGAACGCCGCGGTGAACGCGACGTCGGTCGTCGCCAGGCCGCCGTGTCCGAGCACGGCCGGCACGCACGAGAGCGCCGCCGCGGCGACCCAGGCGGCCGCTTCGCCGTAGGCGCGGCGCGCGATCACCCAGGTCAGCACGATGGCGAGCGCCAGGAACGGCAGGACGCCGGGTCGCGCCAGCCGCAGGTTGCGCAGATAGCCGGGCCCCGTGTAGAGGGCGTCGCGCAGGAACGGCGTCGACTGCATGCCGGCCAGGTAGGGGCCAATCCCCACCGCGATGCGCGCCACCGGCGGGTTGACCGTGCGCCACGGCTCGTGCTGGACGACGTCGGTGCGCCCCAGCCACTCGATGCCGGCGGCGATGTGTTGCGGTTCATCGGCGGTGGCCGCGTAGACCGACCAGGTCCCGGCGACGCGCAGGGCGGCCACGGCCACGATCAGCGCCAGGCCGGCCACGCGCACGGTCGTGGTCATCCGCATCGCGCGTCGATTATCGGCGCGCGCGCGGACGCTCCGCAAGCGCGGCCGCGCGGGCCGCTCGCGACCGCGCGGCGCTGCCGCTCAGCTCACTGGCAGTTCGTGCTCTGGAAGACCAGCGTCGCGATCTCGTCGGCGGTCAGCGCGCGGTTCCAGATGCGCGGCTCGTCGATGACGCCGGTGAACAGGCTGCCGCCGCCCGAATCGGCGCCGATGTGCACCGGCTCCGGGAAGAGGTTGCCGGGGACGGCCGGCTGCGGGGTGGTCTTCTCGCCCGCCAGCACGCCGTTGATGTAGACCGAGAACTTGAACGTGCCCGGGTTGGCGGGGTCGGGACCGTAGACGCCGGCCACGTGCGTGAAGATCCCCGCCGGCACCGAGCCGTCCGAGATCAGGTTGTCGCCGCCGACGAGCATGCGGATGTGATCGCCCACCATGTCGAGCAGGTAGCCGTCGGTGAAGAAGGCGGTGATCTTGTCGATGATGCGGCCACCCGGCGCGGGCGTGTTGATCCACGCGTCGAGGGTGATCGCCGTCATCGGCATCAGGTCGGGCGCGTCGGGCACCACGACGAACGAGTTCATCGTCCCGTTCAGGCTGAAGCCCTCGGCCTCTTCGCCGGGCGCAAACGACGCCGCGCCGCCGTTGGTTCCGTCGTTCGTTCCAACGGCGTCGTCGAAGTCGTTGTCGCCGTGCCACCAGCTGATGATGCCGTCCAGCTGCGCGCAGCGCGGATCGGGCATGGTGCCGCCGGTGCCGCCGGTCATGCCGGTGCCGCCGGTCATGCCGCTGCCGCCCGTCATGCCGCTGCCCGCTGCGCCGCTCATGTCGCCGCCGCCGGCGCCCGCGGCGCCGGTCAGGTGAGGTGCGCCGCCGGTGCCGCCGCTGCCGCCGGTGCCGGTCAGGTGAGGCGCGCCACCGCTGCCGCCGACGCCGCCATGATGGTGATGATGGCGGTGATGGTTGTGATGGATGTGCTGGCCGGGGTTGCCGTGGTGGAAACCACCGCACGTCAGCGCGTCCTCGGTAGAGGTCAGATCATCTGTCGCATCGTTTGCACAACCGGCAGCGACGACAGTGAAAGAGGAGAGCAGAACAAGTGAACGCACGAGAGTTTTCATACTGACCCCCGTCGAAACAGTATCACGATTCACATAATGGTTGAGCGTTTTCTGACAAATCTTTGGCGCCAATGTCGGCAATTATTGTTTCATTTCATTGTGTTCGATTTGATGAGCTTTGCTCACCGTTGCGCACCTGGATGCCAATCAAAGAGCTTGACCGCCAATCACCGTCAATGAGCGCAAAGGTGCGACATCACCGTTCACATCCGTTCACGCAACGGCGTCCGGGTAGGTGCAACGCTCACAGAGGCGAAGACGCGAGAATCAGTTGCCCGGCGGCAGGTTGTCCGGAAAAGCCGCCGTCAGGATCGTGACGGGCGGCGTTTCGCGAGCGCTGGCGGGCAAGGTGGGATATGAGTCCACCTGTGCGGATCAGGGCGACGAGGTGGCCGGTTTGCGCAGGGCGATCAGCCAGAAGCCTTGCTCGAGGGGGTAGCTGACCGTGTAGCCGCGCGCCTCGAAGAAGCCGGCGATCCACCGCATGGTGACGTTCTTGGGCAGGCCGGCCACGAAGACGACGGGCGCGCCGGCCAGCTCCGTGTCCGCCAGCCGGCGAACGAACGTCTGCACCGACTCGTCGAGATTGTAGGGCAGCGGATACACGCGATTGGGCAACGGGTAGGCGGCGATCTGCGAGTAGAGAAAGAGCCGCTTCTCGATCCCGTGCTGCCAGTCGGACGTGTTCGAGGGCGGATGCCCCGACTGCACGAACACCGGCGCGGCGCCGCTGGGATCGAGCCTGCGCACGATCTGCATGGGCGGCCGCCAGCTGATCATCGTCTCCGTCTGCGACCAGGTGTGAGCGCCGTAGGCGATCGGCATGCCGAACACGAAGGGGATGAGCACGAGCGCGCGCGGCGCCGGCGGAAAACCGCGCAGCAGCGCCGCGACGAGCAGCGCCTCCGCCGCGACGGTGTGGGCGTAGTAGCGATCGAGGAACAGCGTGCGGTGCAGCAGATGCGAAGCCGACAGCAAGAGCAGCGGCGGCACCAGCAGCCAGAACGTCGCGAGCACCGGCGGCTCGCCCGCGAACGCCGCGCGCAGCGCCGCGCCGGCGTTGCGCCGGGCGGTCACGAGCAGGAGCGCGAACGCCAGCAGCGAGAACATCACGGTCCAGGGGATCAGCTGCGCGAGGGCGCGGCCCAGGCTGAACAGACCGACGGCGGACGGGTCCGTGCCGCCCGACAGGCGGTGCACCAGCCAGACGAGCGGCAGCGTCAGCAGCGCGGTCAGCGCCAGCCAGCGCGACAGCCCGGGCCAATCGATGGCTCCTCCGCGGCGCGCCCGGCGGTAGAGGACGAACGCCGGCACCACGGCGAACGTCGCGAACAGCAGGTGCATGTGCACCGCCAGCGCGAGCGAGAGCGAGAAGGCGAGGCCGTCGCGGCGCCGGCCGGTCTCGAGCCAGCGCAGCAGGCCGAGGAGCGACGCCAGGCACGCAGCCACCCCGCACGTGTACGGGCGCGCCTGCGTCGCGTTGACGATCATCTGCGGGTCGGCGACCGTCACCACGAACGCCAGCACCCCCGTCCCCTTGCCGACCAGCCGCTCGGCCAGGCGGTAGGCGAGCAGGCAGCTGGCGAGGCCGCCGATCAGGGCCGGCAGGCGCAACCACAGCTCCATGTGCGGTGAGCCGGGGAAGTAGAACAGCGCCTCGATGTAGCCGAACAGCACCGACTGCGCCGGATCGCCCAGCTTGTCGCGCGCGATCGTCCAGCCGGCCTCCGCCTGCCAGGCGACGAACGTCTCGTCCAGCCACAACCCCCACTGCAGGCGCGGCCCCCAGCCGACGACCAGCATCACGACCGTCGCCGCGGCGACGACGGCCAGCAGCCAGCGGGGCGCGGGCGCGGCGCCGGGCTCCGACATTCTCCGGCAGTGTCCCACGGACCGGCGTTCGCTGTCATCGTCGTCAGCGGACGAGCTTGTCGCTTGCCGTCGCGCGGGGATACGCTGTCGAGACGTGACCGGGCGCGAACGCGGCTTCCTGATCGGCGTCATCGCGCTCGGTCTCGCCGCCGTCGCGCTGTCGCGCGCGTCGCAGTGGCTGGGCGGCCAGCTGGTCCCCGACGGCGACGAGTGCATCGTTGCGCTGATGGCCAAGCACCTCGCGGAGGGGCGCGACGTCTCGCTGTTCTTCTGGGGCCAGCGCTACGGCCTCGCCATCTTCGAGACGGGAGCGGCGGCGCTGGCCTTCCGGCTGTTCGGAGTCTCCGACGGCGCCCTCAAGGGCGCGATGCTGCTGCTCTGGAGCGCCGGCTACGTCTTCTACGTGCTGGCGGCGCACCGCTGGGCGGGACGCCGCGGCGCCGCGCTGGCGGCCGCCGCGCTGGCCGTCTTCCCCGGCTGGGCGACGCTGTCGATGAAGGCGTTCGGCGGGCCAATCACGGCGTTCGCGCTCACCGGCGTCGTGCTCTGGTTGATCGCCGGCGCCACCGCCGCCGACGCGCCGGCGGCGCCCCCGCCTTCCACGCCTGCCGCCCGCGTCGGGCGCATGTTGCTGATCGGCGCCTGCGGCGCCCTGATCTCGCTGGCGCACCCGTTGTGGCTGCTGCCGATGTTTGCCTACGTCGCGCGCCTGCGCGATCGCGGCCGCTTTCGTCAGGACGTCGTCGCGATCGGTTACGCCTTCCTGGTGGTGCTGGTGGTGGGCGTGGTCGTGCCGTCGCCGCACCGGTCCGGCTACTGGCGGCCGGAGGTGCTGTCCGGCATCGCGCCCGGGTACGCGCTGCTGCACCTGCCGAGGAACCTGTGGGGGGCGACGAGCGGCGCCTTCTGGATGGAAGACATCATGCCGATGGGCGCGTGGATCGCGCTCGCCGGCATCCTCTGGATCGTCGCGTGGATCGCCAGCGCCGCCCTGGCGCTGGCGCGGCCGCCGGCGCGCTGGCTGCGCACGCTGACGCTCGCGGGCGCGCTGTCGATCGCGGTGACGCTCGTCATCCGGTCGCTGCCGTTTCAATACCGATACCTCGCGCCGGCGGCGGGGCCGCTGGTGCTGGCGGTCGCCACCGCTGCGGCCGCGGCGCTCGCGCCCGGGCGGCCGCGCCGGGCGCTGGTGGCGGGCGGGCTCGCCGTCCTCCTGATCGCGAGCGGCGGCGCCATGCGCCAGTTCGATCGCGTGCCCACCTCCGGCATGGCGATCGCGCCGGGGGTGCCGGTGCGCGACGCGCTCGGCGCGCTGGTCGACCGCCTGCGCGCCGAGGGCGTCCGCCACGTCTACTGCACCCACGCGATGATGCAGTGGAGCATCATGTGGGCGAGCCACGAGCAGATCATCGCGCGCTGGTTTCACCCCGACGATCGCGTCCCCGAATATCCCGCCGCCGTCGAGCGCGCCCGCGCGGCCGGTGAACGGATCGCCGTCGTGGGCGCCGCGGAC
>DATBHU010000225.1:0-2278 GCA_036557265.1 Polyangia bacterium
GGATCCGCCGGCGCCGGTCGTGCCGCCGCGACCGGATGATCCGCCCTGGCCGCCGGCGCTGCCGCCGGTTCCCGTCGTGCCGCCGCGACCGCCCGTCGAGGATCCGCCGGTCCCGCCCGTGGAGCCGCCGCTTCCCGTCGAGGATCCGCCGGCGCCGGTCGTGCCGCCGGTCCCCGTCGTCCCGCTGGCGCCGCCCGTTCCCGACGTGCCGCCGCTGCCGGTGCCGCCGCTGTTCGCGAGCACGATGGTTCCCTTGATCGGCAGGTTCACGTCCTGCGGGGTCCAGGTCATCTGGTTGCCCGCGACGCAGTAGGCGTAGTTCTCGTCGCCGGCGTCGGTGGTCAGCGTGACGACGTTGCCGGCGGTGCGATAGCTGTCGCTCCTCGATGGTCCGTTCGAGATCACGCCGATGCCGCCCGTCTGATTGACCGCCAGCGTGCAGGTGCAGCCGCCGTTGGAAGCGCTGGTGCAGGTCGCGCCCGCGATCGTCCGCTGCACGCCGCCGCAGTCGATCTTCGTGCCCGACAGCATGAGGCAGCCCGCCACCAGGTCGAGCCGCGGCTGTCCCGTGGTGGTCGTCCCGTCCGTGTACGTCCCGTTCGCGTTGGCGGTGAAGGTCCCGCTCACGCTCAGCGATCCGGAGATCGAGACGCCGGTGCAGGTGCGCGGATCGAGGCCGAGCCACGAGGGATCCACCGTCCCGTTCACCGTCAGGCACGACGACATCACCGTCCACGTTCCGACCACGCTGCCGCCGCAGGCCGCGACGTCCGGGCAAGATGCGCCGCCCGTTCCCGTCGTGCCGGCCGTTCCGTTGCCGCCCGTGCCGGTGCCGGAGCTGCCGCCTGTCCCCGATGGGCTGCTGGAGCCACACGCGCCTGAGAGGGTTGCGAACGCCAGCGCCATCACCAGAACAACGGATTGAAGCTTCATCGAGCGGTCTCCTTCAGGGAAGTCCTTCAGGGACTCAATGCCCGCAGGTCGGAGTCAGGATCACCTCCGCCGCGACATGAAATGAGATGGTGCAGAAAATGAGAATCGGCGGGCGCCATCCGATAGGAGGGGCCGGGACGCGCGCAGGCCGGAGGCACGTGCCGCGACCTCTATTGTCGGGAGGGCGGCGCTCTTGTCAGAAAAAGATCAGGGCGCGAACGTCTTCGGATCGCCGAGCATCTGCCAGAGCCGCGTCGCCGCCATGGTCGCGTCGATCTTGGTGACCACCAGCGCCGGACCGGTGTCGTCCGGCTGCAGCGGCGGTCCCTGCGTGTCGTCGAACGCGACGGAGGTGTCGGGCGAGGTTCGCTGGACCGCGGTGACGAACGCCGGCAGCGCCACCGCCAGGATCGCGATCTGATCGGACGCCTGCGGGATCGTGTAGATGTTGGGCTGCTTGTCCCGCATCCAGTCGCCGAGCGCGTTCTGCGGCAGCCGGGTCAGATCGGCGCTGGTCACGTCGCCGGTCTGATCGTAGTAGGCGCTGACCTGGACGTAGCGCGGATATTTCTGGGCGACGATCCAGTCCGCCCACGCGTCGAGATCGCCGTTCGGCCCGTTCATCGTGGTGTTGGGGCTGCCGAGCTCGCCGAGCTGGGCCACCACCACCACGCGGTCGACCACGCTGTGATCGATCAGGTAGGCGTCCGCGAGGTTGGTCAGCGGGACGTTGCAGATCACGACCAGCGGGCGCGACGGCGTGCTCAGCTTGCGCGACAGATCGACGATCAGCTGCGCGCCGTCGGCGTGATTCGGCGTGGTCGAATCGACCTGGCCGTCGGCGGGCCGCACCATCGGCAGGCCGGCGCTCGTGGTGACGTCCGGGATGTTCTTGAGGCCGCTGGCGCGGGCGGCCGCCACCAGCTTGCCCCAGTCGGTGGCGTTCGCGTTGGCGTTCGTCCAGTAGGGGCTCGCGCTGGCGATGATGCCGACGATGCGCGGCCCGCCGCTGTTGGCGAGCAGGACCGCGTACTCGCCCGCCCAGTTGTCGACCGCCCTGTCGTTGTCGATGATCACCGGGTTGCGCTCGTCGACGGGGAGCAGCCCGTGCGGCACGTCGCGTCCGGCGTCCAGCGTCCCGCCGCAGGCCGCCGCGGCGAGCGTCGCGCCGAGCAGGATGGCGACCCAGGGCCGCCGCGGCATCACGGCTCCGAGGCCGGCATCTGGCTGACCGCCGGCAGCAGGACGCTGCGCGGGAAGCGCGCCCGGAACGCCCGCGCCGCCCGGCGCGCCTCGTCGGTGCGGCCGAGCCCCGCCAGCGCCTTCACGCGCAGCGCCTCACGCT
>DATBHU010000226.1:0-3745 GCA_036557265.1 Polyangia bacterium
CGCCTGCGCCGCCGCCCGAAGCGCCGCCGTTGCCCGCGCCGCCGGTCCCGCCGCCGCTCGAACCACCGGGGCCGCCCGCGGCGCCGGCGCTCCCGCTGCTGCCGCCCGCGCCGCCTCCGCTGCCTCCGGTGCCCGTGGCGCTCGAGCCGCCGGTGCTGCCGGCCGCGCCGCTCGCGCCGCTCGCGCCGCCGGCGCCGCTGCTATCCGCGCCGCCGGCGCCGCCTTTCGCCGCCCCTCCGGTCGAGCCAGCCGTTCCCGCGCCGCTGCTCCCGCCGGTTTCCGGGCTCCCCGAGCCGGCCGAAGAGCAGGCGAGCTGCGTGGCCAGCAGGATCGCCGCAACATGTCTCAGGGGGGCGAGCGTTCGTCGTGTCATGGCCGTCTCCCGGGTAAATGCCCTCTCGGGCGCGAGCAGATCGCGCTCAGCGGCCGGCGAAGTGCGCGCCCGCCATGAGGAACGGGATCAGGAGCTCGGGAATCAGGTAGCCGAGCCAGACGCGGGCCGGGGTGGGCAGGCCGACCTTGGCGATCGACAGCAGGCGCCCGGTCCCCGCCATCAGCACGCCGAGCGCGAGCAAGTAGACGAGCGCGCCCTGCTGGCGGACGGTGATCGCCGCCCAGAGAGAGATGAAGCCGGTCGACAGATAGACGCCGGCCATGAAGCGGTGCACGTTGTCGAGGCGCGGTGTCGTGTCGGGCTGTCCGAGGTACATCTGCAGCGATCCGCCCGCCATCGCGATGGCGGCGACCAGGAAGAGACAGACGCGGACGACGATCTGGCTGGCGGTGAGCGGGACGTCGGACATGGGCGCACCTCCCGGAGACGGGAACGATACCGCCGCGAACAATACTGCCGGAGGCCGCGGCGGTCAGCCCGTCAACGCCGGATGAACACGACGGGCACGTCGCCGGCCTGGCCGAACGTCATCGACCGATCGTCGGCGGCGTTCCAGACGTAGTCGCCGTTCACGTCGACGTCCCATTGCCCGCTGCGGAAGATACCGATCTGCGACTTCTTCGTGCTGCCCCACTGCCCGGGCACGGGGATGTCGTCCTTCAACCCGTAGGAGATCGAGACGTCGACGTTCTGCGTGAAGGTGCCGTCGCCGTCGATGTCGAGCGTGAAGAAGGCGTTGTTCGGCTGGACGCCCTGGAGGAGCCCGCTCCGCGTCTTGCCGGTGCCCGTCCAGTCGCCCGTGCACGGCAGGTAGCCGGTGCCGCCGAAGGTGTAGTGCTTGTCGACGGCGTCGTTCCACACGCGATCGCCGTCGATGTCGAGGTACCAGTCGCCCTGGCGGTAGACGCCGATGAACGTGTGCCCCTTGCCGTTCCAGTCGCCGGTCACGGCCATGTCGCCCGCGCCGCCGAACGTCGCCTGCGTGTCGGCCGCGTCGTAGATGCCGTTGCCGTTGTTGTCGAAGGTCCAGACGCCGTTGCGGAAGATGCCGATCCGGATGCGGCCGTCGCCCGTCCAGTCGCCCGTCACCGGGATGTCGCCCGCGCCACCGTAGGTGACGACCGCGTCGACGCCGGGGTCGTAGACGCCGTTGTCGTTGCTGTCGATGGTCCAGATGCCGGCCCGGAAGACGCCGATGCGCGCGTTGCCGACGACGTTGTCGTTGCCTCCGGCGCCGCTCGTCCCGCCGGCGCCGCTGGTCCCGCCGCTGCCGCCCGTCCCGCCGCCGCCTCCGCTTCCTCCCCATCCGCCCGCGCCCGCGACGCCGCCGGCAGCGCCGCCGCTGCCCGCGAGCGAGCCGCCCGTGCTCGAACCTCCGGCGCCGCTGCTCCCGCCGGTCGCGCCGCCGCTTCCGGCGGTGCCGCCGCTTCCGGCTGTCGCGCCGCCGCTTCCGGCCGCGCCGCCGCTCCCGGCTGTCGCGCCGCCGCTTCCGCCCGCGCCGGCCGTCGCCGAGCCGCCGCTGCCGCCGCCGGTCGCGCCCGCGCTGCCGCCCGCTCCGTCGCCTCCGGTTCCGGCGCCGCCCTTGCCGCCGGCTCCTCCGCTACCCATTATCTTCACGCACGTGTTCGAGGCGCAGGTCAGTCCGGGGTTGCAGGACCCGTTGCCGTAGCAGGGCCCGCGCTCCTGGCCCGCACCGGGGCCTCCGGAACCTCCCCCGCAGGCTGCCAGCGTCGTGCACGCAGCGAGGGCCAAGAAAAGGGCGGTCGTCAGGCGCATTCGAGTCTCCTTCGCGGTCCGCAAGGCGGTGACACTACGGACGTGTCAGCGCCCGCATTGTCGCACGACTTTGCGAGGCGCCGTTAGCTCGGACCGCGCGACATCTACTCGGCGCCGTACACGGGCGCCGGCCGGCCGTTGGTCGGCGGCAGCTCGTCCGGCGTGTTCTCCAGCGCCTCGCGCTTCGCCTTCTCCTTGCGGTGGTCCTTGGCGATCAGCACGTAGACCGACGGGACGACGAACAGCGTGAACAGCGTGCCGATGGTCATGCCGCCGACCAGCACGATGCCGATCGAATTGCGGGCGACCGCGCCCGGCCCGGAGACCAGCGTCAGCGGGAAGTGGCCGGCCACCGTCGCCACCGTGGTCATCAGGATCGGGCGCAGGCGGATGCTGGCTGCCTCGCGCACGGCCGAGATCTTGTCCATCCCGGCCAGCTGCTGCTCGTTCGCGAACTGGACGATCAGGATGCCGTTCTTCGCGATCAGCCCGGCCAGCGTCACCAGGCCGACCTGCGAATAGATGTTGAGCGTCGTGGTCCAGCCCTCCGTCAGCCCGAACGACAGCCCGGGCGGTCCCGCGAACTTCAGGAAGGTGAAGATCAGCGCGCCGAACATCGCCAGCGGCACCGAGCCGGCCAGGATCACGAACGGGTCGCGGAACGAATTGAACTGCGCGGCCAGCACCAGGAAGATCACCAGCATCGCCAGCCCCAGCGCGGGCAGGAACCGCCCCGACTCCTGGCGCAGCTGCCGCGACTCGCCCGTGTAGTCGAGCTTCGACCCCGGCGGCAGGATCTTCGCCGCCGTCGACTCGAGCACCTCGAGGCCGTCCTTCAGCGAGCGCGTCGGCAGGCCGGAGATCTTGATGGCGTTCAGCTGCTGGAACCGGTTGAGCGACCGCGGCTCCAGGCCCTGGTGGATGCTGGCGATCGCCGACAGCGGAATCAGCCGCCCGCCCGGGCCCGACACGTGGATGTCCTCCAGCTGCGCCGCCGTCAGGCGCCCGGAGCGCTCGATCTGCGGGATCACCTTGTAGCTGCGCCCGTCGATGTTGAAGCGGTTGACGAAGTTGCCGCTCAGCATCGACGACAGGTCGGAGCCGAGCTGCTCCATCGTCACGCCCATCGACGCCGCCTTGCCGCGGTCGATCACGATCTCGGCGTTGGCCTGGTCGATGCGGACGTCGACGATGGGCGGGAACGCGAACTGGTGGCTCGCCATCGCCGCCCCCACCAGCTGGTCGGCGTAGCGCACCAGCTGGGCGTGCTCCGCCGTCGACGTCAGCACCACCTCGACGGGGAACAGCCCCGGGTTGGGCAGCGCCGGCGGCAGGAAGACCGGCGCGCGGATGCCGGTGATGCCGGCCAGCTTCATGTTCAGCTCGTTTGCGATCGGGAAGACGCTCCGCTGGCGGTGGGTCCACGGCTTCAGGGCCATGCCGCCGAAGCCGCCGGTCGGGAAGCTGATCTGGAAGCTGTGCTCGAACTCGGGCGTCTGCGCGAACGCCTTGCCGACCAGCGACGAGTACGTCGTCACCTGCTCCAGCGTCGCGTTGGCGGGGACGTCGATGGCG
>DATBHU010000227.1:0-8054 GCA_036557265.1 Polyangia bacterium
TTGGTGAGGTGAAACTCGCCCTGGAAGCCGCCGCCCTGCCAGGTGTTGGTGGTGTTGAAGGTGACGCTGATGCCCGGGATCGCCGTGTGCGTCTGGGGCGACGACGCCAGCGGCGACGACACGTTGCCGGCCGCGTCGCGCGCCGACACGAAGAAGATGTAGTCGGTGTCGCTCTGCAGGCGGGTGATGCGGGCGCGCGTGACGGGCGTCGTGAACGGGACCTCGCCGATCTCCAGGGCGGGCGCGGCGCGGGTCGCGTAGCTGATGATGTAGCCGGTGACGCCGGCCGCGTCGGTGGCGTTGCTCCAGAACAGATCGACCAGCGCCGAGCCGGTCCCGAAGATCCGCACGTTGGTGGGCGGCGTCGGCGGCGTCACGTCGGCCGAGCCGTTGCAGGGCGTGCTCTGGCCGACCAGCGGCGCGCCACAGCGGGTGGGGAAGCCGAACGCGCCCTCGTAGCTGCCAAAGAGGAACTCGGACTTCGTCTGACCGACGGCGATGGTGTTGGCCGAGCCGGTGTGGAAGATGCGCACGACGTTCTCCACGCCGATGTCATTGACGACCTGCCAGCAGTCGTCGGTCACGGCGCCGCCGCAGCGGGGAAGGTTCGAGACGTTCACCTGCACGTTGTGAGGCATGTCGAAGTCGGTGGACCAGCCCTGGATGGCGGTCGACCCGGTGTTGGTGATGTCGACGCGGGCGTTGTAGCCCGTGCCAAAGTCGGACGTCTTGACGAAGTTGAAACGCGCCGAGCCGCCCAGCGCGCCGACCTTCAGCGTGACGGCCTCGTCGTCCGATCCCGCCCCGGCGCCCCCCGGCGCGTTGCACGCCATGGCCAGGCAGGCCAGCGGCAACAGCGCCGTCTTCCACATCCACGTCTTCGTCTCCATCGCTCCACTCTCCTTGATTGAGTCGCTGGGCTTTGCGCGCCCAGCATTCGTTCTTTGAGCGCGCCGGCGTGAAAATTTTCGGCGACGAAACGAGGATCGGGCGCTGACGGGCCGAAAAACGCGATCAGCGACCGTGCCGGCTGGTACGCCGGCTCACGGCGCGACGCGGGCGAGGTAAGCGAACGTACGCGGGCCGACGACGCCGTCGCTGACGAGGTCGTTGTCGTCCTGGAAGGCGCGGACGGCGCGCTCCGTGGCGGGGTCGAACTTGCCGTTCGGCGCGATCCCGAGGCGGCGCTGGAGCCAGCGGACGCGCGCGCCGCGCGCGCCCTTGAACGCGACGTTGAAGCGGTTCATGTCGACGTTGCCGTTGAAGCCGGGGAACTGGGTGGCGTCGCCCTGATATTGGTGAATCCACCAGTTGCCGGCGTCGCCCCAGGGCGGCGGCACGGGCGGGTCCAGCGTGCCGCTCGCGAACGCGCCGGCGTCGCGGACGGCGGGCCCCGCCTTGAAGAAATAGCGCGCCAGCCAGAGCGGGCTCTCCGTCAGGTCGTCCGCGGGCGCGTTGCCGAGATCGTCGCGCCAGACGCGCGCGCTCGTGTAGATGATGGGCGCCACGCCGTAGGCGTCGGCCAGCGCCGCGCACGCGGCGCGCACGCCGGCCAGGCACGCCTGCACCGACAGGCCGGTCTCCGACCGGCCCTTGCCGGGGAACTCGACGTCGACGGTCGGGGGCAGATCGCCGTCGTCGAGATCGCCGATCGTCGCGATCGCCGCCGCCGCCTGCGCCTCCGGTGAGGGAGCGGGCTTCCCGCCGCGCGGGAAGCGGAGGAACAGGTACGCGCCGCGCACCAGGCCCGCCTGCTTCAGCCGCGGCCAGTCACGCGCGAACGCCTTGTCGGTCGTGGTGCCGTAGTTCGAGCGAACGAGCGCGAAGCTGATCGGCCCCGTCGCCTTGGCCTTCGCCCAGTCGGGGTTGTTGTTGCCGGCGACGCTGGCGCTGTCGATGCCGAAGATCATCGGGACAGGACCGCCGCGCGCCTCGACCCCATCGCGCCCAGCTTAACGCCCGCGCGGTCCGATCGGTCGCCTCTTCTTCGCACCCGCGGCCGATCAGGTCGACGTCGGCGCCGGCGTCCCCGAGAACGGAAAGTGCTTGATGGTGTTGTCCGGGTCGACCTGGATGTCCCGGGCGTAGAAGGCGCCCGTGTGAAACACCGGTGGGGTCTGGGTGGGCAGCGTGTTCAGCACGACCGACGAGTTGAGCGCGATCAGCGTCCCCTGGAACGGGCCGCCGATCGGGACCTGAGAGTTGTTGCCGTACACGGCCACGACCAGGTTCGGGCGCGTGAGCCCGGAGGTGGTCTCGACGAACTTGCCCCGGAACGTGAACCCGTCGCGGACATGGATGTTGATCTGGCCGGCGACGCCGGTGCCGGACTTCGTGATGATCGTGCTGTTGCTCTGCACCGACCAACCCGTGAAGGTGTACGTGCCCTGGTGCAGCGTCAACGTGCAACCGCTGTTGATGGTGACGTTGCCGTACGAACCGGGCAACAGATCGAGGGTCGTGTGGCCCTGGGGATCGGGCAGCGTCTTGTCCACCAGGTTCGATCCGAAGCTGGGCGGCGCCAAGGTCAGCTTCGGGATCTGCAGCAACGCGCCGTTCGTCACCTGGACCCCGGTCACCTGCGCTCCCGTCTGGAGCTGCACGTCCGCCATCCCGCGGAGGTTGCCGTTCACGATGCAATTGTTGCGCAGCTGGACCGGCGCCCGGCTCCACATGTCGCCCGTCTGCCCGTTGACACCGAGGTTGGTCCCGATCGTGCCCGCCCCGGCGTTGACGACGGTCGAGAAGACCGCGGTGTTCCCCTCCTTGACCTGCACCCGGTCGGCCAGCGCCAGGTTTCCCTGCGCCCACAGGCAAGCGGTCGGGAACGTCACCGCGCTCGAATCCAGCCCGTCGTTCACGCGCTTCAGGATCCCGTCCTCGAACAGGTGTTTCGCCTTCGTCAGCGCCAGGTTGATCGCGATGACGACGTTCTCTTCGAATTCGGTCTTGAACACCGGCATCGGCAGCGTCAGCGTGATGCTCACCAGCGTCAGCGTGCCGTCGACGATCGCGCTGACCGGGCCGGAGATCCCCTGGAACTGCTTGCCGGCGATGATCGGATCCTGGGCGCGCAGCAGCGCCGTCAGGTCCGCGTCGTTGCTCTGGAAGGTGGGGTTGTTCGGGGGCGCCGCGCCCAGGTTGGGGATCCCGGTCAACGTGTAGCCCGCGGCGTCGGCAGACGCTTTCGGCTTCGTGTCGTTGTTCGCGTTGGTCAGCACCTTGCCGCAGGCGTCCTTGACCGACGCCGCCAGCGAGGACAGTGTCGCGGACGTGAACGTGGTCGGGTAGGCGGTCTGTTGCACGGTGACGGTCAGCGCCTCCACCATGCCGTTGGCGGTGGCCGTGACCTTCGTGTCGGTGCTGGTCGCGGTGAACGTCGTGTTGCGAAACCCGATCTCCTCCGTCACCAGCTTGCGCCGGAGCGCGACGACCGGACCGACCAGGCTGTCCGCGCTCGGAAATCCTTGCACTGCCATTCGAAGTCTCCTTCCCTGCTGCCTAGGTCTCCGTCGACACCGCGCCGTCGAAGCGCAGCCCGCTCTGCGTCTCGCCCACCCCCGCCCGCCGCCGCCGCGCCGTCCAGACGTACGACTTGCCATCCTGGGACCGCGCGCCGAACACCAGACGCTCGACCCGCGCGCCGGGGCGCGACACCCGTTCCTCGAACACCGTGTACTTCGCGAGGGTGGAGGGGTTCAGGATCTTCCCGGCCGCCGGGATCTGCAGCAGCTGACTCTCGCTGGCGCGGACGATCACCGCCTTCTCCAGCGTCGTCACGGGATCGCTGGCCGGCGGCAGGAACGGGATCCAGTGAACCGGCACGCTGCTCTCGATCTGGTAGCGCAGCGGGGCGTCGGTCGGCGGCAGTGGATCGGGCGCCTTCAGCGTCGCGTCCACGGCCGCGTCCCGCTCGCTGCCGCGGCGGCGCTCGCCGATGCGGCTCTGCGTGACGGCCTCGATGCCCCAGACCATGTTCGCCACCTCGTCGCGCGCGAAGCGCACCTCTTCCAGCACGGGCCCGTGCTGCAGGGCCCGGCCGGCGCCCGGCGGCACCACCATGAAACCGGCGACGGCGCCGGTCGGCGCGGCCGTGCTGTACATCGTGAAGCGGTCGGGCACCTGCGCCGCGCGACCTGCCTCCACGGCATCGATGCCGATGCGGCCGCCGAACACGTCGTAGACGACCACCGAATCGATCGCGACCGCGTTGGAGACGGCCAGATCCAGCGGGACGACGAACATGTCGATGCTGTAGAGCATCGCAAAGTCGATCACCAGCAGGCGCGCCAGCTCGGTCTTCATCGCGTCCACGTCGGGCCAGGGGAGCTCGCCGCTCTCGAAGTCCCAGTAGCGCGGCGCCGGCATGCCCGGGAAGCGCACGTGCGTCGGGATCTCGCGCGCGACCTGGATATCGAGCGGCATGAACGGATCGTTCGTCGTCGCCTCCTTGTCGAACGACGTCCAGTCCACCGAGCCGTTCTCGTTCGGGTGGACGTCCAGCGTGACCGTGGCGGTCGGACCGCCGAACCGCAGCTTGACGTCGTAGTCGAGAGTCTGCGGGTTCCACCCGTCGGGGTCGGTCGTGCCGATCTTTCCGAAGGTGGCGTCGACCCACCGCACGAACGCGTCATAGGCGCCGCCGATCGCCGTCACTTCATCTACTGTGAGGGCCGGCATGATGCTGCTCACCTCGGACGGGATCGTGCGGGCCTGAGCGAGCGGATACAGCGCGACGCCGTCGAGCGTCCGGCCGAGCGCGATCGACATGAACGCGTTGGTGCTGTCGTCGATCGGATCGAAGTTCGCCGGCGCGGCCGCCGGCAGCTTGAGCGGCGAGGTCGTGACGGTCAGGAACTTGGCCTGGATCTCGTCGGCGCGGTCCTGATCGGTGATGGCCTCGTGCAGGATCTGAAAGAAGGTGAGGCCGATCTCGACCTTGGTGGCGAGGTCCGGCGCGAACGGCTCGGGCAGGATCTGCGCCTCGATCGGCTTGTTCGCGTCGAACGAAACCGTGACGTCGCCGGTCGGGTTCGTCAGGACCAGGTCGACGAGGGGCGCCGCCTTGTACCCGACGCGCACGAACGCGGGCGAGCCGGTGTCCTCGCCGCGCAGCTCGCCGATCTGATGCTGGCGGGCCAGCATCCACATCGGGTCGTGAACCTCGGCGGCGAGGGCGGTGCCGAAGTCCGCCGACCGCGAGATTGGAATCAGCCGGTGCCAGGTCGTGATCGATGCCGGTGTTGCCATGGTGTTACCCCACCCTCGGCGGCCCTTGCCGCGCGTCAGGTCCTAGTTTCGTGCTCACGATGTTGTTCTGCGAGTTGGATGCCAGCGCGATCGGGGGAACGAGGCCGCCGAGCGCGACGATGTCGTTGTCGACGGGGCGCGCCACCGCGAGATCCATCGTCTCGTTGACCATCGCGGTGAATTCATCCACCTTCCAGACGGTCCCCGTGCCCGAGTGCATCGCCATCAGGATCACCTGCGGCGCCTCGGCGTTCTGGCTGTCGTAGTGGAACGCGAGCGCCGTCTCGGCCTTGGCGCCCGGCACGATCTCGGCCCACTGATCGAGCAGCACGCCGCGCCAGATCTTGGTCGGATCGGGCCCAAGCGTCTGCTTGTCCGCCGACACGAACACCAGCGACGTCCGGCTGGCGGGCGGCGGCGATCGTCCCGCCCAGTCTTCGTGCTCGACGAACGGAAGCTGCGCGACCGAGACGAGCGGCGCCTTGGCGCCGAACGCCCCCGCGTAGGCCGTGAAGCGGCGCCAGGGGCCGAGCTGCTCGCGCACCCGCATCGCCTGCTGGAGAAACCGCCCGGGCGCCTGGTGCGCGTCGAACGACGTCGGGTCCGCGAAGACGATCGGTTTGGCGAGCGCCGGCAGTGACTGCTCGAGCTCGTCGGCGCCCTGCGGGACCGCCTCGGGCAAAAGGATGAACGTGTTCCGCCCGAAGATGATGCGCAGCACCTGGATCGCCGTCGCGATCCTGGCGGAGCTCGTGCCGCTCGCGCCGTCGAGGGTGGCCTGCGCCTCGGTCACGCGCCGGGAGAGCTCCGCCTTCACGGCGACCGCCGCCGCGGGCAGCTCCCCCGGACCGGCCAGCGGATCGGGGAACGCATCCGCCAGGTACACGTAGGCATTCAGGAGCGCGCTCTGCACGATTCTGCCGTCCATCCCGTCGCGCACCGCGGTCAGCGCCGCGACCGCGGTCGTCGCCTGGCCGATCAGATCGTCCGCCTTCGTCGACAGATCATCCTCGTTCACGCCGTCCTCGGCCCGCCGCAGATCGGCGGCCGCCAGCTCGCGCGCGCCGCCCAGCACGGACCCGAGCGCGCGCGCCAGCTCGAAGAGCTGCGGGATGCTGCGCCCCCCCGTCGGCGGTGGATCGTAGCTGACCACCGGATCGGTCGCGTCCGCGGGCGGGTCGCTGAAGAACTTGGTCAGGATGATTCTGTCCAGCGGCGAGCGCTGGCCGGCCGTGGCCGTGCTCTGCGCCAGCGCCAGAAAGTCCAGCGCCCCGATCTGCAGCTGGTCCACCGTGAAGCTCTTCGTCCCCGGCCCGCTGGGGAGCTGGTACGTCACGGTCGCCTGCGCGTCGCTCGGGTTGCCGAGCAGCGATCCGACCCACCGTTCGACGAACGTGTCCGCGGCGGCCCGCTGCGACAAGCCCGGCGTCCACCCGGGCGCGGGGTCGTGCTGGTCGGGGCGATCGTCCTCCAGCAGCAGCGCCACCCGGTGATTCACCGCGATGCCGACCGTGGGCGTGCTGGTGACCTCCGGATCGGGCGGGTTGTTCCCCGACGGCAGGAAGTTCATGGCCGCCTCGGCCGCGATCGGGTCGCCGCCCGCCATCTGATAGACGGACTCCGACAGGACCAGGTCGCCGATACCGTCCATGATCTCGTTCAGCCGTCCCACCTCGTTGGTGATGGCGATGCCGGCGGGGTCGCCCGCGAGCGGCAGGCCGGCCGTCCCGAACGGAAGGGTGCTGGGCGGCGTGGCCGCGTCCCGCACCCGCTTCCCGTCGACGACGTTGCGCGCCGCGATCCGGTCGGCGGGCAGCCCGGGATCGTTCTCGGACTTGTTCGCGACCTGCGGGTAGAGCTCCCGGAGGGCCAGGATGTAGCTCTCCATGTTGTTGATGTGCTGCGCGATCCCCTGCGCCCGCAGGCCGCTCTCCAGCTCGGCGCCCAGCAGCGCGCCCAGCGCCTGCCCCTCGCGCACGCCGTCGATCAGCGCGCGCGAGCGCCGCGCCCGCTCGGACGGCAGCTCGATCGCGTAGCGGGTCG
The DNA here is from genome assembly GCA_036557265.1 of Polyangia bacterium. Taxonomy (GTDB): domain Bacteria; phylum Myxococcota_A; class Polyangia; order Fen-1088; family Fen-1088; genus JADGRB01. Next base: position 7,294 of record DATBHU010000227.1, read on the forward strand.
GGTTGCTCTTCTCCGCCATCCGGCCGGCGCGCAGGATCGCCGCCGCGGCCGCGTGCCGCAGCGACGGCGCGTGGACGAAGCCGCCGTTGTTCGGTTGCACGTCGACGTTGCCGAGGCCGGTGACCGAACGGCTGGTCCGCGCGACCGGCCGGATGTCCTCGAGGAAGCCCCAGGCGCCGAAGTAGTTGGTGGGCGCAGGCCCCTCCGAGTTCGACTCCGAGTCGCGCAAGGCGTTCAGCCGGCGGAAGGCCAGCCCCGTGATCCAGGCGTCGAGCCGGTGAGACGCCAGGTCCAGCGTCTCCATCGTCAGGCGTTCCAGATCGTGCACGGGCACGTTCGCGAGGCTGCCCAGAGCCGTCTGCAGCGAAATGATCTGTGTCGGGTGACCGTTGCTCGAAGGGTCGAGCGCTGTGCCATCGGCTTTCCTGTTCGATATGACGGAATCGAACACGTTGCGCGACGTGGAGCCCACCTGGCTGCCCAGGATCTGAAAGATGTTCGTGTTCTGCGTCGCGCCCGTCGGGGGCAGATGGATGTCCCAGAGCTCGAAGTCCAGCTGCTTGTGGTCGCTCGGAAAGTTCCCCGACAAGAACTTCCTGCCCAGCTCGACCACCTCGAGGAGCAGGGAGTGCCGCGCCAGCATGTAGAGCAGCGGGAGGAGCTCGTTCGGCAACGCGACGTTCTCCATGAAGCTCTGCGAGGTGATGTCCCCCAGCAACAACTTCCGGTTGGGAAAGAACTGGCTGTCGCCGAGCAGCGTC
>DATBHU010000228.1:0-5262 GCA_036557265.1 Polyangia bacterium
AAACTGGCACTTTCACTTCAGCGTCAGGTTCACTTCAGCTTCGGCGGCGGCGCCTCATCGAGGCGTCAGGGGCTGCGCCTCTTCGAGGATGAAGTTCGGAATGTCGTCGACGACGGAATAGGCCAGCTTGCACGCCCCGCATTCGAACGCGGACTGGTCGTCGCGCAGCTTCAGCGTCCCCTTGCACTTCGGGCACGCGAGGATGTCGATGAGCTCCTGATTCAGCGCCATGGCCACGCTTTTACCACGCGCCCCGATCAGGCGTTACGATAGTGCGCAATGAGACGCGCCCTGTTCGCGGTGCTGCTGGTGGCCGCCTTCGCGATGTTCGCCTGGACGGTACGCCGGTTCGCCCGCCTGATCTTCTCCGCGCGCCCGCTGGACCGGACGGATCACGTCGGCGCGCGCATCGATTCAGTGATGAAGTTCTTCTTCGGCCAGAAGAAGGTCGTCGAGAAGACCACCCTCCCCGCCAAGCGCTGGCGGCGCTTCGTCAGCGCGATGGGCAGCAAGTACCACTTCATCATCTTCTGGGGCTTCCTGGTGATCACGATCGGCTCGGTCGAGATCCTGATCCAGGGGCTGTTCCCGTCGTTCTCGCTGCGGCTGATCCTGGGCAACACGCTGGCCTCCTGGCTCTACGGCTGCATCGACGTCTTCTGCGGCCTGGTGTTGATCGTCATCGGCTTCGCGTTCTTTCGGCGCATCGTGCTGCAGCCGCGCCTGATCCCGATCAGCCGCGACGCCGTCGCCATCCTGAGCGGGATCGGCCTGCTGATGATCTCGTACTTCGGCATGCGCTACGGCAGCGGCAGCGTCGTCGGCGCGTCGTGGTGGGTCCACGTCGCCGTGCTGCTGGTGTTCCTGAACTACCTGCTCTACTCGAAGCACAGCCACATCATCGCGGCGCTCCCCAACATCTACTTCCGGAACCTGGGCCAGCGCGGCGTGCTGCCCAAGCTCAACATGGAGGCCGACGACATGGCGGCCACCGGCGTCGTCCAGGGCTGGAAGGACTTCACCTGGAAGTCGCTGCTCGACGGCTTCGCCTGCACCGAGTGCGCCCGCTGCACCAACTTCTGCCCCGCCTACAACACCGGCAAGCCGCTGTCGCCCATGCAGGTCGTCCACGACCTGCGCGACGACCTGCGCTTCCGGATGCCCGACCGCGGCCCGCTCGACGTACTGCTGGAGAAGTTCCAGCACGGCGAATCGACGGAGGATCAGCGCCACGAGGCGGACAAGCCCCTCATCGGCGGCCGCACCACCGAGGAGGTGCTGTGGGCGTGCACCACCTGCGGCGCCTGCCAGGAGGTCTGCCCGGTCTTCATCGATCAGCCGGAGAAGATCCTGCAGATGCGCCAGAACCTGGTGCTGGTGCAGGAGAAGGTCCCGTCCGACCTGGCGCGCACCTTCACCAACCTCGAACGCAACGGCAACCCCTGGGGCATCGGCGCCGACAAGCGCATGGACTGGGCCGAGGGGATGAACGTGCCTACGCTGGACGACAAGCCCGACGCCGAGTACTTGCTGTGGGTCGGCTGCGCGGGCGCGTTCGACGACCGCATCAAGAAGCAGACGCGCGCGCTGGTCGAGGTCATGCGCGAGGGCGGCGTCGACTTCGCGGTGCTGGGCCTGGAGGAAGGCTGCTCCGGCGATCCGGCGCGCCGCTCCGGCAACGAGATGCTGTACCAGATGCAGGCGCAGCAGAACGTCGAGACGATGAACGCGAAGAAGGTGAAGAAGGTCGTCACCGCCTGTCCGCACTGCTTGCACACGATCAAGAACGAGTACCCGCAGCTCGGCGGCAACTTCGAGGTGCGCCATCACACCCAGCTGATCCGCGAGCTGGTGGCGGCCGGAAAGATCGTCATGGAAAGCGACAAGCTGGCGCCCGCGGCGGGCAACGGCGCGGGCAACGGCAAGCCGGCGATCACGTTCCACGACCCCTGCTACCTGGGCCGCTGGAACGGCGAGTACGACGCGCCCCGCGACGTCCTGGACGCGCTCCCGTCGGGCCCGGGCGGCCGGGTGGAGCTGGCGCGCAACAAGCAGCACGGCTTCTGCTGCGGCGCGGGCGGCGGGCGCATGTGGATGGAGGAGAAGATCGGCACGCGCGTGAACCACAACCGCACGGACGAGATCCTGGCGACCGGCGCCGAGACCGTCGCGACCGCCTGCCCCTTCTGCACCATCATGCTCCGGGACGGCGTCCAGGACCGGAACGCTGGCGATCGCGTCCAGGTCCTGAACGTCTCCGAGCTGGTGGCTAAGTCGATGAAGCGGAAGCGGGAGCTCGACGCGACGGCAGCAACAACAACGCCGCCGTCGCCGACGTGACCGCGCCCGTCACGATGAACACCGGCGGGTAGCCGACGCGGTCGGCGATCGCGCCGATCGCGCCGAGGCCCGTGATGCCGAGGTTGATCGCGCCGTTCGCGAACGCCAGCAGGCGCGGCCGCTCCTCGCGCGCCGCCTCACCCAGGATCAGCGCCATCAGCGCCGGGAACACGATGCCGTGAACCAGGCCGAACGCGGCGCCGAGCGGGATCAGATGCTCGGGTCCCGCCGTCGCCAGCGCGATCACGGTGAGGCCGTAGCCGGCCGCGCCCGCGAACGCCGTCGCGCGCGGACCGAGCCGATCGACCAGGCGTGTGGCGCCGATGCGGACGCCGAGCGCGGTCAGCGTGTACGTCACGAAGAAGCCGCGCACGGCGCCGATGCCGTGGGTCAGCGCGAACGGCGCCACGAACGTGGAGACGGCCGCCGAGGCCAGGCTGCCGATCGCCAGCACGCCGATCACGATCGCACGGCTGCGCGCCGCCCCGCGCTCGACCGCACGGCCGCGGGCCGGCGACGACGGCGCCGCGCCCGTGGACAGACGCCGGCAGAACCAGGCGGCGGCCAGGCCCACCACGCCTGACAGCAGAAACAGCGGCCGCGCGCCGAAGCGCGCCGCGATCGGCTCGGCCACGGCGGGTCCGAGCGCGCTGGTGGCCAGCGCCACCGCGCCGTAGAGGCCGATGCCGTGGCCGAGCCGGATGGGCGGCGCCACCTCGGCCACCAGCGACATGCCGGCCGCGAACGTCAGCGACCAGGCGATCCCCTGCACGCCGCGCAGCACGGCGGCCAGGACGCCCGCGCCGTGGATGCCCGTGAAGCCGAGCGCGGCCGCCCCGAGCAGGAAGCAACCCAGGATCATGGTGCGGCGGCAGTCGAGCCGCGTGACGATCGGCGCGATCAGGGGCGCCGTCACCAGGCTGGCGATCCCGAATGACGCCATGACGGCGCCGATCTGCGCGGCGGTCGCGCCGTAGCCGACCGCGAGCAGCTTCGGCAGCAGCACGAACAGCGCGTACGAGAAGCCGAACAGCGCTTCGGAGATCAGGAGATCGACGAACGGGCGGGTCCAGAGGCGCGCGGCGGGCGCGCCCCGACTGTAAGGTTCGATGTCGTCGGAAGATGCGGAGACAGAAGAGGCTGCGGCGGACATTTTCGCTCCAAGGGCTGCCTGCCTCGGAGCGAGTGAGACCGCTTCACCCTCTCCGCTGCGGGCGGGAGAGGGTGGGACGACTGAAGCTGCTCAGCGGTCGCTCACGCTCTCCCGGGCGCGCTTGACGATGACAAACGTCATCGCCGACAGCGCGTGCGGGCGCTGCCAGAGGCGGTACGAGGGAGCGTGATTGAGCAACATCGTGACGTGCGTGATCATGCCGGATCGCGCTGCGCGGTCAAGCATTCTGTTAACCCGCTACAGCGAATCGCAGCGCCTGACGACAAGAACGTGGCTTAATCTGCGGTGAATGTGGTGCAGGGCCCTCACGTCCGAGGGGGCGTTTTCTGCGAAAGGGTGCGTGGCCATGCGCGTGAAGATCGCAAGCTCATTGCTGATTCTCGGTTCGTCGTTCGGTTGCTACAGCCAGCCGTACAACCCGCCGCCCGCGCAGTACGGGCAGCAGCAGCCGCCGCCGGCGGAGCAAGCGCCGACGGCGAACCCGTACCCGCAGGATCCCGGCTACGCGCCGCCGCCTCCGGCGGACCAACCGCCTCCCCCGCCCGTTGCGCAGCCCGCGCCGCCCCCGGTGCAACCAGCGGCGCCGATCTACACCGGCCCCGTCTACGACAACTTCACCGGCAACGTCGCGGGCAACAGCGTCCCGTCGGTGGACGTCTTTTATAACGACCTCGCGCCCTACGGCAGCTGGTACGAAGACCCGACCTACGGGTGGGTCTTCGCGCCCCCGTCGCCGTCGTACGTGCCGTACTCGAACGGCCACTGGGCGTACACGGACGCCGGCAACACCTGGGTGTCGGCCGATCCGTTCGGCTGGGCGACCGACCACTACGGCCGCTGGGTGTGGGCGAACCGCTGGGTCTGGCGTCCCGACACCACCTGGGGTCCGGCGTGGGTGCAGTGGCGCGAGGGCGACGGCTACTGCGGCTGGGCGCCAGCCGGCTACACCGACGACGCGTACGTCCCCGACACATCGTGGCGGTTCGTGAACGCGCCCTACCTCTACGCCACCGACGTGCCCCGCTACTACGTCACCGGCAACGTCACCGTTTACCTGCGGGGCGCGCAGCCGGTGCGGCGCTACTACCGCAACGGCAACCAGACCTGGGTCGCGGGTCCCGACAACGCCTGGCTGACCCGCTATCGCGTGCAGCCGCGCCGCGAGGCGATCGATCCGCACCTGTACGGCCGCTACAACGATGCCCAGCGGCGCGAGGCCGAACGGCGCGCCCGCGAGCACCAGCGCGACTGGGACGCGCGCCGCCGGCAGGACGACCAGTTCCGGCGCGAGATGGCGGCGCGGCAGCAGCGCGAGGACGAGGCGCGCCGGCGACAGGCGGAGGATCAGCGCCGCATGATGGACGAGCAGCGCCGGCGCGACGAGGAGCAGCGGCGCCTCGCCGACCAGCGCACCCGCCTCGAGCAGGAGCGCCAGCGCGCGCGCAACGATCAGGAGCGGCAGCGCGCCGAGGCGGAGCAGCGGCGTCTCGACGAACAGCAGCGCCGCATCCAGACCGAGCAGCAGCGCCAGCAGGCCGAGCAACAGCGCCGCATGCAGGAAGACCAGCGCCGCCAGAACGAGATCCGGGCGCGGCAGGAGCAGGAGCTCGCGCGGCGCCAGCAAGAGGACATGCGCCGGCAGCAGGCCGAGCAGCAGCGCGTCGCCGAGCAGCAGCGGCGGCAGCAGCAAGAGCAGCAGCAGCAGCAGCAACGCCAGGCGCAGGAGCAGCAGCGCCAGCAGGCCGAGC
>DATBHU010000229.1:0-2243 GCA_036557265.1 Polyangia bacterium
CAGGGACCTGTCAGCCGAATCAGCCGGGCAACCCGCCCTCCGCGATCGACGTGACGACGCGGACCGATCTCCTGCAAGCGACCGCGTTCCTGTACGAGGGCCCGAACCCGCAGCAGATCGGCGTCGCCCCGGGGACGATCAAGCGTGCGCGGGTCTCGATCTTCCGCGGCAAGGTGCTGGACCGTGACGGGCAGCCGATCCAGGGGGTGGTCGTGCGCGCCGTCGATCACCCCGAATACGGCTATACGCAGACCGCGGCCGACGGTGTCTTCAGCATGGCGATCAACGGTGGCCAGCGGCTCCGGCTCGACTACCAACGCGAGGGCTACCTGCCCGTGCAGCGGTCCGAAGAAGCGCCGCTGCTCGACTACGCCTGGTTCCCCGACGTCGTGATGACCCAGATGGACCCGGCGCGGACGATCGTCGACCTGGCAGGCACGCCCGCGCCGCAGGTCGCGGTCGCGACGCCGACGGCGGATGCGTCCGGGCCGCGCCAGCAGCTCCTCCTGTTCGGTTCGGGCACGCAGGCCACCGTCACCGACGCGAACGGCACGTCACAGCCGATCTCCACGCTGAGCGTCCACTCGACGGAATACACCGTCGGACCGCAAGGCCCGCAGGCGATGCCCGCGCCGCTGCCCCCCACGTCCGGCTACACGTACGCGGCCGAGTTCACCGTCGAGGAAGCGATGGCCACGCCCGACAGCCGCGTCGAGTTCAGCCGTCCCGTCATCAGCTACGTCGACAACTTCCTGCACTTTCCCGTCGGCACGCCGGTACCGGTCGGCTACTACGACCGCGTCGGCGGCATGTGGATCCCCGCCCCGAACGGGCGCGTCATCAAGGTGCTCGAGACCCTCGCCGGCCTCGCCGAGCTGGACACCGACGGCGATGACGCCGCTGACGACGCCGCCACGCTGGCGGCGCTCGGGATCGACGACGAAGAGCGGACGATTCTCGCCTCTCAATACCTGCCCGGCGACGCCTTGTGGCGCGTCCCCGTCACTCACTTCACGACCTGGGACAGCAACTGGCCGATCGCCCCTCCGGAAGACTTCAAATATCCCGACGACCCGAAGCCGGAGCAGAAGAACAAGCAGAAGCCGGGCGACTGCCACACCCCAATCGGCTCCACGGTCGGCTGCGGCGCGCAGACCATGAACGAGACGATCGGCGTCGTCGGCACGCCGTTCTCGCTGTCGTACAGCACGGATCGTTCACCGGCATACGCGGTTGGTGCCGCGTCCGCGAACCTGACGCTGAGTGGCCCGACCATTCCCGCCAGCCTGAAGCGGATCGAGGTCACGACGAGCATCGCCGGGCGCACCATCCATCAGGAATTCGCTCCCGCCGCCAACTTGAAGACGACGGTGGCGTGGGACGGCCTGGACGGCTTCGGCCGAGCCGTGGCGGGCCGCCAGCCCGCGACCGTCAAGCTCAGCTACGTCTACGACGCGGTCTACGGGCGGCCCAGGGCAGATGTCGAGAAGGTGTTCGGGCACATCCCGAAGAATCCGATCGAGTCGGACAACGCGCGCGCAGAATTGTCCGGCTCCGCCTCGGCGCGGGTCATGCTCGATCACTCCAACACTGCGCTCGAGGAAGGCCTGGGCGGATGGACGCTGGATGTTCACCACACCTACGACCCGCGGACGCTCACGCTCACCCGCGGCGACAACGGCGTCCAGTCGGGCGACGCGGCCGGCGGCCGCCCCCCCGCGAATGTCACCCTCGCGTTCGACTACAGCTTGCCGGGAACCGACTCCATCAATGATTTCAAGGCCACCAGCGACGGGACCATCTACGCGGCGCTGACGTCGTTCTTTCCAGAGAACCGGCGGCTGATGCGCATCTTCCCGAACGGAACGCAGCAGGTCGCGGCCGCGAATGTCGAACCCTTCGCGATCGCGATCGACGGGGACAGGGTGCTGTTCACCGATCAACCCCGGTTCAATGCATCGTCGATACCCTTCAAGCCCTACTGGCCCGCGGTCCTCAAGGCGCTGAAGCCCGACGGCAGCGTCGTCACGCTCGCGGGCAGCGCCGCCGACCCTTGCATCGTCAACGACCAGGGTCAGCATCCAGCACCCCCGTTCTTCGGCAACGGCGGACCGGCCATCGACGCGTGCCTCGAGAACGTCAGCAAGATCGCGGTGGCGCCTGATGGCTCGATCTATCTGCTGGCGAACGCCTGGCCCACCGGCGTGCCCTACCAGCTGGGTGGCAGCTACTGGCAAATTCGA
>DATBHU010000230.1:0-6359 GCA_036557265.1 Polyangia bacterium
CCAGTAGAAGTCGAGCGTCTGCTTGAACAGGCGCCGCGACAGGTCGCTCGCGTCGGCCGGCTCTTTCTTCAGCTTCACCCGGAAGTGCTGCGTCTTCAGCTTGCCGACGGTCTCCTTCTTGACCGTCCACTCCAGGGCGGAGGTGTCGCCGAGCTGCGCGCGCAGCAGCGCCGACGCCGCGCCGGAGTCGAGCGCCGCGAGCGCCGTCGCCACCTTCCCCGCGCTGGCGGCGTCCTTCAACGGGATCGAGAACGCGCCGCTCAGATACGGCGCGTCCTTGTAGACCGACATGCTGGTTGACTGCTGCCCCGCCATCGCGGCCAGCACCGCGTCGTAGTACGCGAGCGCGGCCGCCGCGCCCTTCTGCTTGTCGGCGGCCAGCCGATCGCGGTACGTCGCGAGCAGCCCGCGCCAGAACGGCCCCAGGCTGTTCGCCCCGAGCACGCAGCGCCCGCTCGCGCTGGTCGTGGCGACCGCCGGGTCGAGCTTGAACGGCTTGATCTCCTTCGCGACCGCTTCCAGCCGCGTGCCCGCGCGCGCGTTGGCGCGCACGCGCACGATGAGGCCCTTCACCGGATCCGATACCAGCCCGGCGTCGATGCTCGACGCCTCGCCGGCCATCGTCAGCACCTCCGCGATCGCCTGCAGCGAACGATCGTCGGCCTTGTCGTTCGCGCGCGCCGCCTGCTTCTCGCGCAGATCCCGCAGCGCCTGATCGACCATCGACTTCACGTCGGTGTGATTCGCGCGGGCGATCGCCTCGGGGAACGCGACGCCGACCAGGTCGTCGCTGCCGGCGCGCCGCGCCTCGAGCACCAGCGTCGTTCCGCGCGCCAGCGCCTCGACCTCGTCGGAGAGGACGACGACGTTGCCCGAACGGTAAAGCCAGCCGCGCCCGCCCGTGTTCCCCTCGACCAGCGTCGCCTGTCCGCGCGTCGAGATCTTCTTGCCGAGCGCATCGATGATCTTCTGCGCCTCGGCGGACCCGCGCGCCGGCACCGCCAGCACCGCCCCGCTCTTCCCCTTGCCCTCGATCGCCACGAACGCGGCGGCGCTGGGACTTGCGAAGTCGATGTTGGCCGACACCTCGGGCGGCAGCCCCGCCTGCGCCAGGATCATGTCGCGCAGGCCGACCGCGTCCATCGGCAGCGGCATCGCCTGCCCGACCAGCTTGGTGCCGTTGCTCAGCAGGCGGTCCACCGAGCTGATGCTGATCGTCCCGAGCAGGAACGGGCGCGCGGCCGGCGCCGCCAGGAGCTCGACGGGCGGCCCGGCCGGGATCCCGGTCGCGACCGGGGTCGTCAGCGGCGCCGTCGCCTGCACCGTCTTGGGCGGAGGCGTCTTCTCGGCGCACGACAGAGCGCCGACCAGCGCGCAGAGGCCCAGACCGAGGTGAACACCCCGCCCGATAGACGCGCGCACACTCGAGCCGATCATCATGGTGGCGAAAGATAAGCCCGAGGGCCTGCAGGCCCTAACACTTTTCCGGGCGCGTTCTTGCACGCGGAGGAGCCGCTTGCTACCGTGCCGCATGCGCGCGACGCGGCCTCGACGGACGGCCACCCCGACGGGGTTCGCCCTCGGCTTGTGCGCGCTGATCGGGCTCGGCGCTCTGGCCTGCGGCGGGTCGACGCCGACGGACATGTGGATCACGCGCGATCCCGACGCCGGCAGCGGCTTCGAGCCGCCGGTGGAGGTGGAGCCCGACGCTCCGGAGAGCGGCGGCACGGGCGGCGACATGGGCACGGGCGGCGACATGGGCACGGGCGGCGCAGGCGGCGACATGGGCGCGGGCGGCGCGGGCGGCGACATGGGCGTGGCGGGCGCGGGCGGCACGGGGGGCGTCGCGGGTGGAGGCGGCGCCGCCGGAACGGGTGGCGGCGCGGGCGCGGGAACGAGCGGCACCAGCGGTACCAGCACCTGATCAAGGGCTGGACAAATATGCGGATCTAGTCCAAAAACGCGTAGGCAATTCCGGAGGATGCGAATGCAGGTCTCGTGCGGCAACTGCCAGCTCAGCTTCGACGCCCCCGAGGGCGCCAGCGGACTGGTCTGTCCGATCTGCCGCGGTCCATTGCTGCCCAAATCCGCCGATGGCGCCAGCCCTGCCGCGAAGGCGGCGCAGGACTGGAGCGGCGGCGATCTCGATGACCTGATCGCGATCCTGAGCGCGCCCGCGCTGTCGGCGCGTGTCGAGGTGCTGGGCGCCTCCGGCGACGCCGCGATCGGTGAGGTCCACCTGCTCGCGGGCGGCGTGTCCGATGCGCTGTTCGGCGGCAAGTCGACGGACGACTCGCTCGACAAGCTGCGCGCCGCCAAGCCGACCCGCTTCCGGGTCGAGCAGCGCCTGCCCAACCCGACCGACGGTGATCTCACCTATCCCGGAGCCGACGCGGGGACGCTGGAGAGCCGCGCGCTGGCGCACTTGATGCGCTACTGCGAGGACTACGTCATCACCTGCATGATCGAGGTGTGGCGCGGAAACGAGAACGCGAAGGTCGAGTACAAGCGCGGCGAGATCGGCAACGTCACCGTGGGCGGCATCGACGCGCCCGAGCGCCTCGCCGAGGTGATGCAGTGGTCGTCGGGCAACTACCGCCTGATGGTGCAGCCGCTGAAGTTGCCGGCTGTCGCGCCGAAGAAGACGCCGGCCGTCGCGGCGGCGCCCGCCAAGGTTCCGGCGCCCGCGCCGTCGGCGCAGGCCGCGCGGCACGCCAGCGCCACCAAGACGATCTTCGGCATGCCCGCCGCCGAGATCATCAAGGCGCGTGCCGCCGCCGAGGCCGCGAAGGCCGCGACCTCGTCGCCCGCGCGCACGACCACGCCGACCAGCGCCTCTGCGCAGCCGCCCGCGGCCAGCGCCGCGCCGCCGGCCGCGGCTCCCGCCAAGACGACGCCGCCCGCCGCCGCGCCGAGCGCTGCCGCGGCGCCCGCTGCCGCCACCGCGCGCGTGGCGACGCCTGCGCCCGCCACCAAGACGATCTTCGGCGTGCCGACGCCCGGTGCGTCCGGCAGCTACACGCCCGTCACGCAGCCGAGCGCGACGGCGGCCGCCGCGCCCGCCGCGCAACCGCAGGCGGCCAGCCCGGCGCCGACGGCCGTCGCGGGCACGATGACCACCGACGACCGCGCCAAGACCGGCGCGCGCAAGACCGCCCTGCCCGGCCCGGAGGTCGCGGCCGCGTCGGCGGACGATCCAGCCGCCACTCAGTCCGGCTACGGCGCCGCCGCTGCGGCCGCCGTGCGCGAGCAGGAAAAAGAGAAGGCGAAGGAAAAGGAAAAGGAGAAGGAACAGCCCAAGCGCGCGTCGACGCCGATGCCGGCCGCCGCCGCCAAGGCCGTTCCGGCCGCCGCCGCCGCCGCCGCGAGCGAGAAGGTGCGCGCTCCGAGGCGCGAGACGCCGATCTGGACCTACGTCGGCGTCGGCGTCATCTTCGGCGCCGTCCTGATCGGCATCTACCAGCTGGTCGGCTGGCTCGCTCATTAGCGTGTTCGCCGCGGCCGCAGACATCTACCGCCGCACGCGGAAACCGCACGACATCATCTGGAATCGACTGGTCGCGCGGCCGCTCGCCGCCGCCATCGTCGTCCCGCTCGCGCGCACCGGCATCACGCCCAATCAGGTGACGTTCCTGACGCTGCCCGTGTTCCTCGCGGGGGCGGCGCTGCTCGCGCTGATGCCGACCTGGGGCGCGCTGGTGGGCGGGGCCGCCATCATCGAGCTGTCGTACGTGCTCGACTGCGCCGACGGTCAGCTGGCGCGCCTCAAGGGCACGTCGTCTCCCGTGGGCGCGCACCTCGACTTCCTGATGGACGAGCTGAAGGCGTTCGCGCTGGTCGCCGCGATCGCGGTGCGGCTCTGGATGCCGGCGCACGATCCGCGCTGGCTGATCGAAGGCCTGGCCGGCCTCGCCGTCGTCGCGGGGGCCATCAGCCTGACCACGTTCGTCCGCCGCCCCGAGTACGCGGCCGCCACCGGCGCGGCCGTCGGCCACGGCACCGGCGACTACGGCGAGGGCTTCGACAAGCCGGCGGCGCCGGCGCGCCGCTCGCCGCTGGCGCTGGTCGAGGCGGTCGGCCGCTTCATCGTTCACTATCCAAGCCACATCTGGCTGGTCGCGCTGGTGAACCGCATCGACATCTTCCTGCACGCCTACCTGGTGATGAACGCCGCCTACGCCGCGCGCGCGTTCCTCGGCATCGCCCGCGGCCTGGGGCGCAAGCGATGAAGGCGATCATCGTCGCTGCCGGACGCGGGCGCCGCCTGGGCGTCGAGACCGACGACATCCCGAAGTGCATGGTCAAGGTGGGTGGGCGCCCGATCCTGCACTGGCAGGTGGACGCCCTCGCCGCGGCCGGCGTCGACGACGTCGTCATCGTGCGCGGCTACCTCGGCGATCGCATCGCCGGGCCGGCCGGCGGACCGCAGCTGCGCTTCGTCGACAACCCCGACTGGGCGGAGAACAACATCCTCGCCTCGCTGTTCTACGCCGAGGCCGAGATGCAGGACGGCTTCCTGTTCTCGTATTCCGACATCGTCTTCTCGCGCGAGCATGCCCGCCGCGTCGCCGCCGCGACCGCGCCGGTCGCGCTGATCGTCGATCGCCTGTGGCGCGACGCCTACCACGGGCGCACCTTCCACCCCGTCAGCGAGGCCGAGCTCGCGCGGGTCGCGGGCAGCGGCGGCGCGGCGACCGTCACGCGCGTCGGCAAGCGGCTGGTGGCGGCCGAAGAAGCCGCCGGCGAGTTCAGCGGGCTGGCGCGCTTCGGTCCCGCTGGCGCGGCGGCGTTGCGCGCGGTCTGGCACGAGGCGCGCGCACGCGGGCTGGACCTGCCGTTCGGCGCGGCCGCGACGCTGCGGCAGGCGTACCTCTCCGACGGGCTCAACGCCGTCGCCGAGCGGGGCGTCGCGCTCGGCGCCGTGCTGGTCGACGGCGGCTGGCGCGAGATCGACACCGAACAGGATCTCGCCCGCGCCGAGCTGGTCGTCGACGCCTGGCGGTCGTGACGTGCCCGGCAGCGATCCCGGCCACTGGCTGCATCGCTTCGACGCCGCCGAATGGCTGGCTGCCGCGGCGACCGAGCTGGCGCACGCCGAGGAGAAGCTGTCGAGCCGCGCCGTCCGTCCCGGCGTCACCCACGCGCGCCGCGCCGCCGGCATGGCGTGGAACGCCGTGCTGGTGATCGCGCCCGACGAGCGCTACGGGCGCAGCTACATGGAGCACGTCGTGGCCCTCGCCCAGGCGCCCGACGGCGATGCGTCGATCCCCGCCGGCGTGCGGGCCGCCGCCCGGCTGCTGCGCGACACACCGCCCGTGCCGCCCCAGCTGCTCACGATCGGAAAGCCCGATCTCGCCGCGCTCGAGGCCGCGCGGACGATCGTCGACTTCGCGCGCGCCCGCGTCGGCGCGTCCGCGGCTACGTGAGCGAGAACGGATAAGAGACGATCTGGCTGCCGCTCGAGGGCGGGAAGCGGATGCCGCCGACCACGCCCTTGATGCAGCCGTAGATGCCGCCCTTCTGCAGGATCGCCGGCGCCTCGACGCGCACGCCCCGCACGTTGCCGGTGCGCTGGATCCGGAACTTCACGGTCACGCGGCCCGGCACGTAGGTCTCCTCGTCAGGGCGTGCGTGCGAGATGCAGCCGAGGATCGCGTCCTCCCGGGCGCGAAACTTCGCGTCGATGTCGTCCTGGGTCAGTTCGCGCGAGCCGCTGTCGTCGGTCGCGTCGCCCAGGTGCACGACGTCCGGCCGCGACAGGTCGTCCCCCTGGCTGACCAGCTTCAGATCCGCCGGCGACAGCTTGACCGGCTCGGGTTCAGCCTCGACCGCAGGCGCCGCGTGCCCGCTGCCCGGCCCCTGCCCGGCCGCGTCGTTGCGCGCGACCCGCACTGCCCCGCGCCGCCGCTTCTTCTTCCTCTCGCGCCCCTCCTTCACGGGGGCGCCTGCGTCGGCGGTCACGGACGACCTGGCCGGCGCATGCTTGAACTCCGTCCAGTAGTAGTAGCCGCCGAACGCCATCCCGGCGACGACCAGGCCGAGCAAGAATCCTTTCATCGCGGGCCAGCTACAGTAGCGTGCGCGCGGGCAGTTTGCCTGTTTGCGCGGCCGCGCTTCGCGACGCCGTTCAGCAGCACAATCCGCCTGTTAGCTCCGCCGGGAGGGTCTTCTTGACCTTGGCGAAGCGGACGCACTATCTTTACCGGGTTAACGCGAAGCGGCTGCGCAGTGACGGCACCCCTCAGCTCAGAAAACAACCCCAAGGAGAATACGAAGCCCATGAAGAAGGCGGATCTGGTGGACGTCGTCGCGCAGCAGAAGAACCTGCCGAGGCAGCAGGTGGAGATCACGGTCGATGC
>DATBHU010000231.1:0-2169 GCA_036557265.1 Polyangia bacterium
GTGATGACAAAACGATGGGCAGGAGCAATCTGCGGGATGCTCCTGCTCGCCGGCGGTGTGGCGCGCGCCGAACGGCCCAAGGTTCTGGTCCTTCCCGTCACCGGCAAGGCGGCCGACGCGGGGTTTCGCGAGCGCGTCGCCCAGGCGCTGAGCGAAGGCCTGATCGCGGCGGGCAGCGAGGTGGTCGCGCAGCCGAGCGGCGCGGCGGCGGTGCCGGCCGAGGGCTGCGCGACGCTCGCCTGTCTGTCGGCCGCCGCGCGGGCGACGGGCGCGGCGCTGCTGTTGCGAGCATCGGTCGAGGAAGAGGGGCGCAGCTACGGCTTCAAGCTCGAGATGCTGGACGGACAGTCGGGGGCGGTGCTGGCGCAGCGCGAGAACCGATGCGAGATCTGCACCGACGCCGAGGCGCTGGAGATCGCCAACGCGGCCGCGTCGGCGCTGAAGGCGCAGGCGCTCAAGCGACCGGCGCCGCCCGGGGCCGGGCCGACGGTCACCGTGGCGCCCGGCGCCACGCCGGAAGGGGCGGCGGGCGTGCCGGCCGCGCCCGTCCCGGCCGTCGAGGCATCCGCTCCGGAGGCGGGGTCGGCGACATCCGGCGGGCATTCGTCGACGCGCACGTTGCTGTCGTGGGTCGGGGTCGGCCTCGGCGTCGCGGCGATCGTGGCCGGCAGCGTCCTGATACATCTCAATGACCGAGGGACCTGCACGCTGACGGGCATGCAACAGAACTGTCCCAACCTGTACGACACGAAGTCCGGCGGCATCGGGTTGATCGGCGCGGGGCTGGTCATCGGCGTCAGCGGCGTCTGGAGCCTGGCTTTCTGATGGCGCGCGCGCGTCTGTTCGCCGTCGCGTTGCTGGTGTCCGCGCTCGCGGTCGCGTGCACGAAGAAGAATCCGAAGTACTGCGGCAAAGATGCGGACTGCCCGAACGGCGGGCACTGCAACACGACGACCAACGCGTGCGAGTCGGCCGACGGCGGCGCCGATGCCGGAGACGCCGGCTCGGACGCGAAGGACGCGAGCGACGCGAGCGACGCCCGGTTCAGGTGCACGATGCCGAGCCAGTGCGCCGACGGCGGCCCCGACGGCGCGTCGGCGGTCTGCGAGGTGGATGCCGGCGTCTGCGTCGAGTGCGTCGCCGACGCGGACTGCAAGGCGAGCGCGCGGCCGATCTGCGACCCGACGCTGCACAGCTGCGGCCCCTGCACGACGGACGCCCAGTGCGCCGCCAAGGACCCGACCGGCCCGGGCGTCTGCATGTCTCATCAAGACGGGCGCTGCGCCGCCGACACGGAGACGATCTACGTGAAGAACGCCACCGGCTGCGCGACGGCCGCCGCCGTCAACGCCGGCACCAAGGCCGTCCCCTACTGCTACCCGCAGAACGGCGTCGACGCCGTCGACCCGGCCAGGCGGCTGCTGGTGATGAGCGGCCCGACGGATCTCCGGCCCTGGACGATCGCGGTCTCGGGCGCGCAGGTCAGCGTGGTCGGCCAGGCTTCGGTGACGATCGCGCCCGGCGCGGACGTCGGCGTCCACCTGAGCGCCGGCAGCCTCTACCTGCGCGGGCTGCGGGTCAGGAACGGTTCGCTGGCCGGCGTGGTGGCCGACGGCGGCAGCGATCTGCAGATGGATCATTGCGCGGTCGAGACCAATGCGGGGGGCGGCATCTTCGTCGACGGCGCGAGCTTCGACCTCGTGAACACCACGGTCACCGGCAACGGCCCGGGTGACGACGTGGGCACCTCGTGGGGCGGGCTCCGCCTGAAGAATCTGCTCACGACCGGGGACAAGAGCCTCCGGTTCGTCACTGTCCAGAGCAACAACCAGGTCGGTGTCTCTTGCACCGGCGCCGTTTCGGGGACGAACGTCCTCGCGACCATGAACACGGGCGGCGTCGACGTCAGCCCGACCTGCGGATTCACGCCGTGCTCCGCGGACGCCAGCAGCACCTGCGGCGCGCAGAACTGAAGTCGCGCGGCGCGCGGCAAGCAACTCCGGTCGAGGCCGTCCGATACACGGACGCAGCAATCGACAGCCACCCTCAACCGGAGATTTCCCATGCGCAACGCGATCAAGATGTTCAGCCTGGTATCGGTCCTGGCCCTGTCCGCCTGCGGCGGCGGCTCGGGCGGCGACGACGTGAAGAAGTTCGTGGGCACCTGGC
>DATBHU010000232.1:0-15229 GCA_036557265.1 Polyangia bacterium
CCGTGCCGCCGCTGCCGCCGGCGCTGCTGCCGCCGCCGCCGCCCGCGCCGCCGCTCCCCGTCGGCGGCACGACGGCGCCGAACTCGTAGGCCCCGATGTCGAACGCCGCGCCGGCCGGGCGCGGCGCGCCGAGGACGTCCGTCGCGGGCGCGGCCATGCCGCCGAAGATGGCGACCCCCTTGTCGACGGCCAGCGCCGGCGTGAGATCGGCCAGGCGCAGGTCGCCGCCGGTCGCGTCCGCGAACAGCGCGGCGGCGTTGGCCGGCGTCGCCTCGTGCGACGCGGCGGTCGTCCCGTCGTAGGACGACACCAGGTTGTAGTCGTGCATCAGCCCGGTCACCGCCTGCACCTCGAAAGCGGCGGCCTGGCTGACGAGGATGTTGTTGTAGATGACATTGTTGTTGGCGCCGTCCGCCACCTGGATGGCGGCGCGCGAGCCGGTCGGGTCGTAGATGGTGTTGTTGACGATCAGGTTGTCGTGCGACGCCTCGGCGCCGTCGCCCTGGAACAGCGTGATGCCGCCCTTGGCGGCGTTGAAGATGACGTTGTTGCGCGCCACCCCGCGGATGGCGCCGTCCAGGTTGAAGCCGGCGGAGCCCTTGCAGTTGCGCACCGTGTTCCCCTCGATGCGCCAGTTCGAGATCAGCCCGTCGCCGCCCGTACTCAGGTCGGCGTTGATCTGGATGCAGTTGTTGCCGGTGTTGTTGACGTCGTTGCGCAGGATGGCCGGATTGTCGGCGGCGTTCGAGACGTAGATGCCGTGCTCGCCGACCGTGTCGATGCGGTTGTCCTGGATGGTCAGGTCCAGCGCGAAGCCGGAGAAGACGCCGTCGTGGCGCCCGGCGGTCGAGGTGCCGCCGTTGTTGTGCGAGAAGCAGTTCTGGATGATCACGCCGCGCGCGTCGCTGCCGTCGTCGTTGTTGCCGAGGATGGCGATGCCCGAGCGCGGCGCGCCCGACACCTCGAAGCCGTCGATGGTGATGTAGCTGCACGACGCCAGCTGCACGAAGTCCTCGCTCGACCCGCTGGTGGCCGAGGTGATCTTCGCGCCCCAGCGGTTGCGCGACTTGAAGACGATGCGCGCCGCGGCGGTGCCCGACACGCCGTCGCAGGCGATGCCGGCGTAGGTCCCGTCCTCGACGGTGACGACGTCGCCCGCCTTCACCGTGTCGAACGCCCGCTGGATGGTCCGCCAGGGCGCCCCCGACATCCCGCTGGCGGTGTCGCTGCCTGTCGGGCTGACGCCGTAGCTGGCCGCCCGCGCGGGCGACGGGGCCGCGAGCCCGAGCACGACCATGAAGGTGACGAAACCGATCGCAGGAACCGAACGGAGCGAGATGCGCATGCGTGTCACGCCGCGATTTTCTCCCCCGCCACGACCCCGCGGCAAGCGAGAACCGGCGCAAAATGCGCCACGCTCGAGCCGCGACGGCAGATGCGCGGATCAGCTTGCGCGCGCTGCGTGCCGATCGACCGCGACTACGCCGCGACCGAGAGCGGCCGGTGGCGCCGGCGCGGCAGCGCGCTGCCGACGATGCCCACCATCACCAGGAACACGACGCCGAAGACCAGCTGCACCGACGTCGCCCAGGCGCTGTCGTGCCAGACGTGCGCGCTCGCCGCCGCGAAGCAGACGCCGAAGCCCGCGATCGCCCAGATCGGGACCGAGTAGAGGCCCGGCAGCCAGGCCAGCACGGCGCCGAGGAAGGCGAGCAGCGCGGCGAGCCCGTCGACCCAGGCGATCCAGTTGGGCAGGCCGTACGCCGGCCCCGAGACCCAGAACGCGAACAGGACCATGCCGAGCAGCACGGAGGCGACGCTGCAGCCGATCATCACGTTCCTGAAGCCCGCCTCGGCGACGGCGGCGCGCCGGTGCCGGCGGTCGTCGACCGCCTCCAGCAGCTCCGGCACCTCGCGGATGTCGTCGAGCACGAGCAGGCCCTCGATCTGCCCGTGCGCCGACACGACCGGGAGCACGGCCAGCTCGTCCGCCAGCATCTCGTCCGCGGCGCGCTCGATCAGATCGTCGGGCATGACGCGCGCGATCGGCTGGGCTGCGATCGCGGCCGCGGGCGTCTCGTCCTCGCCGCGGTCGTAGAGACGGCGCTCGACCGCGCGCCGCTCGACCATGCCCCGCATCACCCCGTCGCGCGACGCGACGGGAAGCTCATCGACCCCCGCGCGATCCATCGCCGCCAGGATGAGCCGCGGCGTGGCGTCCTCCCCGACGACGGACGCGGACACGGAACGCATCGCGTCCTTCACCCTCACCGGTCGATGGCTTCTCATATCCCGTCCTCCCCTGATCGAAGCTAACCATCGTGACAACGTGATACGAACAGCCATGAAGCTCGACCGCCGGCCGCGCCACGCGATCTTCGATCTCGACGGGGTCTTGCTCGACACCGAGCCGCTCTACACCGACGCCACCGCGCGCGTCGCGGCGCGCTTCGGCAAGGTGTACGACTGGTCGATCAAGCGCGACTGCATCGGCCGCGGCACCCTCGACGCCGCGCGCATCATCGTCGACGCGCTGGCGCTGCCGCTGTCGCCGGAGGCGCTGGTCGACGAGCGCGATCGGCTGCTCGTCGACCTGTTCGCGCGCGCCCCGGCGATCGCCGGCGCCGAGGCGTTCACGCGCGCCCTCGCCGCGCGCGGGATCCCGCTCGCCATCGCCACCAGCACCGAGGCGCCGCTGTTCGCGATCAAGGCCGCGCCTCACCGCGACTGGCTGGCGATCTTCCAGGCCGCGGTGTGCGGCGACGATCCGCGGGTGGCGCGCGCCAAGCCGGCCCCCGACATCTTCCTGGCCGCGGCCCGCGATCTGGGCGCGGCCCCCGAGAGCTGCCTGGTGTTCGAGGACTCGCCCTTCGGCGTCGAGGCGGCGCGCGCCGCCGGCATGCAGGTGGTGGCCCTGCCCGACCCGGCCATGGACGGCGCCCGCTATGCGGCGGCCGACGCCGTCGTCTCCGGTTTCGCGGCGCTGACCGTCGAACGGCTCGGATTCGCCTGACGGCGCCCGGCGCCGACGCTGGTCGCTCCGCCGCAGGCGCGGCGTGCGACTATCGTCTCTTCAGATAGTAGCCGCGATCGCGCGCTTCGCGCGCGGGCGGCTAGTGCAGCAGCTTCGTCTCGCGCGCCAGCCTGCGCCCGCGCTGCCGCCGCCGGGCCCGGCGGCCCGCCAGCATGCGATCGACGACGATCCCGAGCCGCTCGCCCGCCAGGTCGACCGCCGCGTAGGCGTCCTGATCGGTCTCGTCGACGATGATCGGGGCCGCGCCCGCGATCAGCAGCTCGACGCGGCAACGCTTGTCGAGCCCGCCCTTCGGACCGTTGACGTCCTCGAGGCGGACGGTGACCAGCGAGATGAAGCGCGCGTGGCGGGCCACCTTGGCGGCGATGTGATCGACGGCGCGCTGGTAGAGCGCGTCCGTCAATTCGAAGCCGCGCGTGCGCACCTCCAGGTGGAATCCGTCCGGCGGCTCGCCCCCCACGATGCCCGGCGCGATGTTCTTCGCGTTCACGTCCGTGCTCCGATCCTCAAGAAGGGCGGGGCGCTTCGCGCGCCGCGATGGAGCGCAGCGTCCGCGCGGCGCGGGCGAACGGCTCGTGCTCGGCGATGTCGGACAGGCTGATCACGCCCTCGAGGATGTCGTCATCGTCCGTGACGACCAGCCGCGACACCTGGTAGTGCGCCATGAACTGCTCGGCCAGCGCCAGCTCGTCGTCGGGCCGGCACGCGATCACGTTGCGGCTCATCATCTCGCCGACCCGGCGCGCGTCCGGATCCAGCCCGGGCGCGATGGCGCGCACGACGATGTCGCGATCGGTGATCGTGCCGACCACCCGCCCGCCGTCGTCACAGACGGGCAGAAAGCCGATGTTGGCGGCCGACATGATCTCCGCCGCCAGCCGCAGCGGGTCGTCCTCGCGGACCGCCTGGGGCACCACCTTCATCAGGTCCATGCAGCGCCGCCGCCGCCCCATCCGGGCGCGCCGCGGCTGCCCGTCGTGCAGCTCGGGTACGGTGGGGCGCCGGTGCCGCTCGAGCCGATCGTCGAGGGCTTGCACGCCCGCCACGCGGCGCGCGGTCCGCACCACGCGCCGGTACTCGCGCTCCAGGATCGGTCCGCCCAGGATCAGACGCCCGTCCGTCACGGAGACCCCGATGGCCGAGACGTGGCTGGAGACGCGGCCGAGCGCGGCGCGCACCCGCTCCTCGACCACCTGGTCGGGGGCCGGCTCCGATCGCAAGCGCGTCCGCAGGCGCGCCATCCAGCCGCGCGCGTGGTTCAGCGCGCCGCGCTGGGATCGGCCCAGGCGCCGCGCGCCCGAGCGGGCCAGGTGCCGGGCCCTGGCGCCGGCCACCGCGCGCCGCCGCCGGCCCAGCCGTGAATCCCCGAAGAACGCCGCCGAAAACGCCAGCAGCGACCCCAGTCCCATGCCGCCGAGGAACACGAGCGGACCCCGGGACACCGTCGCGCTCTCACCCGTGAGGTTCAGCCTCCGCATCGTACCCTCCTCAACTCAAAGCTAGCCCCTGGTCACGAAAAGGAAGGCGTTCGTCGGCCGTGAGAGAAGCTCGGCGCGGAGCTGGCGAAGCGCAAGATCGCGCGCGTCACGCTCCATCCCGAAGCGTGCGCGACGGGCAGCCGCGAGGGCCTGGTGATCGTCGCGAAGCCGGCGACGGGCGCGAAACCGTAACTGCGGTCGGGCCTGTCCGTAACGCGGCGGCGGGCGCGCGCCGGCCTGCGCGTGGCACGGCGTTCGCTTCGCGTCGACGAATGGATGTGTCGGGCGTGAGGGAGGGGAAGGCCGTACGCGTGGCCGGCGTCGCGTTGCTGGTGCTGGCGAGCGTGTGGGGTGTCGGTGGTGCGTGCGGATCGAAGGGGGGCGGCTCATCCGGCAGCGGCGCCGGATCGGGCTCGCCGGGGAGCGCCGGCAACAACGGCACCAGCACCGCCGCCGGACCGGCCTGCTCCGACCTCTTCGATCAGAGCATGGTCCGCACCTACTCGATCGACATCGCGCCCGACGTGATGGCCAGCATCGACGCCGAATTCCACGACACCGCCACGCTGCTGGCGAAGGGCAACGACTTCGTCACCCGCCACCCCGTCACCCTTCACATGGGGTCGGAGACGGTCAGCGACGCCACCTTCAAGCTGCACGGGCAGTCGTCGTGGCTGCACACGGTCATGTTCGACGGCGATCGCGCCAAGATGCAGTTCGACATCTCGTTTCACCAGAGCGACCCGAACGGCAACTTCCACGGCGTCGGCAAGCTGGTGTTCGACATGTCGCGCGACGACTGGACGTTCATGCACGATCGCCTCGCGCACGCCTGGTTCCGCCAGGCCGGCATCGCCGCCGGCTGCGCGGCGAACGCGCGCGTCGAGCTCAACGGCGCCTACTACGGCCTCTACGTCGTCGAGGAGAACACCAACAAGAACGTCATCAAGCAGTTCTTCCCGGACCACCCGAGCGGCGATCTCTGGAAGGCCGCCAACCAGCCCGAGACCGGCACGACGTCGAACACCGATCGCCTGACGACGTTCAAGCAGGCCAAGGACATCGCCAGCGTCACGGCGATCGTCGACGTGCCGACCTCGGTGCGGGAGTGGGCGGGCGAGGCGCTGATCAACGACGCCGACGGCACCTACGGCGGCACGCACAACTTCTACATCTACGACACGGGCGCCAAGGGGTTCGTCTACCTGCCCAACGACACCGACTCGACGTTCGAATGGCTGGTGGCGAACGACGTGGTCGGCGCGACCGATCACCCGATCTACTGGTGGGAGGGCCGCACCAAGCCGGCGCCGGTGCCGGGCGCGATCTGGCTGGCGGTCATGAACGATCCGACCGCGCGCGGCCAGTACGTCGACGCCGTCGCGGCGGTGCTGGCGCAGTGGGACGTCGGGCAGATCCAGGGCTGGATCGACGCCTGGTCGAAGCAGATCGCCGACGCCGTCGCGTCCGATCCGCACGCCTGGGCGACCGCCGCCCAGTTCCAGGACGCCGTCGCGAAGGCGCGCGACATCGTCAAGATGCGCGCCGATTTCCTGCAGAGCTTCGTGGCCTGCCAGCACGGCAACAGCGGCGACGACAAGGACGGCGACGGCGTCCGCTGGTGCAACGACTGCCGCGACGACGACGCGTCCGTGCACCCGGGGGCGAAGGAGATCTGCGGCAACGGCGTCGACGACGACTGCAACGGCGTCCCCGACGACGGCTGCTAGCTAGGCGTCCGATCGGCCCGGCTTGCCGACTTGCCCATCACGCGGCGGACCGCCCGGAGCACGGGCTCGTGCGCCTCGCCCTTCACCAGCCACGAGACGGCGAAGGCGACGATGGCGATCGACTCGGGCACGAAGATCGGCCGGTCGATGTAGCTGGCCACGCCGGCCCACACGACGCAGGCGATCATGACCAGGCCGCAGGCGAGGCAGGCGTCGTCGCGGCGGCGCTTGTCGGGCGGGCGGTCGCGGCGGCGCGGCGTGTCCGACTTCCGGAACAGCCAGACCGCGAACAGGATGAACGACACGAACAGCACCACCGCCGCCACGTAATGGAGGAGGCCGGTCTTGGCCGTCCACCAGGTCGGCTCGCTCGCGCCCGCCGGCGCCGCGGTCGGGAACAGCGCCACCACCAGCGCCGCCAGCCCGCCCACCCAGCCGACGATGCGGTCGGCCGCCACGCCCTTGTAGCCCCGGTAGCTGAACAGGAAGAACGACAGCGCGAACAGCAGACCGACGAACACCGCGACCGCGCCCGTGTAGTAGTAGGCGCTGACCGACCAGAGCAGCCGCCAGCGCGCCAGGCCGGCCATCGGGCGCACGCCGGCCCACAGATAGACCAGCAGCGGCAGCATGAGCCCGACCAGCCCGACGATCCGCCGGTGCGCCTGCAGCGACAGCTGGTCGGGGGGATCGCGCGTCGTCCTGGTCGTGGCCTCGGCCATGATTTCGCGCAGCGTCGCGCAGGTCGCTGCGCTGAACAAGGTAACCAGCCTCGCCGTTCCCGGGAACCGCGGCGCGCGGCGGTTGTCGATCCGACGTGAAGCGGTCGGCGGACATCTACGTGTATTTCGCCCTCGCCTGCGCGATCACCTGGCTGCTCGCGCTGCCCGCCGCCCTGGCCTGGCTGCGTCACCAGACGCCCTCCCCCGGGGCGGTGGCCTGCGCCGGGCTGAGCGCGTTCGGCCCGCTGCTGGCCGCGCTCGCCGTGGCCGGTCCGCAGCGCCGCCTGCGCGAGCTGTTCGGGCGCTGGCGCACCCACCCGGCCTGGATCGCCGTGGCGCTGCTGGCGGCGCCCTTCTTGCACGCGCTGGCGACGTCGCTGTACGCGGCCGTCGGTGGACACCCGACCGAATGGTTTCATCCGCCCGTCACGGCGGAGAGCCTGGCCGCGCTGGTGGTGTTCCCGCTGGGCGAGGAGTTCGGCTGGCGCGGGTTCGCCCATCCGCGCCTGGTCGCGCGCTTCGGCGCCGTGCGCGGCTCGCTGATCCTCGGCGCCGTCTGGGGCCTCTGGCACCTGGTCTACGCGATCACGCCGCAGGCCGGCGCGTTCGATCCGTTCGTCTTCGGCATGACGATGATCGAGCTGCCGCTCTACGCGCTGGTGATCGCGTCGCTGTTCGAGCGCTCCGGCCGCAGCATGGCGGTGGCGATCGCGTTTCACGCCGGCGCCCACATCGATCACATCGAACGCGCGCCGCGCGCCGAGCTGGGGCTGCACGCGGCCCACCTGCTGATCCTGCTGGTCGCGGCTTTCCTGGCGGCGCGCGCCCTCCGCGCCCGCGCCCGGGCGCCTCAGCGCGGGTACGGGAAGTCGGCCGTCGGCGCGGTCGGCTCGACGTCGTGAAACCGGTTCAGGTCCAGCAGCATGTGGCCGTCGGGCGTCTCGCTCAGCACGTCGGCCAGGCGCGCGCCGAAGAGGATGTCCTTGGCAAAGTAGCGGTGGCTGGCGTGCACGGTCTGCATCGACACGTCGTCGGTGCCCATCACCATCACCGTCAGCTCGATCTCCTTCTGGGCCAGCGATTCGGGCGTCTCGCCGTGGAGCGGGCTCTGCGCGTCGATCGTGTGCAGCACGTTCCACGAGCGCGACAGCGACAGCGCCCGCTCGCGCGTCGGGTGCAGATCGAGCATGCGGTAGAACGTGCCGCCCTCGGGGAGGATCTCGGTGCGCACCATGACCATCCGGATCTGGGCGTTGACCACCTGGTTGCCGCGCTCGTTGCCGAGGCGCAACATCAGCGTCGGCACCCCGCCCATCGGCGCGATCGCCGCGCGCCGCGCGAACACGAAGCGCGCCGTCGAGCGTGAGAACTTGGCGAAGACCAGACCGGTCGACAGCGCGACCAGCAGCAGGCTGACGATCGACTCGGCGACCACGACCACGTTGGCGCCGGTCGACTCCGGGAACATCGCGCCGTAGCCGATCGTCCCCATCGTCTGCACGCTGAAGAAGAACGCGTCGCGGAACGATCCGGGCGCGGCGTGGTTGATGCCGCCGGTCTCGACGAAGACGGCCGCGAAGATGGCGTTGGTCAGCAGGTAGGCGGCGCAGATGGCGACCAGCGTCCCCGACCAGGGGAGCCGCAGCATCGCGTGGTAGAAGTCGCGCAGCGGGGCGTCGCGGCCGCCGACGACGCGGATCTCGTAGTCGGCGCCGGGCGCCTTGAACGTGACGGTCCGGTCCTTGTGCGCGTGCGCCATCCCGTCACTTCGTCGCGACGACGAGGGCGCGCCGCGAGCTGGTGGTCAGCGGCCCCTCGCTGACGAAATCGAGCAGGCGGACGGAGGCGAAGCCGGCGCGCTCGAGCAGCGCCACCATCTCGTGCGCCGCGTAGAGGCGGATGGCGGCGTGCTTCTTCTCCTCCACGCCCCCGCGAATGAAGGTCCACTCGACGTGGATGCGCGACGCCGCCAGGTCGATCGAGCGATCCTCGAGGACGGTGGTGTCGCCCACGCGCGACCAGCCCTTCGCCTGGAACACCGGGATCAGGGTCTCGGTCAGGTTGCCCTCGATCAGGAAGCGGCCGCCCGGCACCAGCGTCTTGCAGACCGACGCCGCGAACGACTGGTTGTCCGCGTCGTCGAAGTAGCCGAACGACCCCCACCAGTTGAAGGCCGCGTCGAAGCCCGACAGGTCGTCGAGCTGGCGCATGTCGCGTTCCAGGAACGTCACCGGCAGCGCGCCCGCCGCCGCGCGCGCCTCGGTGATGAACGCGGGCTGAAAGTCGATCCCGGTCAGCGTGTGGCCGCGCCGCCCCAGCGCGACGGTCAGCCGGCCGTTGCCGCACGGCACGTCCAGCAGGCGCGACGCGGGCCGCAGGGCCAGCACGCGCTCGATCACGCCGGCCCGCTTCTCGGTCTCCTCGGCGGGGAAGAAGCCCGGCTGCAGATCCGCCCACAGACCGCTGAAGAACGATCGGAACCAATCCGACATGCGGTCAAGCTAGCATGAGCGCCGACATGGAACGGGACCTGGAACGCCCTCTCGGCGCGGGCGCGGGCAGCGAATGACCTGGGCGATCTTGACGGCGACGGCGCTGTCGACGGTGTGGGTCGTCATCGCGGCGGGCGTCATCCTGCTGCAGCGCCGCTCGGCGACCGCCACGCTGGCCTGGCTGCTGGTGTTCATCTTCCTGCCCATCCTGGGGCTGGTGCTCTACCGCCTGCTCGGGCCGCTGCGCCTGAAACGCAAGCAGCTGAGACGCCGCGTCGGCCGCCGCGTCGTCGAGGACGCGCTGGGCGCGATGGAGGTGATCCGCGCCCACGGCCACGACCACCTGCAGGTCGCGCGCGTGCCGATCGCGATGAACGAGCCGCCGCCGCTGCACGCCGACGGGCTGGAGCTGTACACCGACGGCGCGTCGGCGTACGCGGCCATCATCCAGGCGATCGAGGCGGCCCGCCACCACGTCCACCTCGAGTACTACATCTTCGAGCCGGACAAGATCGGGACCCGCCTGCGCGATCTGCTGGTGGCGAAGGCGCGCGCCGGCGTGGCGGTGCGGCTGCTGGTCGACGGATCGGGGTCGTCGCGCCTGGGCAAGCGCTTCCTGCGCCCGCTGCGCGAGGCGGGCGCCGAGGTGGCCTGGTTCAACCCGATCTCGCTGCGCTGGATCCGGACCCGCCGCGTCGACTTCCGCTGCCACCGCAAGATCGTCGTGTGCGACGGCGCCGTCGGCTTCACGGGCGGCATGAACGTCGCCGACGCGCAGACGGCCGAGCACTCCCCGCGCTACTGGCGCGACACCCACCTGCGCGTCGAAGGGGCGGCGGTGCTGGCGCTGCAGCGCCTGTTCATCGAGGACTGGTACTTCGCGACCGAGGCGCTGCCCGACGACGCCGGCGCGCTGTTTCGCCTGCCCGACAACGCGGGCGCGCACGTCGTCCAGATCATCGGCTCCGGCCCCGACCACGATCAGCTGACGATCCACGGCACCTACTTCGCGGCCATCACGCGGGCGACGTCGCGGGCCTGGCTGACCACGCCCTACTTCGTCCCCGACGACGCCATCATCACCGCGCTCTGCACCGCCGCCCAGCGCGGCGTCGACGTGCGGCTGCTGGTGCCGCAGCGGGGCGACAGCCGCCTCATCGATCTGGCGGCGCGCAGCTACATGCCGGAGCTGATCGCGAGCGGGGTGCGGGTCTACGAATACCTGCCGCGCTTCATCCACGCGAAGACCATCGTGATCGACGACGATCTCGCCATCGTCGGCAGCGCGAACCTCGACAACCGCAGCTTCAAGCTCGACTTCGAGCTGACCGCGTTGATCTACGACCTGGCGCTGACCGAGCGGCTGGCGCGCGCGTTCGAGGCCGACCTCGCCGACAGCCGGGCCATCGACGCGGCGGCGCTGGCCGGGCACTCGCTGTTCCGCAAGCTAGGCGAGGCGGGGGCGCGCCTGCTATCACCGCTGCTATGAGAGTGATCTCGATGCACAAGGTGACGGCCGCGATGGAGGCCGGCGAGCGCCCCGGGCCCGACGTGATCCAGGGGATGGGCCAGGGGTCGCCAGCAAGAAAGACCACCATCGTCGACGGTCCGTTCGCGGAGTCGAAGGAGCTGATCGCCGGCTACCTGATCATGAAGGTCGATTCGATCGCGGCGACGCGCCCGTACACCGCACGCTTCGCCGACGTGATCGGCGACGTCGAGATGGACGTGCTGCCGCTTTACGATGACGCCTGACGGGCGCGGCGGCGGCGTCAGGGCGTCGTGCAGGCGGTGACGTCGAGCGACACCGAATCGAGGAAGAAGTTGGTGTTCTTGCTGCCGTCCGTGGTCGCCTGGAACCCGAACTGGAACGTCTGCCCCGCCAGCGACAGCGGCAGGTTGGCCGAGAACCGCGTCCAGGTGCCCGTCGGCATGTTGTCGTTCAGCGTCGCCAGCGCGTTGAACTTCGCCGACACCGGATCGTACGTGTAGACGGTCATGGAGTCGTTGATCGCCTGCGTGTTCTCCTGGGTCTGGATCACGTAATAGAAGGTCAGCGTGATGGACGAGGCGCCGGCCGGGATCGTCACCATCTGCGACAGATCGTCCTGCGCGTTGCTGTAGCCGCCCATCCAGGCCAGGTACGAAGGCGTCAGCGCCTTGAGCGTCGCCAGCGTGCTGTCGTTGGTGATGATCGTCGACATCGACAGGAACTTCTCGGTCCAGCCCACGTGTCCGTCGTCGAAGCCCGGGTTCGTCAGCACCTGCACCGGCGGCGTCGTGGTGTCCTGCCAGGTGCCGCTGGCGTCGCAGATCTGCTTGCCGCTCGTCGCGCAGCGCATGGCGCCGGGCGCGCACGATCCGCCGCACATGCCGCCCGCGCAGAGGTACGGGCAGGCGTTTCCGTCCTGCCAGACGCCCGCCGAGGTGCACGTCTGCGGCACGTTGTTCGCGCACTGATGCGCGCCCGGCGTGCACGCGCCCGCGCACGCGCCGTCCGTGCAGACGAACGGGCACGCCGTGCTCGACTGCCAATCGCCGGCGGCCGTGCAGCTCTGGGGCACGTTGCTGCTGCAGCCGGTCTGCCCCGGCTTGCACACGCCCGTGCAGACGCCCTGGCTGCAGACGAACGGGCACGCAGCGCCGCTCTCCCAGGCGCCGTCGATGTTGCACGACTGCGGCATCCCGGACGAGCTGCACTGGCGCGCGCCCGGCTGGCAGACGCCGGTGCAGTCGCCTTGCCGGCAGATGTACGCGCACGCCGGCGCGGCCTGCCACATCCCCGACGAATCGCAGTACTGCGGAATGTTGCCGACGCACATCTTCGCGCCCGGCGTGCAGGTCCCGACGCAGCTGCCGGCGACGCACATGTTCGTGCAGGTCGCGCCGCGCTGCCAGACGCCGTTGGCGTCGCAGGCGAGCGGCGTGTTCATGTCGCAGCGCCGATCGCCGGGCATGCAGTCGCTCGGCAGCGCGTCGCTCGCGCCGCCGTCGGCGGAGCCGCCGTCGTCCTTGCCGACCGATCCGTCCGGGTTGACGATGCTGCCGCCGGATCCGCTGCCACCGTGCCCGCCCGCCGCCGCGCCCGCGCCGGCCGTCCCGACGCTGCTCCCGCTGCCGCCGGCGCCCGCCCCTCCGACCGCGCCGCCGCCGGCGCCGGTGGTGCCGCCCGTGCCCGCCGTTCCTGAAACGCCGGCCGTCCCGGCGATTCCGGCCGTCCCGGAAGCGCCGGCCGTCCCGGAGGCGCCGGCCGTCCCACCGTCGGCCTGCTGGGGGTTGATCGATCCGCACGCCGCCGCCCAGACGAGCGGGAGCAACGCCGCCCACCGACGCCCTTCAACCAGCCTCGTCATGTTCAGCGAGCCCACGCCTTCATTCGTCTGAGAGCCTTGAATCGACCGTCGCGGTGCAGACCTGAACGAACAAAACGCAGTGTCCGCACGCCGCCGTAGGCGCGAGTCGGCCGCTTGGGCACCCCGCCGCACCGTGGGCCAGATCGCAATCAAGCGACAGATTTGTGTCGTTTGCGAAACGTCTCGCGCCGCCACAGAACCGTTGCTCGACCAGGGAGCGCGCCGGATCGAATCCTGCCGCCCATGAAACGACCAGTCCGCGCGACCACCTTCGGAGCCCTTCTCGCCATCACCACCGCCGCCGCCACGCTGGTCGGTTGCGGCCGCGAACCCTCCGGCGAGGGCACCGTCGACGGTGCCGGCGCCGTCGAGCTCGCGCTCCAGGTCGGCTCCGGGATCACCGTGAACACCTTCTCGTACTCGATCAACGGTCCGCACACCTACTCGGGGACGATCGACGTCTCGCACTCGTCGACGGTCAGCGCCACCATCGGCGCCATCGTCGCCGGCTCGGGATACGCGATCACGCTGACCGGCGCCTCCACCGACGGCCAGACGACCTGCACCGGGACCTCCGCTCCGTTCGCCGTCTCGGCGGGCGCCACGACCATGGTGTCGCTGATGCTCGACTGCCACACGCCGCCGAAGACCGGCAGCGTGCTGGTGACCGGCACCATCAACATCTGCCCCAGCATCGACTCCGTCAGCGCCAGCCCGCCGGCCGGCAACGTCATCTCGATCTCGAGCTCTGCGCACGATCTCGACGCCGCCCCGCAGGCGCTGTCGTACAGCTGGACCACCAGCTCCGGGACGCTCAGCAGCGCCACCGCGCAGAACCCGACGCTCACCTGCACCGCGCCCGGCAACGTCTCGCTCACCCTCACGGTCTCCGACGCCGACCCGATCTGCAACGCCACGTTCAACCTGACCGTCGCCTGCCCGCCGGACGCGGCCCTCGGCGAGTCGGCCTGGGTCGAGATCGGCGCCAACAACCAGGCGATCGCGCGCCTGCTGACCCCGTACAACGTCTGCCCGGCCATCACCGTCGACGGCGTCAGCAGCCCGATGACCCTACGCGTGCTGGCCAAGGCCGAGGCGCTCCGCCCGAGCAACATCGACACCACGCTGGCCGCGGCGATGACGTCGGGGAACACCAAGGCGTCGATCTTCACGAACACCACCTGCGAGTTCCTGATCCCGGCGGGCGCGCACGCCGCCAGCGTCGCCGGCGTCAACCTGCCGCTGCCGAAGCCGGTGGTGAACCGCGTCGTCGTCATCGGCGACAGCGGCTGCCGGATCGCGATCGGCAACGTCTACCAGGCCTGCGGCGATCCGGCGATCTGGCCGTTCTCGGTCATCTCCGCGGCGGCCGCCGCCATGCAGCCCGACCTCGTGCTGCACGTCGGCGACTACCACTACCGCGACAACCCCTGCCCGCCCGGCAACACCGCCTGCGAAGGGACGCCGTGGGGCTTCGGCTCGGACGTCTGGCAGGCCGACCTGTTCACGCCGGCCAGGCCGCTCCTCCTCGCGGCGCCGTGGGTGATGGTCCGCGGCAACCACGAGCTGTGCAACCGCGCCGGCCAGGGGTGGTACCGCTACCTCGACCCGAACCCGTACGACGCGACGGGCGTCAAGACCTGCAACGACGCGGCGAACGACAACGTCGGCAACTTCAACGACCCGTGGGCGGTGTCGTTCGGCGACACGCAGTTCGTGGTGTTCGACTCGTCGAACTCGCCGAAGGCCGCCTTCAACCCGCCGGCGCAGCAGCCGTACACCGCCGAGCTGACCGCCGCGGCGGCGCTGTCGACGCCGAACTTCCTCAACATCTTCGCCGTCCACCACCCGATCCTCGGGTACACGGCGGGCAACCCGCCCACCATCGGCAGCGCGTCCCTGCAGTCGGTCATGAACGCCGCCTTCCCGGGCAACTACTATCCGCCGAACACTGGGATGGCGATGCACGGGCACGTGCACGACTTCCAGGCCCTCAACTTCTCCAGCAACCACCCGGCGACCTTCGTGGCCGGCAACGGCGGCGACAACCTCGACGTCGCGTTCCCCGCCAACGGGACCGGCTTCGACCCGAACAACGATCTGCCGGCGCCCAGCACCGCCGTCAGCGCGTTCACGTTCTCGAACACGTTCGGCTTCATGGTCATGGACCGCGTGGGCGCCGTCGGTGACAAGAACTGGAAGTTCACGTCCTACCGCACGGACGGGTCGATCATCGCGGTCTGCACGATGGGCGCGCCGGTCCCCTGCAGCGGAACCTGCGACACGACGCCGGGCAGCCAGATCAACTGCACTGACGCCGGCGGCAACCCCGTCGGGACCGGAACCGGGATCGGCGTCTACGACAACATCCCGTGAAGGTCGTCTCCTCGCGGCGCCTGGTGACAGGCGCCGCGCTCGTA
>DATBHU010000233.1:0-4403 GCA_036557265.1 Polyangia bacterium
CCTGCCCGACGACGCGCGCGCCAGGCTGGCCGCCCGGCTCGACGCCGCCCGCGCGGCTGACGGCGCCACCGATGACGTCGCGGGCGCCGGTGAAGACCCGGGCGCGCTGGTCGCCGCGGTCGATCGCGCGCGCGCCGCGCGCGCCGCCGAGCCGTTGATCGTGGGCGAGATCTCCGGCGACGTCGCGCGGCCCGTCGCCGGCCGCGCCGACGGCGGCGACGGGCCCGCGCTGCCCCCGATCGACGACGGCGCCGGCGCCGCGACCGCCGAGGCCGAGCGGGCGGCGCTGGCCGGCGACGCGGGGGCCGCCGTGCGCGCGCTGCTGAAGGCGTCCGGCGCCACCCGCCTCCGCCGCGTGACCGGCTGGCCGACCGGCGCCGCGGCCGTCGCCGATACGGTGTACGTCAACGCCGCCTGGCTGGTCGCGCTGGCGCCCGCCGGCGGCGATCGTCCCGACGCGGGCGCGCCCCTCGGGTCGCCCGCGAACAGGGCGGGCATCGGCGCGCGCGCCGGCGCTTCCGCGCCCGTCCCCGCTCCCGTCGCGGCCACGCCGGGAGCCGCAGGCGAGGAAGCGAGCGCGCAACGATCGGCGCTGGCGAGCGGGTCAGCCGCGTATTACCAGCCCGACGGCGGCACGTCGTCGCCGCCGCCGCCGCCGCCGGATCCACCGCCGTACGACGGCACGTCGTGCTGGGACGCGTGCGGCACGTGCGCCGACGCGTGCGCGAGCAGCCCGCCCTACGACGACGGCTCCAGCGATTCGTGCGACAGCGGCAGCTCGGGCGATTCCTGCGACAGCGGCGGCTCGGGCGATTCATGCGACAGCACCAGCGACGACGGCTCCGGCGATTCATGCGACAGCACGACCGCCGACGGCAGCGCGGACTCGTGCAGCAGCACGGGCGATGGGTCGGAGAGCGGCTGCCAGGTCGCGCGGGCGCGTTCCCGTTGTCATGGCCAGCGGCGACGGCGCGGCGGCACGGGGACGGAGGCGTGGCTGCTCGCGCCGCTCGGGTACCTGATGCTCGGCCAGAAGAGGCGCGGCCCGTGAGGCCGGTCGTGCTCGCCTGGCTCGCCCGGCACGCCGTCCCGGCCTGGCTGCTCCCCGACTACTTCCAGCTGGCCGTCATCGCCACGCTGATCGGGTCGGTGCTCGCGCTGCGGCTCGCCGACCGCGACGGCGCCTCCCGCGCGCCCATCGCGCGCGCGATCGCGTGCGCGTACGTGGGCGCGCTGCTCGGCGGCTACCTGTTCGAGGGCCTGCGCGCGCTGCCGGCGGCGGTGGCCGGCGGGGCGTGGCGCCCGGTGCTGCACCCGGGGCGTGCCGCCTACGGCGGGCTGCTGTTCGCGATCGCGGCGGCAGCGCTCTACCTCCGCGCGGCGCGGCAGCCGCTGGCCCCGTTCTTCGATTACGTCGCCGTCGGCGCGGGCCTCACGTTCGCGCTCGTCCGCACCGGCTGCTTCCTGGCCGGCTGTGACTACGGTCTGCCGACCGCGCTGCCGTGGGGCGTGCGGTTTCCGCCCGGCAGCCTGGCCGCGTTCGACCACGCGCGCCGCGGCTTCGTCCCGCGCGGCGCCGCCAGCCTGCCCGTCCACCCGACGCAGCTCTACGAGGCCGCGCTGGGTCTGATCGCGGCGGCGGCCGCCGGGCTCGTCCAGGCGCGGCGCCGGCGCCGCGACGGCCGCGCCTTCGCCGCGTTCCTGATCACGTACGCCTGCGGCCGCTTCGCGATCGAATTCCTGCGCGGCGATCAGGATCGCGGTCACGCGCTCGGCCTCTCCACCTCGCAATGGGTGTCGGTGACGATCCTGGCGGTGATCGCGGTCGCGTGGGCGCGGGCGCCCCGCCCCGCCTCAGCGCGGATCCCAGGAGAGCTCGATGCGGTTCCCGCCGGGCTCGCGGATCATCATGTGGAGCTTGGGCCCGTTGCCGGACTGTTCGGGCGGGAACTCGATCGTGACCGGGCGCTCACCGACCACCTTCCAGCCGAGACAGTCCACGAAGAAGCGGCGCGACGACTCCAGGTCCGCGACCGTCAGGCCGACGTGGTCGAACCCCAGGGTCATCGCATCAGCGTTCATGACGCGTAGGATACCCGGATGGGAGCTCGGGCAGCGTCACTCGCGCTCGCGGCGGGTGCGGTCGTCGCTTCGCCGGCGACGACGAGAGCGGACGCCAAGGGCTACGACGAGGTGCGCGACGTCGTGGCCGAGGACGGCCAGCTCCGGGTGGTTCATCACCACGACTGGTCGGAGGCCACCCGCTCGCGGCGCTGGAAGATGATCTCGGGCGACCAGGATCCGTTCAGCCCGCGCAACGATTACTCGTGGCTGACGGTGACCGACAAGAAGACCGGTCAGACGCTGTTTCGATCGCCCGTCCCGGCGCTCACCCAGCTCTGGATCTCGCCCGATTCGCGCTACGTGCTGGGGCTCAGCCACGTGAAGCTGTGGAACCCCTATCAGGTGGTGCTGTTCGATCGCGCGGGACGGCTCCTCCTCAAGCGCAGGATCGAGCCGGAGGAGGCCCGCTTCACGCCCGCCGACTTCGACAAGTTGCTACGACGGTACCCGAAGGCGCGCGCGGAGCTGGCACGTCTCAGCCACCGCGAGGGCGACGCCGTGTACGTCGATCTCGACGACCCGCGCCGCCTTCACGGCGCCTGGGACGCACTCTACGCGCACCTCCGGCCATCCCACCTCTCGCCGAACTTCTCCGGCTCCGTGACGAACTTCGTCTATTGGTTCAACGCCCAGCCGAAGCCGAGGCTGATCGAGAGCGAGGGCCGCCCCACCGCCCTCGAGCTGCGCGATCCGCGCGGGCAGCCGTTCCAGATCCCGATTCCGCGGTAAGTTGCCGTTCGAGATGGGGCTGTTCGAGACATTGCGGGACGGGGCGCTGGGTGTGGAGCTGGCGTTTCCACCCGCCGTCGTCCCCAGCGACGAGACGGACACATCCTTCCAGTTCGTCGGCGGTCCGCGCGCCGAAATCGGCTGGTGGCTTTTTTCTTTTCCGAATGTCAGCCTCGATCTGTCGGACGCGGGATGGCCGACGCTCAAGCGCGACATCGACAGGCAGACCAGAGCCCTGTTCGAGCAGATGTTTCGCGGCCACGACATGACACCCGAGGCGCGCGCACGCGGACCGCGGACGAACGACCCGACCTGGTCGCCGCTCGTGGAGGCGGAGCGGATCTCGATCGACGGCGGATCGGCCCTGTACGTGTTGCATCGGATGACGTACCAGCCCGGGTCGGAGATCCTGATGGGGCATCTGCTGATCCCGTGCGCGCAAGGCCTGGTGGAGACGAGATGGGTCACCACGGCGCGCGTGACGGGCATGCGCGAGACGGTGTGGACCGCGAGAAAGATGCAGGCGTCGAGCGTCGAGGCGGCTTTCGAACATCCGGGGCAGGCCGTGTTCGACGATCCCGCGCTGGACGCCGATTTCCCCGACCACCCGCTGTCGATCGCGCGCGAGGCGCGACGCTGGCTGGCGAAGGAGGTCCGCGTGCGCGTGCTGCGATCCGCGGCGCGAACCGAACGCACCGAGA
Organism: Polyangia bacterium; assembly: GCA_036557265.1. Classification (GTDB taxonomy): domain Bacteria; phylum Myxococcota_A; class Polyangia; order Fen-1088; family Fen-1088; genus JADGRB01. Next base: position 3,555 of record DATBHU010000233.1, read on the forward strand.
GCGAGCTTCCCGCGGTCGGTTACGCGCTCGTCCCACCGCCCCGATTTGCCGAGCCCGTGACCCTCGGCAGAGGCCGTGGTCGGTCGTGGGCGCGCTGGAGCCGTGCATCGTTCTCCGGCAGCGACGGCGTCGACTGGTTCTTCCTGTGCGCCTTTCCCGCGCCGCTCCTACTCAAGTGGCGTTCGCCGGAACGCCGGCTCGCGACCGAGGTCGAGAAGACGGCGCGCCGGGTCTACAGCTTGAACGACGCGAAGAACATCAAGAGCCAGGTCGTGACCTCGGGTCGCGCCGACGGACGACCCAGCGTGAGCTTGATCGTCGACGGAGAAGGGCATCTCGAGCCTCTCCGGATGGCCGCTCTCGGCACCGTCCGCGAAGGCCAGATCGTCACGTTATTCCTGATGACGTCCGCGACCCTGCCGAACGACGACATGTTCGCGGAGCTGGGCGCCGCCGCTCAGACACTCCGGCCGCTCGAGGCGTGACGTCTCCGCTTCCGCGGCGCCGTCAGCGGCCCTGTCGCAGCTGCAGGTGGTTGCCGTCCAGGTCCTGGAACACCGCCACGTAGCCCCACGGGTATTCGAGGACGTCGGTGTCGAACTTCACGCCGTGCGCCTTCAGCACCTCGAACGCCTTCCGGCAGTCTTTCGTCTCGAGGGTGTACGCCGCCGTGCTGCGCCCCTGGAACGGCTGGCCCTGCCCCGGCGTCCCCGGCCAGAGGACCAGCAGGAAGTCCTGCCCCTTGAGGCCGACGGCCAGGAACCGCGCGCCGCCGCCGGCCGCCGGGTTGTCGGCCCGCTTCTCGAAGCCGAGCACGTTCGTATAGAAGGCGAGCGCCTTCTCCTGATC
>DATBHU010000234.1:0-10581 GCA_036557265.1 Polyangia bacterium
CCGCCCGACGCGGGCGACGGCGGCACCCCGCCGCCCGACGCGGCGGCGCCCGACGGCGGCGGCACCGGCACGGGCGGCTCGGGCGGTGGCGGCGGCACGGGCGGGACGCCGCCGGGGAAGAGCGGCTGCGGCTCCTGCGCCGTCGCCACGCCGGGCGGGTCCGTCATGCTTCCGATCCTCGCCGTCGCGGCGCTCGCCGCGCTCGCGGGCCGACGACGCCGCCGGCGACGACGGCGTTGAACCGGCGCCCGGCGCCCCAGGTCGTCCCTCTCACGCTGGTCACACCTTCGGCACGCGACCTCCGGATTCATGTCCGCGACGCCCCTAGAGCACATCCGCGGATTCAACTTCCCGCCTCCCCTCGTCCCGATCTCCAGATTCATCCTGGCGGCCCGCCCAACCTAACATCCGCCTGATTCAAGTTGGGGGCCCGCCGCCTGGCGCAACATCACCTGATGCGGGTTGGGTGCGGCTATCCAGCGCAACATCCGCCAATTCAACTTGGGTGCGGCCGCGGCGCCGAGGCGGGCTGCTCTTCGACCCGTAGCGGACCGCCCGCCCGTCGCCAACCGACGCGCGCCATCCACGTGGCCGGGGACGCCGTCGCCGGCGGCGCGCCGGTGGCCGCGGGCGGGCGCGCCCAGCCCGAAAAGTGCGGGCCCGAACTGCGCGGGTCGACGCACGCGGGCGCGCGCAGGTGCTTGCGGAAGTTGAGCAGCACGTAAACCATGCTGATCCGCATCTGGCGTGGCGAGCTCAGCGGGCGCGCGTGGTAACGGTCGCCGACCACCTGGCCCTTGCGCCCGAGCGCGCGGTTGACCGCGAGCGCCAGCCGGATGGCCAGCCCGTGCATGCCCCCGCGGGCGCGGCGGGCCTCGTCGCCCTCGACGATGAAATGGCCGTGGTCCTGCTGGATCGAGAAGTGGATCACCCGGAACCTGTCGACCGAGGCCCGCGCGATGGCGCGCCGGAGCGCTCCGAACACGCGCGGCGAGCGGAACGACGGCAGTCCGGGCGTCGCGCGGATGGTGACCTGCACGGGGTAGCGAGGATCGACCTTCGCGCGCGTGCCGTGCGGCATCGACGGACGGCCGCGCGGCTTTCGCCCGGCGCCCTTGCGAGCGCCACCCCACGTCCGTGCCGCCCCGAGGGGCAGCCGCAGCTGCCGTCGTGCCGATTTGATTCCGCGCATGTCCCGTTGTCGGCGCGGACCGCCGAGAGGTTGCGGGGTGCGCGGGCGGACGGCGCGCGGGCGGACGGCGCCGCGGTTGCGGCCCTCGTGTCGGATCTTGATTGCGCGGATGTTCCGTGGTCGGGCGCCGGACGGGGGTGGGTCGGGTGGGCCGGCCAGCGAGCGCTCGGCGATGCCGGGGCGAGGGGGCCGGCTTCGGACTTCAGGTGAGCGTCGCCAGCGCGGCCTGGATGCGCTGGCCCTGCGCCGGCGTGATCAGCCCGGAGAGGACGGCGTTGAAGTGCGGGTGCTGGGCGCCCGAGATGATGTACTGCCAGCGATAGGCCGCCAGGAAGGCTGCCTCGATCGCGCGCGCCTCGTCCGCGCCGATGATGCGCCCGGCGCGCGCCGCGAAGTAGGCGGCGTCGGCCGCCGCCTGCCCGCGCAGGATGCCGTCGACGGCCGCCACCAGCTCGATGAATTCATCGACGCCGCGGTCGCGCTCCTTCGCCGTCACCGTCGCGTCGTGGCGCACCAGCTCCAGCTCGTCGAGGATCGCGTGCTGACTCTCCTCCTTCCAGTGGTGAAGGAAGACGTCCTTGAACAGCAGCGACAGCTCCGGATCCGCGTCGATGCTCTGCTTGTAGTGCAGCTGCGTGAACAGCTCGATGTGCAGGGTCAGCGCCAGCACCGCCCAGCTGCTCTTGCCGAGCACCGCGCCCGCGACGGCGTCGGGCGCGAAGTCGAACCGGTAGCCGCCCGGCATCACCTGGGCGAGCATCGCCTCGATGCGCCGGAACAGCTCCTGGTGTTTCAGCTCCTCGCTGCTGAAGCGCATCAGCGCCTCCAGCGCGGTCTGGTCGCCCAGCGCGTGCTGGCGCGACAGCTCCAGCACCTTGGCGGCGATGAACCGCTCCACCAGGCCGAAGATGTTCGCGTAGGTCCGCCCCTGGATCTGGCTGACGAACCGCCGCTCCTCGGGCGACAGCGTCGCGAAGCCGTCGATCTTCGCGAGCGCGTCGGGCAGGAACTTGTCGCCGGCGTCGAAGCGGCGTCCCCGGATGACGTCGGCGTCGATGTCCCAGTACACTCGCTTCGACGATTGGATGGTACGGTCGTACCGATCGTGGGTGGCATTCGCGCGCGCATTCGTGGTCGGATTCAGATTGATGGCGGTCATGGCGTCTCTCCTTGTCAGTGGGCCGTCGGCCCGATGACTTCGCTTGTAGGCGCAGCGCCGTTTGCGGTCCATGACCGCCCCGCCGCCAGACATGACAGAAACGCCAAAGCGACGGAGGAGGTGACGTGGACGCGCTGTCCGACGTGCTGAGGGTGGCCCGCCTGACGGGCGGCGTGTTCCTTCACGCGGACCTGTACGCCCCCTGGTGCCTGGCGACCAAGGTGTCGCCCGAGCACTGCACGCCGGCGCTCGGCCCCGCGCCCCACGTCATCCCGTACCACTTCGTCGTCGAAGGCGAGGTGCAGTTCCGCGTCGGCCACGGAGACGGCGCTGGCGACGGCTCCGCGCTGACGCTCGGGCCGGGCGACGCCGTCGTGCTGCCGCGCAACGATCTGCACTTCATGGGCAGCGACCTGGCGCTGCCGCCCGTGCCGGGCCTGCACGTCATGCAGCAGCCGGGGCGCGGGCAGCTGTGGGTCATGCGCCACGGCGGTGACGGGGCGCGCACCCGCCTGGTCTGCGGCTTCCTCGGCTGCGACGATCTGGACGCCAACCCCGTGATCGCGTCGCTGCCGTCGGTCGTGAAGGTCAGCCTGTCGGAGGGCGCGGCGGCCGAATGGATCCGATCGACGCTGCGCTTCGCCGCCGAGGAGGTCGCGGCCGGCCGCCCCGGCTCGGAGACCGTGCTCGAGAAGGTGTCCGAGCTGCTGTTCGTCGAGGCGGTGCGCCGCCACGCCGACGGCCTGCCGGAGGGGCAGACCGGCTGGCTGGCGGGCCTGCGCGATCCCCACGTCTCGCGCGCGCTCGCCCTCATCCATCGCGACATCGCCCATCCCTGGACCGTCGACGAGCTGGGGCGCGAGGCCGGCCTGTCGCGCTCGGCGCTGGGTGACAGGTTCATCCGCCTGATCGGGATGCCGCCGATCCACTACCTGGCGCGCTGGCGCATGCAGGTGGCGATGCAGAAACTGCGCGCCACGGCCGCGTCGCTGGCGCAGGTGGCCGACATGGTGGGCTACGAGTCGGAGGCGGCCTTCTCGCGCGCGTTCAAGAAGGCGGTCGGCACCGCTCCCGCCACCTGGCGGCGCGCGAACGCCTAGCCGTCCGGTTATCATGGCGGCATGCGTACCCCTTCGGTGATGACGGTCGGCCTCCGCGCCGTGGTGCTGGCGCTCGTCGCGTTCGTTCCGGCCTGCGGTTCCAGCGGCTCGGGCGGCGCGAGCGGCAACCTCGGCGCCTCCGGCGTCGACAGGTCGAAGAAGCTGATCACCCTGAGCGACGCCGAGAAGGGGATGCTGTGCGACTGGATGGTCGGCAAGGCGGGTAGCTACGGCAACCCGGGCAGCTGCGATCGCACCCAGACCGGAACGAGCTTTCCCTTCCTGACGTACGACGATCAGGCGGCGTGCATCGCCGATTCGCGCGGCCCGACCGACACGGGATGCCAGGCGACCGTCGCCGACATGGAGGCGTGCATCAGCGCGCTGCCCGCCTGCGCGACCCTGAGCGACGCCGCCAGCAAGCCCGCCTGCGCCGCCATCGACGGCTGCTGAGCGGCGCGGCGCGCGCGCCCGTTCAGCGCACGAACTTCGACAGCAGGCGGATGTACGCCACCTGGTAGCCGTCGGAGGGCTCGGTGACGCTCCACGAGTCGAGCGGCCAGCCGGTGTTGAAGTCGAGGTACGACTTCTGCTTGGGCTGGCCCTTGGGCGGCGACAGCGATATCGACGTGCAGATGGCGTTGTTGCCGGTGCCGGGGCAGCCCGACGGGCAGCAGCTGTCCCAGTCGTAGCTCGGGTTGGGCCCGCCCGTCAGGTAGCCGGGCGGCGGGCCGTAGGTCGACGTGCCGACGCGATCCCACAGCGCGCTGCCGTCGGCGAACCAGGTGTGGAACATCTCGTTGGCGCAGTTCTCGGCGCCGTGCGCGTACATGTTGGTCAGGTAGACGATCGACAGCGGGTTCGTGCCGTGGAGGTAGTGCAGGTAGCGCGACGCCGCGCGCGTCATGTCGGCGTTCGACGTCGCGTCCAGCTTGTGGTTGACGACGGCGGTGAACAGGTTGCCCATCTGCGACTTGGTCGAGTTCGATCCCCACACGTAGTCCTGCATGAACGCCAGGTACGGGTCCTTGTTGCCGGTGATCGAGCCCAGGTTGCCGCTCGACTTCGCGCCCGTCAGGTAGGCGTTGCGGATGGCGGTGACGGTCGCGGCGGTGGCGCCGGTCGTGTCCGCGTAGTCGAGCGCCGCGTCCTGCCCCGACACGTCCCACGGCGCGACGTAGTTGCTGTTCACGAACAGGTGCAGCTGGGTGTAGTTGGCGTCGAAGAACGTCTTGTAGGTCGCGTCGCCGGTCGCCGCGAAGAGCTGCGCGGCGGCGTCCAGCTTGTAGACCAGGCGCCCGTAGTCGTCCGTCTCCTGCTGGCCGGAGCCGAGCCCCGTCGAGCCCGAGCCGCTGTCGTTGTTCTTGAACTGCACGTTCGGGTTGGCGACCGCCCAGGTCCAGGCGCTCTGCGCGCGCGTCAGCAGGTCGGCGGCGGCGGTGTTCAGCGCGGCGTTGCCGGGCAGCTTCAGGATGCGCGCGGCGGCCGCGAACGCCGCCGCCGTCGCCAGCGTCCCCGACGTGTTGGCGGGGCCGTACAGGCTCTGCCCGGTCGCCGACGAGGGCGGGCTGGCGGAGGGCTCGCCGACGATGCTGAGCACGGAGCCGTCGCTGCTCTGCAGGCGGACCAGGTAGTCGAGGCCCCACTTCACCTCGTCGAGCACGTCGGGGATGCCGTTGCCGGACTCGGGGATGTTGTAGTCGTCGGTCCAGATGGTGGGGTTCTCGGCGTAGGCGCGCAGCAGCGTCTCGACGTAGCCGGCCGTCCAGCTGGTGTACTTGTTCAGGTCGCCGGCGTCGTACCAGCCGCCGTGCAGGTCGCGCTCGGTGGCGGCGTTGTTCTTGTCGCTGAACAGGCGGACGTGCGCGTCCTGCAGCGCGCCCGTGAACGACGCCGCGTCGGTCCAGCCGGCGCCGGCGTGGGCGGCGTCCTTGGCCTGCCCGGCGCGCTGATAGAAGAGCATGCGGACCGCCTGCTTCAGCACGTCGCGGTAGATCTGGTCGCCGATCGTGAAGGTGTAGGAGCGGACGTTCTTGTCGACGTCCAGCACGTAGTAGTCGCCCGGCGTCGTGACGGACGTGAACGTGAACCACCACGCCTTGTCGCCGGACGAGGCGTCTGCCGCGCCGGCGTTCCAGGTGGTCGGCGCCGCCATCAGCGTGCGCGCGCTCGTGGCGACGTTCACCAGCGCGTAGGTCGCGCCCGGCGTGAACGCTTCGCCCGAATCGAAGCCGGTCTGCGGATCGCGGATGACGGCGACCTTTTCCAGGTCGGGCAGGTAGCCGAATTGATCGACGACGATGTACTTGCTGACGGATAGTCCGCCGGTGCCGCCGGTCCCGGTCGTGCCTGCGCTGCCGGTCGTGCCGGCGCTGCCGGCGGTCCCTGTCGTTCCGCCGCGCGCGCCCGCGGCCCCGGTCGTTCCGCCGCGCCCGCCCGCCGCCCCGGCGGCGCCGCCGGCGCCGCCTGTCGAGACGCTGCCGCCGGTTCCCGCGCTGCCCGCGCTTCCGCCGCCGCCCGTCGTGCCGCTGCTGCCCGTCGTGCCGCTGCTGCCCGCGGCTCCGGCGCTGTTCGTTCCGCCGCGACCACCGCCCGCGTTCGTGCCGCCTCCGCCGCCGCACGCTCCGATCGCGAACAAAGTTGCACCGAGAAGATAGGCTCGTCGTGTAGTACGCACGGCTCGATGGTATCGCAGCTCGGCCATCATCGTCGACCGGTTCCGGCACGCGCGCTAAGCTCCTTCCCATGGCGATTCTTCGCGGACACGTGGAAAGCGGGCGGATCGTCCTTGACGAGCCGATGGATCTGCCCGACGGGACGGAGGTCGAGATCGCCGTCCTGCGTGATGAGGATGAGATGACGGCGGAAGAGCGCGCAGAGGTCGAAGCCGAGATCGACGCAGGTCTTAAGGAGGCGGCGCGTGGTGAAGGCGCGCCGGCGGAAGAAGTCCTGCGCCGCTTGCGCTCGCTCGGATGAAGGTGATCATCACTCCTCGCGCCGAAGCGCAGCTTGCGACCCGGCGAGCGTGGTGGCGCAAGAAGCGGCTCGCAGCCCCCGATCTGTTCGATGAAGAGTTGGCGGACGCGGTCAACGGAATCGCGAGCGCCCCCTGGTCGCTTCCGGTGTTCAGCGAACGAGCGGGTCACCAGATTCGTCGTCGTCTTTTGCCAAGGACGCGGTGTCATCTTTACTTCGAGATCCACGAGTCACGCCGAGAGGTTTGGATCGTTGCGGCTGGGGGTGGTCAACGGAGGCGTCCGCCGCCGATCAAGCTTCAGGACGCGCCGTAGGGGAAGACGAGCCGCGACCTGTGGTTAACTGATCGCAGCCAATGTCGAAGGCGCGGTCGGTCGTCTGGGGGTTGGGGTTGGTGATCGCGTCGGCGCTTGCTTCGTCGGGAGGCGTCGCGCGGGCGTGGTCCTTGATCGGCCACGCGCCCGAGCCTGCAGGCGCCGTTCTGGGCGGTCCGATCGTCGGCGACGCGCGCGTCGGACCGGCGCCCGAGTTGCCCGTTCACTACGAGTACCACTACGATCGCAACGCCCTCCGCGACAGCCGCCGGGTCGGCGCGTACTTCGTGGCGCTGACCGAGGCCGGCAACGTGCTCGCGTTCACCGCCGCGCGTCTCACGCCGGTCCGGGAGTTCGTCGATCCGGCTCCCGCCACCAGCATCGGCCAGGACGACGGCGGCGCGGCGCTGATCGGGTACGACGACGGCCGCCTGGTCCGCCTCGATCCGTCGACGCTCGCGCCTGCGCCGGTCGTGAAGCTGCCCGGCGCGATCGCGTGGATCGGCTATCGCGCGGGTCCGGTCCTGCTGGTCAAGAAGTCGGACAGAGCCTTCGAGGTTCACGACCTCGCGCGCCGCCGCGTTCACGCCCTGGACAGGCGGCCGTCCGCGCTGCTGCTCGATTCGAAGGGCCGCCTCTGGATGGGCGCCGACTACGGCGAGTTCGGCGGCTGGTGTCGCGTCCTCGATCTGGACGCGGGCGCCACCAAGCCGCTGGCGATGCCGCCCGGCGGGCGGCTGCCCCACGGCGGCGACGACTGGGAGGGCGTGTACGGCTTCGTCGAGCTGCCCGGCGGCGAAGTCTGGGCGTACGGCGGCACCTCGCACATGGGCCTCCGCGAGGGATACGTGGTCCGCGTCGATTTCCCGCGCCGGCTGGCCAGCTTCAGCGGCACGCGCCGCGGCCGCGACGCGCCGCCCAACCCGACCCAGCCCGCCGGCCCGATCACGATGATCGCCGCCGATCCTTCGGCGGCGGCGGCGGCGGGCGCTGTGCTGGTGCTGTCGTACAGCGACGTCTACCGCGCCGACAAGGAGCTGCGCCGCTGGCGCAAGATCCACACGCTCCACATTCGCTACCGCTGGGGCCGGCCCGACGCCGTCGGCGCGTACCCGTCGGTGCGCGCGCTGCACTTCACCGACGGCGGCGACACGATGCTGCTCGCTACGCGCGTCGACGGCTTCGTGCGCGTCCGCCGCGGCGGCGTCGAGGACCAGCTGGCGATCCCGGGCCAGCTCGCGGCGCGGTCGATCGACCGTGTCGAGAACAGCGCCGAGGGCCAGCTGTTCATCGAGGACGACACCTCGGACGTCGCGTGGCGGCTCGACGGCGGCGCCTGGCGGAGCGTCGACGTCGCGCCGCCCTTCGACCCGCACCCGCTCGAGCCGAAGGCGATCCAGCCGGCGAAGGACTGGTACGAGACCAAGGTGCTGGCCGGCCCGAAGGGTGACGTCCTGACGATCAACCTGAGCGCGATGCGTCCGGGCACGCTGACGACGGCCGCCTGGCGGGGCGGGCACGCCGTCGTCCTCGGGCGCCAGATCGGCGACATGTTCTTGAGCAACGGCTTCGTGACGCCCGATGGCCAGCTCTGGAACCTCTGGTACGGCGAGATCCAACGGTTCGAGGACGGCTGGTGGCACCGGGTCGGCGTGTACAAGGCCAAGCCGCCCGAGGACGCCGGCATCGATGTCGGGCTCGGCCTGCGCGCGCTGGCGGCGGGCGGGCCGCCGTGGATCATCTTCGACCGGCGCGAAGGACAGTTCCTCGACCTCGACCCGGGCGTCGCACCGGGAAGCGCGCGCCTCGCCGCGCGCGCGGTCAAGGACGCCGCCGGCAAGCCGCGGCGCGTGCACGACGCCATCCCGTGGCGCGCCGGCGAGCTGCTGCTCGCGACGGACGCCGGCCTCGCCGTCTACACGATCGCGTCGGGCAAGCTCGGCGCCGCGCCGTTCGCCGCCCCGCCGCGCCCCGTGACGCGGCTCTACCTCGATCGCAAGGATCGCCTCTGGCTGGGCGGGGAGGGCGGCGGCCTCTGGATGATCGAAGGGCGGCGGGGCGCGGCGCGCTCGTTCGAGGCGCTGCCGATGCTAGCCGGCTCGACCGTCGAGGTGATAGCCGCCGACGTGGATCCCGACGGCGTCGTCGTCTCGCTCGGCGAGCGCGGCGTGGTGCGCTTGCGGCTCGGCCGCGACTGACGCGGATCCGTGCGACACTCAGGAGGGAGGGAGGTGGTGATGTACTGGAGCCCTCGTCAGTTTCCGAGCCTGGCCGGCCGCCCGCACGCCGAGCAGACCGCGATCATCAACACCGCCATCGACGAGCACGGCCGCGGGTATCGCTGGCGATTCATCGTCCTGATCGCCGCCATCATGGCGGGGATCCCCCTTTCACATCGGGCGCTCGTTCACTGGGTCGCCTTTCCATTGAGACTGTGCGTCGAGCTCGGCCTGGTCATCGTGGTCCTGGGCGGCTACCACCTCTGGCAGACAAACGGCACGATCTACGCGGCCGTGAAGAAGTACCTCGCGGCCAGGAATCCTCCGGCAGGCGAACGCGCGGTCTTGATCTTGCCGCGCGCCGCGCGACCCGACTGACGTCACTCCGGGACCGGCCCGAAGCGCCCGGCGTTCACGTCCTCGACGGCCTGGCGGATCTCGTCGAAGCTGTTCATGACGAACGGGCCGTACTGGACGACCGGCTCGTCGATCGGCTCGCCCGCCAGGATCAGGACGTGGCTCTCCTCGTCGGCGGTCAGCTCCACCCGCTCGCCGTCGTGCGCGAACAGCAGCAGCTCCCCGGCGTGCGCGGTCTCGCCGCCCGCGTGCACGCGCCCGGCGACGACGACCGCCATCGCGTTGTGCGCGCGCGGCAGCTCGACGGGCAGGCGCCCGCCCGCGGCCAGGCTGACGTCCAGCATCGACATCGGCGTGAACGTGTGCGCCGGCCCGCGCGCGTCGCCGTACGCGCCCGCGATGACGCGCACCGCGCCCGCGCCGTCGGGCAGCGCCACGCGCGGGATGTCGGCGGCCGTGATCGGTTGATAGCCGGGCGCCGCCGTCTTGTCCTTGCGCGGCAGGTTCACCCACAGCTGCATCATGTGCATGCGGCCGCCGCGCCGGCTGAAGCCGTCCTCGTGGTACTCCTCGTGGAAGATGCCGTCGCCGGCGGTCATCCACTGCACGTCGCCGGGGCCGATGACGCCGGCGTGGCCGGCGTTGTCGCGGTGGGCGACGGCGCCCTCCCAGGCCAGCGTCACCGTCTCGAAGCCGCGGTGCGGGTGCCAGCCGACGCCGCGCTTGCCGCGCTCGAGCGCCGTGAACTGCTTGGGCGGCCCGTAGTCCATCAGGACGAAGGGGCTGGTCCGTTCGGGCGGCAGATCGTCGCTCGGAAAATAGGTCGAGACGTAGAAGCCGTTCCCCACCCAGTGAAAGGTCGTGCTGCGGTGAACGCTCTCGACCGTCCGGCTCTCCGCGAGCGCGGTCGCCCGGACCGGCTGGGCCGGTGCTCCCGAGGTCTTCGTCTGGTCGCTCATGACGGAAGACTGTAAGCCCCCGTGACGGGCCGTCCAGCGCGCGCCTACCCGGCTGCGTGCGTCGCCGGGACGACGTAGTTGCGCAGCAGGTCCGCGCCACCGACCGCGAGCCATGAGCGAAGCCGCATGAGCGCAGCTAAACACCTCTCACGCCCCTGGCGGCAACAGGAATGCTCGAGCGCGGGTGCGCGCCGGAAGCGATCGGCGCTACAATCCAGGACATGACGATCCTGCGTGGGCACGTGGCGGGGGGCCGGGTCGTCGTCGACGACGACGGTGAGCTTCCCGAGGGCGCGGAGGTAGAG
>DATBHU010000235.1:0-7855 GCA_036557265.1 Polyangia bacterium
ATCGCCGCCAAGCGCTTCATCGTCGCGGACGCGGTCCACGACCCGTTCGTGCGCGAGTTCTCGGCGGCGATGGCGGCGCTGCGCGTGGGCGACCCTGCCGCGCCCGACACGCAGCTCGGGCCGCTGGCGCTGGCGTCGATCCGCGACGGCGTCGCCGATCAGGTGGACCGCTCCGTCGCCGCCGGCGCGCGCCTCCTGACCGGGGGCCGCCGCCCGCAGGGGCCGGGCTGGTTCTACCCGGCGACGGTGCTCGCCGACGTGCCGCCCGACGCGGCCGCCGCGCGCGAGGAGGTGTTCGGCCCGGTCGCGGCGGTGTTCCGCGTCGCCGGCGTCGACGAGGCGATCGCCCTCGCCAACGCGAGCCCGTTCGGCCTGGGCGCGGCGGCCTGGACGCGCGATCGCGCGGAGGCCGATCGGCTGGCGCACGAGCTGGAGGCCGGCAGCGTGTTCATCAACGGCATGGTCGCGTCCGACCCGCGCTTCCCGTTCGGCGGCGTCAAGCGGTCGGGGTACGGGCGCGAGCTCGGCCTCTACGGCCTGCGCGAGTTCGTCAACGTCAAGACGGTGCGGATGGCGGAGCTGGGGTGATCGCCGCGGCGGCCGGCTCGTCCGACGATGCCGCCGCCTCGTAGTCCGTGAAGGTGTCGAGGCGCGCCAGGGCCGGGAACACCCGGTTGGTCACCAGCGCCACGCCGATCGTGACGGCGCCGCCCACGACCACCGACGACACCGTGCCGAGCAGGCGCGCCGCCACGCCCGACTCGAACGCCCCCAGCTCGTTCGACGAGCCGATGAAGATCTGGTTCACGGCCGAGACGCGGCCGAGCATTCCGGACGGCACCATCACCTGCATCAAGGTCGAGCGGAAGTAGACGCTCAGCATGTCGGCCGCGCCGCTCAGCGCCAGCAGCACCAGCGACAGCAGGAATGACCGCGACAGCGCGAAGCCGATCATGAAGATGCCGAACGCGATCACCGAGCGCAGGAAGATCCGCCCGAGCCGGCGCCCCGGCGGCCGCAGCGCGATGACGCCCGACATCAGCACCGCGCCGATGGCCGGCGCCGCGCGCAGCGCGCCCAGGCCGCCCGGCCCGACGTGCAGGATGTCGGCTGCGAAGATCGGCAGGATCGCGACCGCGCCGCCGAACAGGACGGCGAACAGATCGAGGGTGATCGCGCCCATGAAGATCGGCCGCTTGAACAGAAACGCCAGGCCTTCCCGGACGCTGGCGAGCAGCGCCGTCTCGCCGCCCGCCGGCGGCCGCCGCGCCGGCGCCCGGATGCGGGCCACCGTGAACAGAGACACCGCCATCAGCACCGCCGAGATGACGTACGAGCGCGTCGGCCCGAACCACCAGTAGAAGAGGCCGCCCAGCGCCGGCCCGGCGACGGCCGCCACCTGCCAGCTGCCGGCGCGCCAGGCGACCGCGCTCGGAAACAGCGGCCGCGGCACCAGATCCGCGCCCAGCGCGTTGCGCGCCGGCAACAGGAAGCTGCGCGCGGCGCCGCAGATGACGATCACGCCGTAGATGACCGCCCGGACGATCGCGCCCCGGTGGGGGTGGCCGGGGCCGAAGAAGATCGCGCTGGCCGCCGCCAGCCCGACCGCGCAGGCGAGCAGCAGGACCAGCGAGACCAGCGCCACCCGGCGGCGGTCGCGGACGTCCGCGACGTGCCCGGCGTACAGCGCCAGGCCGATGAAGGGCGCCGCCTCGGCCAGCCCGACCAGCCCGAGCGCGAGCGGATCACGTGTGATCTCGTACATCTGCCAGGCGACCACCACCCCCTGGATCTGGGCGCTCATCGCCATGGTCAGGATGCTGACGACGAACCACCGGAAATTCGGAATACGCAGGGGCGCGTAAGGATCGTGCGGCGGTTTTGGGGGAATCGGGGGGGCCGGGGCCTGGTTCTGGCCGTCGGCCGGCGACGCGAGCGACATCGACGCCTAGATTAGTGTAAAAGGCCCGACGAGCTACCCGTGACTCTCGGCAAGAACTTCCGACTCCCCACCGACGTCAAGCCCAAGGCGTACGACGCCGACCTGCACCTGGACCTGGCGGCCGACCGATTCGAGGGCGAGCTGACGGTAGAGGTCGCGCTGGGCGCCGCCCGCCGCGAGCTCACCGTGCACGCGGTCGGGCTGACGGTGACCGCGGCCGACGCGAATGTGGGTGTCGGCGGTCAGACCGGCAAGCGGACGATCACCGCGACCGCGACCAGCGACGAGGAGAGCGAGACCGTCACGCTGGCGTTCGCCGACGAGGTGCCGGCCGGAGCCGCGCACGTGCGCATCGCCTATCGAGGCGCGTTCAGCCCGGGGCTGCGCGGCCTTTACCGGGCCGGCAGCATCGCCGTCACGCAGTTCGAGGCGGCCGACGCGCGTCGGCTGTTCCCTTGCTTCGACGAGCCGGCCTTCAAGGCGGTCTGGCGGCTGCGCGTCGCCGGCGTGCCGAACCAGGCGATCGCCATCTCGAACGGCCGCGTGGTCCGCGACGACAACGACGGGCGCGGCGGGCGCCGGCTGACGTTCGCGCCCACGCCGCCGCTGTCGTCGTACCTGGTGGCGCTCTGCGTCGGCCCGCTGGAGGCGAGCCCGATCGCGGTGGCGCGCGACGTGCCGATCACCACCTGGACGACGCCGGAGAAGCGACAGCTGACGGCCTTCGCGCAGGACATCGCGGGGGCGGTGCTGCCCCGCCTCGAGGACTACTTCGGCCTCCCCTACCCGTTCGGCAAGCTGGACCAGATCGGCGTCCCCGACTTCGAGGCGGGGGCGATGGAGAACGCGGGCGCGGTGACGTTCCGCGAGGTCGCGCTGCTGGCCGACCCGGCCACGGCGCCGCTGGCCGTGCAGAAGCGCGTCGCCGAGGTGATCACGCACGAGCTGGCGCACCAGTGGTTCGGCAACCTGGTGACGATGGCGTGGTGGGACGACCTGTGGCTGAACGAGGCGTTCGCCACCTGGATGGCCTACAAGATCGTCGACGACTGGCGGCCGTCGTGGCGCATCTGGATGGACTTCGAGGCCGGCAAGGGCGCGGCGCTGGCGCTGGACGCGCTGGTGTCGGCCCACCCGATCCGCGCGGACGTGCTGAACGCCCAGGAGGCGGGCGAGTCGTTCGACGCCATCACCTACGAGAAGGGCGGCGCCGTGCTGCGCATGCTGGAGGGGTTCCTGGGCGCGGATCGCTTCCGCGACGGGATCCGCCTCTACATGCGGCGGCACCGGGAAGCGAACGCGACCGCGGACGATCTGTGGGGCGCGCTGGGCGAGGCGTCCGGGCAGCCGATCATCGAGATGGCGAACGCCTGGATCCGCAAGACCGGCTATCCGCTGGTCGACCTCGCCCTGTCGCAGCAGGGCGGCGACGGCGGCGGCGCGTCGGTGCAGCTGACCCAGCGGCGCTTCTTCTCCGATCCCGGCGCGGCGGCGACGGCGGGCGACGCGGCGAACACGAAGTGGTTGGTGCCGGTCGTGCTGCGCTTCAAGGACGCCAAGGGCGTCAAGGAGCAGCCGGTCCTGCTGCGCGAGCCGTCGGCGCGCGTCGCGCTGGCGGCGGAGGGCGCGGTGGCGTGGTGCATCGGCAACGCCGACGCGCGCGGCTTCTACCGGAGCGGCTACGACGACGCGACGCTGGGGCGCCTGCTGCCGGCGGTGGGCGAGCTGCGGCCGGCCGAGCGGATCGCGCTGATCTCCGATCAGTGGGCGCTGGTGCGGGCGGACGCGGCCCCCATCGAGCGCTTCATGGACCTGGTGGTCAGCCTGCGCGGCGAGGAGGACCACGTCGTGCTCGACGAGGTGGTCGGGCGGCTGGCGCTGATCGAGCACCGCTTCCTGGCCGACGAAGATCGCGCGGCGTTCGGCGCGCTGGTGACCGAGCTGTACGGCGCGCGGGCGGCGGCGCTCGGCTGGAAGCCCGGCCCCGGCGAGGACGACGAGGTGCGGTTGCGGCGCGCGGTGCTGCTGCGCGCGCTGGTCGTGACCGCGCGCGACGAGAAGGCGGTCGCGGAGGCGTCGGGGCGCTTGCCGGCCGCCGGCGCCGGCGCGGGCGACGTCGACCCGAACCTGCTGGACGTGGTGGTCACGGCGGCGGCGCGGCAGGCCGACGACGGACGCTTCGAGGATCTGCGGTCGCGCGCGAAGTCGGAGACCGACCCGGCCAGCAAGCGGCGCTACTTGCACGCGCTGGCGCGCGCCGAGAACGGCCCGCTGGCGGCGCGCGCCGTCGGGCTGGCGCTGGGCGACGACGTTCCGATGCAGGACTTCTCGTCGTACATGAGCGTGCTGCTCGGCAACCGCGCCACGCGCGAGGCCGCCTTCGCGCTGGTGCGAGACCGCTGGGCGGAGACGCGCGCGAAGGCGGATTCGCCGATGATCATCCGGCGGCTGGTCGAGGCGCTGGCGGCGTTGCCCGAGCGCCGCCACTACGACGACGTGCGCGCCTTCCTGGCGGCGCACCCGATCGACGGCGCCAAGCAGGCGATCGCCCAGACCCTCGAACGGATGCAGATGGACGTCGCGCTGCGCGACCGCATCCTGCCGCGCGTCGGCGCCTGGCTGCGCGCGCGCAAGCGATAGCGCACGCCATGGTAGATTGATCTCGTGGCCAGAGCCCGTGACAGGGCGCGCGACGCCGATCCCGCGCCGGCCTGGGAGCAACGTTTCGAGCGCGCGCTCGAAAACGCGGAGAGGTTCTTCTTGAAGGAAGGCAAAGTCCACAGGGCCGCGCTGGCGCTGGCCGACCGGCTGGCGAAGGAGAACGTTCCCTATGCCATCGCGGGCGCCATGGCGCTCGGCGCGCACGGCTACGAACGGATGACGACCGATGTCGATCTCCTCCTCACCCGCGAGGGCCTCGCGCGCTTCAAGGCCGCGAACCTGGGGCGCGGTTACGTCGAGAAGTTCGCGGGCAGCAAGGGTCTGCGGGACACCGAAAACGGCGTCGCGATCGACGTCCTGCTGACGGGCGACTACCCTGGTGATGGCCTCCCAAAGCCGGTGTCATTTCCGGATCCAGCCGACCCGACGGTGGCGATTCAAGGCGAGCGCTTCCGAATTCTCGCTCTGCCGAAGCTCGTCGAGCTCAAGTTAGCTTCGGGCATGACGGCGCCTCATCGACTCAAGGACCTCGCCGATGTGCTCGAGCTGATACGCGCCGCAGGGCTCGAATCCGCGCTGGCAGACCAGCTCGACCCGTCGGTCCGCGACAAATACCGCGAGCTCTGGCGAGCCGCCCAGGTCGAAGAGCCCGAATAGCGGCGGCCGCTAGTTGTTGCTGGCCTTGCGCTCGAAGTACTGCAGGTCGATGAAGATGGCGGCGGCGAGCACCAGCTGGCGCTCGGCCTCGCCCAAGTTGCCGTCGCCGAAGTCGACCGCGAAGGAATCCTTGTCGGTGAACGCCTCCGCCAGCAGGCCCGACCACTTCTTCTTCACGCTGGCGACCTCGGCGCCGCGCGCGACGAACGGGAAGGTCCACAGCCGCCAGAACGGCGACGACACCTGCATCACGACGTTGCCGCGCGCGTCCTCGACGTCGAAGCGCTTGGTCAGGATCGAGAACCGGCGCTGGATCGCGCCCACGAACACGCCCGCGGCGTCATGGATCTCCAGGCGCTGGAAGAACCAGCGGAACGGGTGGCGCGCCACCATGAACGGCTGCCGCTCCGGCGTGAAGAAGTGGATGTCGAACGTGCGCCAGTGCCCGAGCACCTGCCGGAACAGGGCGCCGATGAAGCCCTTCTGCTGCTCGGCGGCGAACGCGACCTGCGCGCCCGCCTCGCTGACGACGTCGTACTTGTTGCGCGTCTCGAACCCGAACAGCTCGCCCATCTCGAAACGCTGGCGCACCATCAGCCGGCGATGCTGCCGCAGCGGGACCACGATCGCCGTCAGCGGGCTCGACCGCTGCAATTCACCACCGCCATCTCCCGTCATGGTCATGGTCTTCCCTTCTCCTCTGACGTTCGGACGGTCGGCCTCGCGGCCGCCGTCAGCGTTTCCCGAGCACCCGCGAGATGCTGACGTCGAGCTGGCTGGCGACGTAGCGCAACACCGAGGTCAGGTCGTCCTTCGATAGCTTGAGCCGCTCGCGCACCGACACGTCGACCTCGCTGACGATCGTCTCGCGCGCGTGCGTCAGCGTCTTCGTGACCGCCTGGCGCGTGACGCCCAGGCTCTTGCCGATCGCGTCCAGGGTCATGCCGCTGACCAGGTACAGCTTCAGCACCAGGCGCTCGCGCGGCTTCAGGCGCGACAGCGACGCCTGCACGGCGGCCTCGAACGCCTCGCGCAGCTCGCCCTTCATGAACATGTGCTCGGGATCGATGCCGGACGCCTCGGCGATCGCCTTGTCGCGCAGCCGCCGCTCGGCGCTCTCGCTGCGGCCGAAGGAGATCGCGATGCGCATCGACGCCACCGAGATCCATTTGTCCAGCGGCCCCTGGCCCAGGTACTGGGTGATGCGCGGCGGCCCCTCGGCCCCGCCCACCAGCAGCTGCTGCCAGGCGCGCTGCTCGGCCTCCTGGCGTTCGTCCGCCGTCGCCAGCACGCGCGAGACCGCGCGCCGGATGACCCGGCCGTAGTGCCGTTCGAACGCCGCCGTCGCCCCCCGCACCTTCTCCGCGCACGCGCAGGCCAGGTAGACGTCCTCGACCGCGACGTCCGCGAGAGGGTCGGCCTTCCCCTCGGCGGCACAGCGGGCCAGGTAGCGGCCGAACGCCGGCTCGGGCACGATGATGCGCGGGTGCGCCTCGCGGCCACGCGTGTACAGCGTGGCCAGCAGCTGCGCCAGCGCCACGCCGTCACGCTCGGCGCGGTTGACCGCCACCGAGCTGGCCTCCTCCCGGAACGCTCGCACAAGCGCGCTCATCGGTTTGCATCCTGCCACGATCGCCGCGCCAGCGTTAAGTGATTCCTGCCGCGCAATTTGCCGCGTCGCTAAACCAGCGCAACCGTGGTCAGCGACGGCAAATCGTCGTACGTTGGGATTCGTGGGGTCGCCCGGGTGCCTCGACGAACAGACCGTCGTCGCGTTCGTGGGCGGCCAGATGGCGGCGGCGCAGCGGGCGCAGGTCGAAGAGCACCTGGACACCTGCAGCGCGTGCGCCGAGCTGACGACGTGGGCGGCCGCGGAGATTGCGCATCGCAGTTTGGATTCGGGTGAACAGGGCCGCCCCTTCATCGGCGCGGTGCCGCCCGGATCGCACATCGACCGCTATCAGATCCTGGGGGCCATCGGCCGCGGCGGCATGGGCGAGGTCTACGCCGCCTACCACCCGGACCTCGACCGTCGCATCGCGCTCAAGGTGGTGCGCGGCGCGGGCGGCGAATCGGCGCAGCGGCGGGTGCGCCTGCTGCGCGAGGCCCGCGCCATCGCGCGTCTGTCGCACCCCAACGTCATCACCGTCCACGACGCCGGCACCGTCGGGGATCGCGTCTACATCGCCATGGAGTTCGTCGAGGGCGACACCGTCGACGTCTGGCGGCGGACCGAGCCGCGCGGCTGGCGCGAGGTGCTGGACGTGTTCGTCGCGGCGGGGCGCGGCCTGGCGGCGGCGCACGCCGCGGGCGTCGTGCATCGCGACTTCAAGCCGCAGAACGTGATGGTCGGACGCGACGGCCTGGTGCGCGTGATGGACTTCGGCCTGGCGCGCCTGGCCGAGGAGCCGGCCGACGCCGCGCCGGGCGCCGACGACGCGCTGGAGGAGCGGCCCGTCACGACGACGACGGTGACCAAGACCGGCGCGGTGATCGGCACGCTCGCGTACATGGCGCCCGAGCAGTTCCATCGCGAGCGGATCGACGCGCGCGCCGATCAATTCAGCTTCTGCGTGGCGCTGCACGAGGCGATCT
>DATBHU010000236.1:0-13151 GCA_036557265.1 Polyangia bacterium
GCACATCGTCTTCACGCACGCCTGGATGGCCGCGATCTGGTCGTAGCTCATCAGCGCCTGCCAGCTCTGCCCCTGGTCGACCGAGGTGCCGACCGCGTAGCCGTCGGCGACGTCGTCGGCGACCACGTACAGCGTCGACCCGCGCGCCGACAGCGCGCGCACGTTGGGCGGCGCCGGCAGCTGCTGGAAGGTGGCCCCGCTGTCGGTCGAACGATAGGCGACGTTGTCGACGCCGACGACGCCGGCGATCACGATGGTGCCGTTCGCCAGCCGCGCGTACGCCGACAGGATGCCGCCGGGGAACGGCACCGGCGTCGTCACCGTGAAGCCGCTCGCGCCCGCGACCGCCACCGAGAACGTGTCGCCCGCCGGGCTGTGCGTGCGCAGGAAGACCCGATCGGCGTTCGTCGGATCGACCGCCACGATCCGGATCAGAGTCGTCTTCGTGGGCAGCTTGGCGGACAGATCCTCGGGCTGCCAGCTGGTGCCGCCGTTGGTGGTGCGCACCAGCTTGGGCGCGATCGCGGTGCCGCTGTTGATCGACACGTAGACCGTCTGCGGCGACGCGCGCGCGATCTCGACGCCGGTGATCACGTCGCCGGACGCCGCCGTGTAGCGCGTCGGGCCGAACGTCGTGCCGCCGTCGGACGATTCGATCACCTCGTAGAGGACGCCGGCGTCGCTCACCGGCACCGCCACCGCCAGCACCCGGTTGACGTTGGTCGGATCGGGGAACGCGTCGAGCATGCTGGCGTTCGACGCCGTGCCGGCCGCCAGCGTCCAGCCGCAGCTGTCGTTGTCGGTGAAGGCGAGCCCCTCCGACGAGATGGCGAACATGCGGTCCTTGGGCGACGGGCCCATCTGGTAGAGCGAGCCGTTGTTGCTCTCCGGCTGCTCGCAGCTCCAGAGCCAGGTCTGGCCGTCGTCGTCCGACGCCACGACGCCGAAGTTTGTCGCCAGGCGAATCGTGTGC
This sequence comes from Polyangia bacterium, assembly GCA_036557265.1. Taxonomy (GTDB): domain Bacteria; phylum Myxococcota_A; class Polyangia; order Fen-1088; family Fen-1088; genus JADGRB01. The sequence continues at coordinate 974 of DATBHU010000236.1, forward strand.
GGCAGCGCGTCCGGCGTCATGATGCTCTGCGAATCCGGGAACGCGCCGTTCGCGCGCGCCGCCGCTGCGCGCAGGATCACGATCAGCGCCGCGGCGCAGAAGATCCCTCTCTTCCCCCCCGCCCCGCGAAGCGGGGAGAGGGCTGGGGAGAGGGGCCGTCGCTTCATCTTCGGCGACGGCGGCGGACCACGACGAGGCCGACCGCGAACAGCGCGACGCCCCAGACACTCGTCGAGCCGCTCGGATTGACCGCGCATTCGCAGCCGCCGGTGACGCCTGTCAGGCCGGTCGTGCCCGCCTGCCCGGTGGGCGGCGCGCTGCCGCCCGCGCCGGTCGTCGGCCCGCTGGTTCCGGCGGTGCCGGTGCCGGTGCCCGTCGTTCCGCCGGTGCCGGTCGTCGTGCTGCTGCCGCCGCCGCCGGCGACGCCGGTCGTCACGGTCGTGCCGCCGGAGCCGCCAATGCTGCCGCCCGTGCCCGTGCCGGTGGTGCCGCCGTTACCGCCGCGGCCCGCGCTGCCCGTCGTGACGACGGAGCCGCCCGCGCCGGTGCCCGTCCCGGTGGTGCCGCCACGGCCACCCGTGCCCGTCGTCGAACCGCCCGCGCCGCCACGACCGCCCGTGCCGGTCCCCGTGGTGCCGCCGCGGCCGCCGCTGCCCGTCGTGCCGCCCGCGCCGCCGGCGCCGGTGCTGCCGCCCGCGCCGCCCGTGCCGGTGGTCGGCCCCGAGCCGCAATCCGCCGGACCAGGCGCCGCGACCGTCGAGCTGTCGATGCAGGTGGGCGCGGCGCCCGCGCCGCCCGGGATGTCGATCTGGACCACGGCCTTGGTCGCGTCCTCGGACATCACGGTGATCTTGACGGACGACCCGTCGGGATCCGTGAACGTCCCGCCCGCCGCCAGCCCGTCGAAGGTCGACGTCGCCGGGTTCATGTCCAGCAGCCAGGTCCAGTTGCTGGTCCTGTTCGACGCTTTGATGTCGTCGGTCGCATAGACGTAGACGCCCTGCGTGACGCTGCTGTCCTGGCCGGTCTTGGTGCGGTACTCGAGCATGTAGTTCTTGAGCGGCTGGTTGTTCCCCTGCTCGGGCTTCGCCATGCGCCCGGTCGCCACCATCGGGATCTGAATGGCCTGAATGCCGTTGCAGGCGTTCTCGAGCGCGAACAGGTTGTACGTTCCGCTGGACGTCACCTTGACGCCGTTGCAGCCCTGGAGGAAGCCCGCGTACCACTGGTCGTAGGCGTTGAACATCCCGCACCCCGAGCCCATCGGCGTCATGCGGTTGCCGTACTCGCTGCTCTTGCAGGTGGTGGGATCGGTCGCGAACGTGGCGCCCGTGCAGGCCAGCGTCGACGAGTGCATCCACCCCTGGTTGTGCCCGACCTCCTGGACCAGCACGGTGCAGCCGGTGCTGGCGTTGTACCAGGCGTCTTTCTGCGGAGTGGCGATGTTGCCCTCCGAGCCGATCCCGCTCCAGGCGCAGGCCGAGACCTTCGAGCCGAAGTACCACATGTAGTGGTTGTACGTGCCCTGCACCATCGGCTTTACGGCATTCTTGAGGCCAGTGTAGGCGCTGGAATCGCATGTCGTCATGGGGTAGCTGAATGGCCCTTGGACGTCGCCGCTCATCTTCAAGATCCCGAACGAGATCTTGTCGTAGACGGCGGCGAAGGTGGTCCCCGGGTCGAACACGGTCATGTTCGCCTTGTCGTTCGTGATGTTCGAACCGCCGCCCACGTCGACGATCACGAACACGGACGTCTGCGGCTTGGGGGTCGCGCCGATCAGCGCCGACGTCACCGACGACTCGTCGGCGGGCAACGGAATCAGCAGGTGGCGCGATACCAGAAACTCGTCACCAAGCCGATCGCCCCAGACGCCGATGCGATCGCCCGTCGTCAGCATCGGCTCCGCTTCGCCAGCGAATGTGAGACGCAGGGCGGTGTCGCTGCCCGCGACGCCCAGGAAGTACTGGCGCTGGCTGGTGCCGTCGGGCATGTCGGCGACCAGCGCCTGGACCTCGCCCACCGTGGCGCCGTGCAGCGCGGGATCCTCTATCCCGGTCGTGTTGGGATCGTTGCCACACGCCGGCACGGCCGCGACCGCGCCGAACAGCAGCACGCCCAGCATGGGGCGGAAAACACTGATGAAATCCAGGCGGGAGGGGCGGATGTTCATGGGGGCCGTCCTCGGCGCGCACGTGCGCGCGCGAAAAAGTTGAGCCGGTACGCCTTTGGAGGTGCATGTCCGGCCCTGGTCCACCCCGTGGCACGAAAGGGGGCGATCGGGTCACGCCCCGACCGTCAGCTTCCCCGCGGAATCTCGACGGTGAACACCGACCCGACGCCGGCCTCGCTGCGCACGCTGATGGCGCCACCCATCGCCTCCGTCAGCCGGCGCGAGATCCAGAGGCCGAGGCCGAGACCACCGTAGCTGGTCGACGGCGCGGCGCGTTCGTAGCGCTGGAAGATGCGGGCCTGGTGCTCGGGCGGGATGCCGATGCCGCCGTCCTCGACCCAGAAGCGCGCGGTCTGGCTGTCGCTGCCCGTGCCGACGACGATCGGCTTGCCGCGGCCGTAGCGGATCGCGTTCGCCAGCAGGTTGGTGATCACCTGATCGATGCGCGAGACGTCGAAGTGCCCCCAGATCGGCGTGCTCTCCTGCAGGCGCAACGAGGAGCCGCTGCGCTGCGCCTCCTCGGTGAAGCGCTCGACCACCGACCGCACCACCGCGACGAGATCGGCGGTCTGCTTGGCAAGCTCCACGCGGCCCGCGGTGATGCGCGAGACGTCGATCAGCGCCGCCACCAGCGCCGTCAGCCGATCGACCTGACGACGCGTCACCTCCAGACGCCGCGTCATCTTGTCCCGCGCCAGATCCTTGTCGGCCGGCGCGCCGGCGGCCGGATCGCGCAGCGCCCGCAGCAGGCCGTCGATCTGCAGGGTCAGCGTCGTGATCGGCGTGCGCAGCTCGTGCGAGGCGATCGAGAGAAATTCGTCGCGCGCGCGGACGGCCTCGCGCAGATCGTCCAGCAACACCGACTGGCGCTCCTGCGCGTACCGCAGATCCTCGTGCAGCATCAGCAGGCCGGCCAGGATCTCCTGGGCGCTGGCGTCGCGCTCGGCGGCGATGCTGGCGTCGGTGATCGAGCAGCGCCCCGTTCCGATCTCGGCGATGTGCTCGAGCACGCGCTCGGCGAGGCCCGACTCAGCGCAGGGCACGGCGACAGGCCTCCACCGCCTCGTCCATCGACGTGTGAAAACTGATCGAACGGAAGCCGATGGCGAACGCCGCCAGCTTGGCGACGGCGCGGATGACGGCGTTCGTGCCGACGACCACCCCGACGTGCGCCAGGCGCGGGTTCACCTGGGCGACCCGCAGCCTGAGCCGCTCGCGCGACGGCGCGTCGGGACGCTTCACGCGGCTCAGGTCGACGACGTAGGCGAGGCGATCGATCCCGAGCGCCAGCTCCTCCAGCCGATCGAACAGCACGTCGATCGTGAACGGCGTCTGGACCGGAACCTCCTCGAAGACGAACAGCCGCTCCTCCAGCTTCCAGACCCGCCGCCGGAGCGCGGCGCGTATGTCGGCCGCCACCTCGGGCACGCCTGCTCCGGCTTCGCTGGTCATCTCGTCCCGTCCGTACCTCACCTCATCGCGAAGACCTGTTCGCGACGTGTACAAAACAACGTGCGCGGTCACCCCCGGACTCGCAAGTCGAGGCCGTGCCCTTTCGGCGATCGCCTCAAGCGGCGTGCGTCATACCTCGACGAGCACGCCCTCCGGCCCGGGCTTGCCGCGGTCCTTGAGCGTGGCGATGGTGCGGCCGAGCAGCTCGCGGGCGGCGCGCAGCTCGGCGCCGCCCGCGCGCTTGACCAGGATGCGCGGCGCGACGGGCGGCACGTCGGCGCCGAAGCGCGCGCGGAACACGGCCGGCCAGGCGTGACGGAACGAATCGAGGTCGGCGCCGAGGCCGCCGCGCGCCGGCGAGCCGGTGCGCTGCATCGCCAGCCACTCCTCGCGCGGGTTGATCGTCACCGGCACGGCATCGAGCGCGATCGCCGGCTGCCCCGCGGCGTGCTGCACCGCCAGCCGCACCGGCTTCCCGGCGCCGCCCGCCAGCGGCCGCGTCGGGTCTGGCGGCCGGCCGTCGACGGTAACGATGCGATCGCCGCGCAGCAGGCCCGCCGCCTCGCCCGCGCCGCCCGGAAACACGCGCCGCACGAACGTGCCGGCGGCGGTGGTCGCCAGATCGACGCCCAGGCTCGCGTACGTCGGGGTGACCTTCAGGCCGTCCTGGAAGACCGCCGCCAGCAGCGGGTGCTCGGCGCCGCCGCGCGGATAGAACGCGGTGTGCGACGTGCGCAGCTCGGTCAGGATCTCGCTGGTGCGGGCCGCGAAGGCGGCGCCGTCGGCGGCCGCCGCGCCGTAGCCCCGGTGCGCCGCCGCCCAGGCGCGCGCGCGGGCGGCGTCGAAGAAGTGCTCGCGCACCAGCGCGACGATCTCGTCCCCCAGCGCCGCGTTGCGGGCGGCGCCGCGGGCCGCCGGGGCGCCCGCCGCCGCGGCCGCCAGCAGCGCCATCGACGCGACCCACATCGCGCCGGCAGGTTACCCGATCCGGGCCGCTACTTCCTGACCGTCGCGAAGCCGTTGGCGGGGACGGAGAGCTGGTACTTGGCGCCGCCGATCGACAGCACCGCGGACTTCGCCGACGCCGTCGCGTTGTTCAGGATCGCGACCAGGCTGCCGTCGGGGTTCTTGAAGGCGAGCGCGTCGTACGCGTTGCCGCCGATCGCGACGCGCTTGGCCCCCGGCACGACGTACTGCGAGAAGTGCCGGAACACGTAGTACGTGGCCGTCACGTTCAACGTCTTGGCGGTGCGGTCGACGGTCAGCAGCGCGTTCTGCGGCCAGATGCGCGCCTGCCCGCCGATGCCGATGCCGACGTTGTCGAGCACCATGTTCCAGGTGCTGTACGAGGTGACGTTCGCCTTGATCCAGTCGCGGATCAGGCCCCACGACTCGATGGCGTAGTTGTAGTCGTTGGGCGCCATCGACGTGTTGAACGGCGTCGTCTCGCCGCCCCACGGGTAGTTGCCGCACTTGTGCTCGGTCTGCAGGATGGGCAGGCCCTTCGACGTCAGCGACGACACGACCGGCAGCATGTTCCACTGCAGGCCGAATCCCGCGATGTACTTCGACGCCGTGGTGTCGGCGTTGACCGCCGTGATGATGGAGCCGTCCTTGCCGCTGTCGTTGTTCGACATCGTGCCGAGGTAGATCTTCGCGGTGACGCTGTTGCTCGCGAACGTCGGCCCCAGGTAGGTGCCGATGAACTTCGTGTACAGCGCCGAGCTCCACAGGCACGACGGGTAGCCGGTCCCGTAGCCGGGCTCGTTCTGGTGGTGAATCGCCTCGATCTTGATCTGCTGGCCGGCGTAGGCCTGCACGAACTTCACCAGGTAGAGCGCCAGCGCCTGCAGCATCTGGGCGTTGTCCTGCATGCAGCCGCCGTCGAAGTTGGTGTTGCCGGTCAGCGCGCACGACGCGCCGTTGGCGGTGCCGCTGGTCGTCTTCATCCAGGTGGGCGGCGTCCACGGGCTGGCCCACAGGCGCAGGTCCGGGTTGATCGCCAGCGCCGCCTTCACGTACGGGATGAGGCGCATCTGATCGCGGGCGATCGAGAAGCTCGCCATGTTGTAGTCGCCCGCGGTCTCGTCGAGCGTGTAGCGATCCATCGCGTAGTCGCTGGCGCCGATCGGGATGCGCCCGAACACGAAGTGCGCGCCGTCGGTCCCGTCGAACAGCAGCTTCATCGCGCGATCGCGGTCGGCCTGGCTGAGCTGCATCAGGTCGTCCCAGCCCATCTCGTTGAACGCGCCGCCGAAGCCGTCCCAGGTCTGGTACGTGGTGCCGTCCATCACCGTCATGTCCGGGTTCGCGGTCGAGGTGGTCAGCGTCCCGGTCTTCCAGTAGGCGCCCTGCGCGGACGTGACGAGGAGGGGCGACGCCGGCGTCGTGCCGCCCGTGCCCGCCGTCGACGAGCCACCGCCGCCGCCGCTGCCGCTGGCGCTCCCGCCGCTGCCGGTGGTGCCGCCGCGGCCGGCCGTCCCGGCGCTGCCCGCCGTGCCGACGCTGCCGCCCGAACCGACGCTGCTTCCGCCCGAACCGACGCTGCTCCCGCCCGAACCGACGCTGCTGCCGCCCGCGCCGACGCTGCTCCCGCCCGAACCGACGCTGCTGCCGCCCGAACCGACGCTGCTGCCGCCCGCACCGACGCTGCTGCCACCCGCGCCGACGCTGCTGCCACCCGCGCCGGTGCCGCTGCCGCCCGCGCCGGTGGTGCCGCCGCTCCCCGGACCGACGCTGCCGCCCGCCCCGGCGTCGCCCGCCCCGGCCTGCCCGGCTCCCGTTCCCGCCGACCCCGTCGTCGTCCCGGGGCTGCTCGGACCACAGCCGGCCAGGGCGCCCGCGAGCGAAACCGTCGTGAACCAAGCTCGGAGTCTAGTCATGTCGAACAATCCTATCGGCTTTCGGTTGAGGCCCAAATTGCGCTTTTCCATCAGCGCGTTCGGCGAACAGATTCCCAAGCCGCGCAGGCCTGATCACGCGCGCGGCGGCAAAAAACGGAATCGTTTCCAGATCTCAGCCGCAGGCAGCCCGATCGGGCGCGCGTCAGCCAGCAGCCCCCGCGTCAGCCACTAATAAGATGATGCGCCACTTTCGTGAACCAGATCGCGCTATTCGCGTCTGACCCGCTCGCATTACACTCGCGCACAGGCGATCACCTTCACTCTTACCGGGAATCCAGGTGGCTATGAAGACAGCACGCGCATGGCTTTTCGGACTTGGCTTCGCGATCCTCTCCACGCTGACCGTGGCTTGCGGCAGCAAGGCGGGCGGCGGCAGCCCCGGCAGCGGCGGTAGCGGCCCCGGCGCCGGCGGCGGCGGCGGCACCATCAGCTGCAACGCCGGGCAGGATCTCTGCGGCGGGCAGTGCATCGACACGACGTCGGACTCGGACAACTGCGGCGGCTGCGGCATCCCGTGTCTGGGCGGCCACACGTGCCAGAACCGCCAGTGCGCCTGCCCGGCCGGCCTGCTCGAGTGCAGCGGCTCGTGCGTCGCGTCTGACGCGACCCACTGCGGGACCTGCTCGAACGCGTGCACCGGCAACCAGGTCTGCGCCGGCGGCAGCTGCACCTCGATGTGCACCGGCGGAACGACGCCGTGCGGGACCGCGTGCTGCGGCTCGAACCAGACTTGCACGAACAATGCCTGCGTCGACATGGGGACGACGGGCACCGCGGGCAGCGGCGGCAGCGGCACGGGCGGCTCCGGCACCGGCGGCTCCGGCACCGGCGGCTCCGGCACCGGCGGCTCCGGCACCGGCGGCAGCAGCACGGGCACGGGCGGTCGCGGCGGCACCACCGGCGCGGGCGGCAGCGGCAGCGGCGGCTCCGGCACCGGCGGCACGACGCCGGCCGGGCCGAAGCTGATCACCACGACGTCGAGCTCGCCCTGGACCACCGGGACGATCACGACGGCGACCAGCGGCAACGCCAACGTCACCGTCAACGACGGCAGCACCCGCCAGACCTGGGAAGGCTTCGGCGGCGCGTTCAACGAGGCCGGCTGGGCCCAGATCACGAAGCTGAGCGCCGCCGACCAGACCAAGGCGCTCAAGCTGCTGTTCGATCCGACCGACGGCGCGCACTTCGTCATGGGCCGCATCCCGATCGGCGCCAGCGACTACGCGCTGACCCGTTACACGCCGGACGACACGGCGAACGACACCTCCACCAACGGCTTCAACATCACGCGCGACGGGATGTACCTGATCCCGTACGTCAAGGCCGCCCAGCAGATCAACGGCAGCATCCGCTTCTGGGCCAGCCCGTGGACGACGCCGACCTGGATGAAGACCCGGAGCGGCAGCGCCGCCACCACGGGCACCTCCTGCGGCAACCCGACGAACGGCGGGATGACCGACTCGAACGCCTTCGACGGCGGCTGCATGCAGGCCGGCACGAACAACGCCAACCTGACCGCGCTCGCCAACATCTTCGTCAAGTGGATCAAGGCGTACAAGGACATGGGGATCGTGATCGACACGCTCGCCCCCCAGAACGAGCCGAACTACTCCCAGGGCTACCCGTCGACCATCTGGGACCCGGCGACCTACAAGACGTTCCTGCCGATGCTCAGCAGCGCGCTCAGCAGCGGAGGCCTGTCCACGAAGATCATGCTCGGCACGATGTCCAATGGCGACAACGGCGCCACCAGCAAGGATCTGCAGGTGGTCCAGGCCGTCATGCAGGACGCGTCCGCCAAGACCATCCCCAAGGTGATGGGCCTGCAGTGGGGCATGCTGGACCTCTACGAGGGCAAGTCGAGCGGCATCGGCCCGTCGAACTTCATGACCACGGGCAGCATCACGTCGGTCTGGGCGACCGAGCACAAGTGCGGCAACTACCCGTGGAACCCGAGCGGGTTCCCGGCCTACGTCGAGCCGGCGCCCAACAATCAGGCCTACGCCGTCGAGTCGTGGGGCTACATCGTCGACGCCATCAACAAGGGCGGCGTCACCGCCTACAACGCGTGGAACATGGTGCTCGACCCCGGCGGCAAGGGGAACGACATGATCCGCCAGTGGTCGCAGGACTCGCTGCTGGTGGTGAACGGGACGAGCCTGGTGCAGACACCGGCCTACTACGTGTTCCGCCACTCCGCCCAGTACGCGCAGGTCGGCGCCAAGGTCGTCTCGGGGACCAGCGATCCGTTCATCGCCTTCAAGAACCCCGACGGCAGCGTCGTCGCCACGATGTACAACTCGGGCGGCGCCAACGCGAACTACATCGTCCAGATCAAGGGGACGAAGTACACGTTCTCGATGCCAGCCAGCGGCTGGGCGACCGTCGTCGTACCGTGAAGTTTCCGGAAGCCGACCGGATCGTCAGTCGGACACCGTGGCGGCGCGTCGCCGCCGCCACGGATTTCAATCTGTGACGGAAGTCGACGCTTGCCCACACAGGTTGCACACGGCTATAGGAGACGCAGTCCCCTCTCCTGACGTTTGTGCGCCGGACCTGCGTCGTTCGTCGCCAGATTTTCGGATAAAGAGCAGCAGCGCGGAGAAATTCAATGTCCATAAAGTCGTTCCAGCTTCTTTTCCTGCTTTCCACCGTCGTCGGTTTCGCGGCCCTCCCGGCCTGCAAGCTCGACCCGCCGAAGATCTCGGGCATGCAGGCAGGCTTCGTTTGCAGCGAGGACACCGACGGCGGTGTGGCCCCGGTCGACGCCGAGGCCGACGCGGCCGACGACGGCGGGGACGGCGGCGACGCGGGCAACGGCATCGACAACGTCGTCCCGCCTGTCTCCTGCACGGCCGACAACGCCATGGCCTTCCCGTACGCACCCGGCTACACGACGGACGTGGGCGTCAAGGGGATGGTCGACTCGACCATCACCAAGATGAGTCTCTCGGACAAGGCCTGGCAGATGCGCGGCACCAAGTACGGCAACCCGTTCGGCGCGCAGTTCACCGACATCCAGCGCAGCATCGACACCGCCGGCATCCGCGGCTTTCGCTACCGCGACGCCTCGCGCGGCATGAACCTGGGCGAGGACATGTCCGGCCACAGACCGAACGCCGGCAAGCTCAACGGAGAGCACGTCGGATTCTCGACGGCGTTTCCCGTCAGCATGGCGCGCGGCGCGGCGTGGGACCTCGACCTCGAGTACGCGATCGGCGAGGCGATCGGCGACGAGATGCAGGCTGCCAAGGAGACGCTGCTGCTGGCCCCGTGCATGAACCTCCTCCGCCACCCGTTCTGGGGGCGCGCCCAGGAGACGTACGGCGAGGACTCGTACCACATCGGCCGCCTCGCCACGGCGATGACCCTCGGCGTGCAGCAGCACATCGCCGCCAACGCCAAGCACTTCATGGCCTACGACATCGAGAAGAAGCGCGAGCAGAACAACTCGCAGCTGGACGAGCAGACGCTGCGCGAGGTCTACGGCCGGCACTTCCGGATGGTGGTCCAGGACGGCGGCGTCGCGTCGGTGATGGCGTCGTACAACAAGGTGAACGGCATCAAGTCGACGCAGAACGCCCACACGCTGACCGACGTCCTGCGCACCGACTTCGGCTTCAAGGGCTTCGTCCTCTCCGACTGGTGGGCGATGCCGGCCAGCTCGGCCGCGTCGACAGACCCCACCATCCTCGCGGCCGACGCGGTCATGGCGGTGAAGGCCGGCCTCGACGTCGACCTCCCCTGGGCGCTCAGCTACGGCCAGCTCGAAAAGATCGTTGCCTCGAAGGCCGGGCTGACGGAGGACGACCTCAACGTATCGGTGAGGCGGGTCCTGGAGCAGAAGTTCCGTTTCAACGCCCAGCCGCTGACGGGGGCGGTCGGAATCGGATCGCAGCACACGCTCTACTCGAAGAGCCGGATCTCCTGCGACGGCACGCACATCGCGCTGGCGGAGAAGGCTGCGCTGGAGAGCATGGTGTTGCTCAAGAACGACGGCGGCACGCTGCCGATCAAGCAGACGACGGCGACGGTGGCGGTCGTCGGCGCGACCGTTCCCTACTTGACGACGAACGGCGGGTCGACCAACACGGGCGGCCTCGTCAACTTCGCCCAGGACGTGCGGACCGGTGACCTCGGCTCCAGCCGCGTGTACAGCGATCCCAAGAAGGACGTCGGTGCTTTCGCCGGTATCTGCATGGCGGCGGGGGGCGTGCCGATGGAGGTCGCGGATGCCAACAACGTGAGGACGAGCGGCACGTGCGAGAACGCGCCGCCGATCAACGTCACGACCGCGACGACCAGCGACGGTGACCTGTCCCCGGCGATGGCGGCGGCGAGCGCCGCCGATTTCGTGGTCGTGGTCGCCGGCCTGACCGCGCAGGACGAGGGCGAGGACTACACGCAGGCGGCCGATCGCGACAGCCTGTCGCTCGACGCCAAGCAGACCGATCCCAAGTTCATGGGCATCCAGAACAACCTGATCACGGCGGTCGCCGGGCTCGGCAAGCCGATGGTGGTCGTGCTGATCGGCGGCAGCGTCATCGACATGCCTTGGCTGACGAACCCGAACGTCAAAGCGGTGGTCATGGCGTGGTACCCGGGCATGGTCGGCGGCACGGCGCTCGGAAAGCTGCTGTTCGGGAAGGCGAACTTCAGCGGCAAGCTGCCGCTCACCTGGGGGAAGCGCGCCGAGGACTACGACACATGGAACGGCATGGGAACGACGATGTTCAACTACTACGTCGGCTACCACTGGTTCGATTTCAAGGGCATCACGCCGGTCTATCCGTTCGGCTACGGCCTCTCGTACACGAACTACGAGTACCGCAAGCTGCAGCTCGGCTGCAGCGACATGACCAAGGGGGCGGTGTTGCCCGTGGTCGTCAACGTCGCGAACACCGGCACCGTCGCGGGCGACGAGATCGTCGAGGTCTACGTCTCCTTCGTCGGTACGACGGCGCGGCGACCTGCCAAGGAGCTGAAGGGCTTCGCGCGCGTCCACCTCGAGGCCGGCCAGGAGAAGCAGATCACCATCCCGGTCCGGCTGTCCGACCTCGACTACTTCCAGACCGACTCCGCGGATCCGACGGCGGGCAAGTGGGTCGTCGAGACCGGCACCGTCAAGGTCCAGGTGGGCGGCAGCTCCGACAAGCTTCCGCTCACGCAGACCGTGCTGGTCAACGGGTACTAGGCCGGTTCGTCAACGAACGCCCTTCAACGAACGTTCATCGAATGGATCGCATGCGCACACCTCTTCTAACCTCCTTGATCCTTCTCGCGTCGTCGACGGCGGCGTTCGCACAGGCCAATCCGGCACCGGCGGCGACACCAGAGACGCCGGCGCCGCCGGTCGCAGAACCACCCGCCTCGCCGCAACCGGCGCCGCAGGTAGCGGCGCCCGCTCCCCTGCCTGCGATCCCCGCGCCGACGCCTCCGCCCCCAACCGCGACCACCACGGTGGTGCAGGGCGCGGGCGGCCCTGCGCCGGCGATCGTCGAGACGCCGCCCGCCGAGCCCGCTTCGATCACCGAGGTGGGCCTGCAGCGACTGCCCGCATCCGCCTACCCCGAATGGCAGACCCGCGGCCTCACCCACGGGTCGCTCTGGCTGACGTTCCACGGCATGCAGTGGCCGTACATGCCGTCGT
>DATBHU010000237.1:0-9291 GCA_036557265.1 Polyangia bacterium
CGGTGCTCTACGTCGGCTCGTACCCGGGCGCGCACGGCGAGGTGCGCTTCAAGCTGCCGGCGAACGTCGTCGGGTTGCACCAGGTGTTCTGCCAGGAATCGGCGCTGGCGCCGCTGGACGGCGCCGGGCGGGCGTCGCTGCGCGAGCAGATCCGCGCCCAGCGCGCCACCATCGACGCGCGCCCGACGGCGTCCAAGGTGCTGGCCGGCCTCGAGCGCATGCACGTGGGAGGCGAGGCGGGCGCCGAGGTGCTGGCGGCGCTGGCCTGCAACGATCTGACGCTGCCCGAGCTGATGCACGGGCGCTCCAGCTTTCAACTCCTGACCACGATCGCCGAGCGGGTCGCGCCGGACGCGCCGTTCCTCGACCTGTTCTGGCACTACCGGGCCATCTTCGCGCCCGTGCTGCGCCTGCTGGCGGCGCCCACCGTGGTGGCCCGCTGCTACCACGCGGTCGCGACCGGCTACGCGGGTCTGCTGGCCGCGCTGTGGAGTCACCGCACCGGCCGCCCGCTGATGGTGACCGAGCACGGCATCTACGCGCGCGAGCGCGACATGGAGCTGGCGCGCGCCGACTGGATCCGCGACGAGGCGGGCGGCGTCGGGGAGCCGCGCAACACCTGGGCGCCGCGCATCTCGCCGCTGCGGCGCCTGTGGTCGTCGTTCTTCCGCGGGTTGTCACGCCTCGCCTACGTGCAGGCGCGCCACATCATCACGCTGTCCGACGCGAACCGGGTCAAGCAGATCGCCGACGGCGCGCCGCCCGAGAAGATCGAGATCGTACCGAACGGGGTGGCGCTGCAGAGCGCGTCGGTCCAGACGCGCGGCGAGCCGGCCGGCGACGCCGTGGCGCTGCCGGCGCGCCGGTTGCGGGTCGGCTTCGTGGGACGGGTGGTGCCGATCAAGGATCTGGTCACCTTCGTGCGCGCCTGCGACATCGCGCTCGGCAACGTCGAGATCGAGGCGCGCGTGATCGGCCCGACCGAGGAAGATCCCGGGTACGCCGCGCGCTGCCGGCAGCTGGTGGCCCGGCTGGGCCGGACCGCCGCCATCCAGTTCGTGGGGCCGCTGCCGCCCCCGAAGATCTACGGCGATCTGGACGTCGTGGTGCTGACCAGCTTCAGCGAGGGACAGCCGCTGGTGATCCTGGAGGCCTACACCTGGGGCCTGCCCGTGATCGCCACCGACGTCGGCGCCTGCCGCGAGATGATCGAGGGGCGGGGCGAGGAGGACCGGCGGATCGGGCCGAGCGGGTTCGTCACGCGCGTCGCGGCGCCCAAGGAGACCGCGGCGGCGATCGTGCGGCTGGCGCGCGACGTTCGCCTGCGCTGGCGCATGGGCGCGGCCGGACACCAGCGGGTCACCTCCTACTACCAGCGCCGCGACATGCTGGCGCGCTACCACGCGCTCTACGCGTCGCTGATCGAGGCGGGGCAGACGGGGCAGACGGGTTAAATCTCATGGCGGGGATCGGGTGGAAGCTGCAGCGGATGATCGACCACGGCTCGCTGGCCGGGACGATCGCCGCCTATCTGACCGGCGTCGCCGTCACGTCGGCGCCCTGGTTACTGACGACGGCGGTGCTGACCAGCCTGCGCGTGGTGTCGCGCCACGCCACCGGCGACTTTCAGGGCGTCGAGCGCTTCCTGACCGTCGTCTACGCGGTCACCGTGGTGCTGTCGGCGCCGGTGCACGTGGTGGTCTCCCGCTACACGGCCGACCGGCTCTACGACCACCGCGTCGACCGCATCGCCGCCCCGCTGCGGCGGGCCGCCGCGTTGACGGTGGTGGGCTTCGCCGGCATCGGGGTCTTGCTGGCGGTCATGCTGCACCTGCCGCTGTCGCTGGCCCTGGTCGGCGCGCCGCTGACCGCGGTGATCGGGGCGCAGTGGCTGATGCTGTCCGTGGGCGGCGGCATGATCTCGCCCGTGGTGTTGTTGCGGGCATTCTGCATCGGCGCGCCGCTCAGCCTGTTCGCCGCGCTGGTCGTCGAACGGGCGGCGCCCGCCGGCGGCGCCGGCTACCTGTTCGGCTTCGCGTCGGGCCAGCTGATCACGCTGGCGCTGCTGGTGCGCGGCGTGGCGCGCGCGCTGCCGGGCGCCGTCGACGAGGGCGCGCGCCTGTGGCCGGCCTTCATCGAGTACAAGCTGCTCGCGCTCTCCGCGTTCGCCTATTACATCTCGATCTGGGCGGACAAGGTCGTGGTCTTTCTGGTGATGGGCGCCGACGCGGCCGCGTTCTACGCGGCGATCGCCGCCGTCGCCTGGTTCTCCGTGATCCCGGCCTTCGCCTGGATCTACGTGCAGGTGGAGACCGCCTTCTACCAGCGCTTCCGCAACTTCTACGTCGAGCTCGAGGCGGGCGCGCCCCTGCGCGAGCTCAAGCAGCACGCCGAGCTGATCTCGACCGAGGCCAAGCGGATCCTGCGCGGCGCCGCGGCCGTGCAGCTGGCGGCGACGGCGCTGGCGGTTGCGGCGGCGCCCCGCATCGTCGCTGCGGTCGCGCTGTCGCCCAACGCGACCCCGCTGTTCCGCGTCGCGGCGCTGGGCGCCGGCCTGCAGGTCTTCTCGCTGCTGGAGGTGCTGCTGCTGACCTACTTCGATCTCCGGCGCGACGCCCTGCTGATCTGCGGCTGCCTGTTCGTCGGCGTGACCGCCCTGACCTGCCTGTGCGCGCTGCTCGGCTGGCCGCCCGTGGTGGGCCACCTGGTGGCGTGCGCGATCAGCTCCGGGCTGGGACTGGTGCTGGTGCGGCGCCGGCTGCAGACGCTGGTGCTGGATACGTTCCAGTCACAGCCATTCGGCGTTGCTTGAACCGGAGCTGGCGCCGAGGCGCGCGGCGATCGCGGTCCACAACGCCGGCGGCGGCGCGTCGTCCGGCAGCGCCAGCGCCAGCGCGTCCATCACCCCGCGCGCGGCGTGGAGCGCCTCGCGGCAGCCGTGGTGGGCCGCCCCGCGCGTGAGGTGGCGCGCGCAGGCCTGGTGTTCCAGCTCGTCGAGCGCCTCCAGCGCGAACGCGTCGGCCATCTCGACGAACTGCGCGCAGGTCAGCTGGTGTCGGCGGATCATGTGCTTTCGTCCCCGAGCAGCTCGGCGAGCTTCGCCATGGCGAGCTTGACGCGCATCTTGACGGTGCCGAGAGGGCTGGCGGTCTTGACGGCGATCTCGCTCTGGCTCAGCCCTTCGAAGTACGCGAGCTCGATGGTGCGGCGCTGGGCGGGCGGCAGCGTGCCGAGCGCGGCCGCGACGCGGCGCTCGTCGCGCCTGCGCTCCGTCTCCACCGCGGGCGAGGGCGGCGGCGCCGGCAACAGTCCGTCCGCGTCTTCGCTGGCGCTTGCGATCGTTCTTCCGGCGATGGTCCGCGCGCGCAAGCGGTCGATGGCGCGGCTGCGGGCGATGGTGACCACCCAGGCGACGGCGCCGCCTCGTCCGGGATCGAACTGGGCCGCGCGCCGCCAGACTTCCAGGAACGTCTCCTGGACGATGTCCTCCGCCTCTTCCCGGTTGCGCAGGATCCGATACGCGATCGTGATCGCCCGCGACGCGTGCTGATCGTAGATCACCCTCAGCGCCGCGACGTCGCCCTGCGCGACGCGCTCGAGAAGCTCCCGGTCGCGCGCCCGGTCGCTCGGACCGGTGGGCACGGCGGCTACGAATCTGGTCAAGCACCCTTCAATATTGGGTGCGCGAAACACGAGAGGAAGCGGCGCACCCAGCGCCAAAGCGAGCATGTTTTGCTTGAGCTACGGTTGCGCGTTCACTTCGGACGTGTGCGTTCTTATTTTCACCGACGAGGATCAACCCTTGTGGTTCCCGGGCGGTGGGCGGATGAGGTTCAAGACGTTCGCGAAACGTCTGTACGAGGAGTACGAGAACGACGCCGTCGCTGATGCCGCGGCGTCCCTCGGCTACTACTTCGTCTTCGCGCTGTTCCCGTTCCTGTTCTTCCTGGCCACGGTGACCGCGTTCGTGCCGTATATCCGGCAGTCGGTCGACACGATCCTGGCGCGGGCCCACGCCATCCTGCCCGCCCAGGCGACCGCGCTGATCGAGACGCACCTGCGCGAGCTGGTGGAGAGGCCGCGGCCGAAGCTGCTGACCATCGGCCTGATCGCGACCATCTACTCGGCGTCGCGCGGCGTCGATGCCCTGCGCAAGACGCTGAACCTCGCCTACGACGTCAAGGAGTCGCGCAAGTGGTGGCGGACCGAGCTGGTGGCGTTCGGCATGACGATCGGCGGCGCGCTGCTGGTGCTGATCGCGATCACCGCCGTCGCCGCCGGGGGACGGGCCGGGTTCTGGCTGGCCCGCCACGTCGGCATCGCCCACGAGTACGTGCTGATCTGGAGCTGGCTGCGCTGGCCGGTCACCGCCGTGGTGATGATGCTGTGCGCGGCGCTGGCGTACTACGTGCTTCCCGACGTGAAGCAGAAGTTCAGGTTCATCACGCCCGGCTCGGTGATCGGTACGCTGGTCTGGCTGGTGGCGACCTGGGGCTTCGCCGAGTACGCCTCCCACTTCGGCAGCTACAACGTCACCTACGGTTCGATCGGCGGCGTGATCGTGCTGCTCACCTGGTTCTACATCAGCGGCTTCATCTTCATGATGGGCGGCGAGATGAACGCGATCATCGAGCACGCGTCGCCGCAGGGGAAGGACGCCGGCGCCCGCGCGCCCGGTCAGACGCCGCCGCCCAGGAGCGAGCGTCCCAGCTCGGTCCCGGTCGGCGCCGCCGACAACGCGGCCGCGGCGGCGCGCTCGAAGGGCGGCGTCCCGTCCGAGCCGCAGGGCGCGCACCGATGACCCGGGTGCGCGATCTGCCGCGCTGGGCGCGCGGCCTGATGATCGCGGTGATCGTCGTGGTCGCCGTGGTCGTCGTCATCCGGGTGGTGCTCGATCCGATCGCGACGCACTACACGCGCAAGGCGCTCGCCGAGTCGGACGCGGTCC
Source organism: Polyangia bacterium (assembly GCA_036557265.1). Lineage (GTDB taxonomy): Bacteria > Myxococcota_A > Polyangia > Fen-1088 > Fen-1088 > JADGRB01. The sequence continues at coordinate 4,949 of DATBHU010000237.1, forward strand.
GCGGCGATCTGCAGGGGGTGCACGTGACGGTGTTCCCGCCCGGATACGAGGTCCGCCGCCTGAAGCTCATCGAGCACCCGGGGGGCGACGGGAAGCACCCGCTGTTCTACGCCGAGCAGATCCGCGTCGGCGTCGACTGGCGGGCGCTGCTGCACCGGCGAATCGCGGCGCGGGCCCGCATCGATCGGCCGAAGCTGGTCCTCAACAAGCGCAGCGAACAGCAGGTCGAGAAGGTGAAGGAGGAGGCCAAGCAGAAAGCGAAGGCGGGCATCCCCGACGTGAACGCCGCGCTGGGGAAGGTCATGCCGGCGCAGGTGACGCGCGTCGAGGTGCGCGGCGGGGAGGTGCTCTATCGCGATCTGAACGCGCCGCGAACGCCCGAGATCTGGATCCACGGCCTGGAGGTGGCGGCCGAGAACATCACCACTCGTCCCGAGCTGGCGCGCGGCCGGCCGGCGATGGTGAGCGGCCGGGGCAGGCTGGGGCGCAGCGGCGACCTGACGTTCTTCGTGACGGCCGATCCGTTTCACCACAACCCGGACTTCGCCGGGCAGTTCGCGGTGCGCGGCTGGAAGGTGGCCGAGCTCTACGATCTGATCGAGCCCGCGACGAAGTTGCAGACGCCGGAGGGGACGCTGGACCTGTTCACCGAGTTCCGATCGACGAACGGCCTCATCACGGGCGGCGTCAAGCCGGTGTTGAAGGACGTGAAGGTGCGGCCGGCCGAGGACGGTCTCGGCACCAAGCTCAATGCCTGGGTCGCCGACACGGGCCTGCACCTGTTCTCCGATCGCGTCCCCGATCGCAACGCGGTGGTCACGGTCATCCCGATCAAGGGGCGGGTTACGGATCCGAACGTTCAGCTGTGGCCGACGGTGCTGGGGGTGGTCCGGAACGCCTTCGTCGAAGGGATCTCATCGGGCTTCGCCCACCTGCCGCCCCCGACCGCGGAGAAGAAGCAGGGGAAGCTGGAACAGGCCAAGGAGGCGTTGAAGAAGGACAAGGGCCCGCCGAAGGCGCAGCCGGAGCGGCCGGAGCAGCCGGAGCAGCAGAAGGACAAGGAATGAAGGGGCGCTGGACGATGGTCGTGCTCGCGACCGCGCTGCTGGCCGCCTGCGCCCACACCAAGACCACCGACCAGGGCGCCGCATCCACGCAGCAGGACGGGGGGGGCCAGGAGGCAACGGAGGCGAAGGCCGCGAAGGCGACGAAGCCGGCGCCAGCGGGCGCGGGCTCGCGCGCAGGAGAGGAGCGCGCCGGCGTCCCGCTCGCCACGGCCCCCGAGGGGCTTCTCGCCCCCGGGGCCGAGAAGAAGATCCGAGAGCGCCTCGCCGCCGACGGGTTCCTGGCGCGCGACGCCGACTCCGACGCGGCGACGCGCGAGGGCCTGCGGCGGTTTCAACGCGCCAAGGATCTGCCCGCCACGGGCGTCGCCGACCAGGAGACGGTGAGACGTCTCGGCCTGGATCCGGACGAGATCTTCCGCAAGGCGAGCGTCAAAGACTGAACACCTGCCGGAACGCTGACGCTCCTCGTGACCGGGACCGCGTGCGTTTTCGGCACTTTCGCGGCTGGGACGGGACTTGCACGACCCGCCAGCCATGGCGACGAACAGATTCCTGACGGGTTGCGCGTTGACGGTGGCTCTGGCCGGTTGCGGCGGCGTCAGCGGGATTCCGATCGACAAGACGGCGACCGACTTCGCCCAGGCGATCTGTCCCATGGCGTACTCCTGCTGCACGATGGACCAGCTGAAGAACAACATGGCCGCGGGGACGACCGAGCAGGAGTGCGAGATGAAGACGGCCGCGAACTTTCGCGGCACCTTGCAGAACATGCAGAGCTCGGAGAACGCAAAGCGGTCGAAGTACGATCAGACGAAGGTCGACGCCTGCCTGGCGGCGATCCGCGCGGCGCAGTGCTCGGAGCTGCAGATGATTCGCAGCCTGTCGCAGATCCCGGCTTGCGACTCGACGTTCGCGACGCCGCTGGTCGTCGTCGGGGGCAAGTGCCAGAACGACTTCGAATGCATCGACAGCGTCTGCCAGAAGGCGGCGGGCGCCGTGGAGGGTGTCTGCGCGGCCGGCGCGGCCGTCGGTCAGTCCTGCGTCGCCGATCATTGCGCGCAGGATCTGCTCTGCGACCCGCGCGACGGAAGCAACGACAGTGACGACGTCTGCGTGGCGGAGCAGGACAACGGCGGAACCTGCATCGACAACTTCGACTGCAAGAGCCGCAACTGCGTCGCCGACGCCACGACCGGCGCCAAGACCTGCCAGGCGGTCAGCGGCCCGCAGTGCTTCTACGGCGGCGGCTGCTCGGCGGCGGGCGGCCGGCCCGGCGTCGCGGCGCTGTGCGTGATGGGCCTGTTCGCGCTGGTCGTGATGATGCGCGCCCGCCGCGCCGCGCGCGCGCGTGCGCGCCGCGCCTAGATCGGGTCGGGCGTAGGCGGGCTTTGCCTGCCGGAGCCCATCGCGGGAGGTTCGGAACCCTTTGAGGGTTCCGAACTAGATAGTCCAGGTGCCGGAGGCGGGGCCCCAGGGGATCGCCACCCGGCCGAACGATCCGGCGTCGAACCAGATCGTCCCCTCCAGCTGATACGGGATCGCGAAGCTCGGGGCCCGGCCCTGGCGCAGCTCGCCGGCGGACTGCTCGGCGAGCTGGCGCATCACCCGCAGGATCTGGGTGGGCGCCAGCGTGAAACGCGCGACCACCTCGATCTCGCCGGCCGCCGCCACCGTCGGCGCGCGGAACGAGGGCGTCTCGCCCGCGGCGGCCGCCAGCCCGTTCGACACCACCAGGCCGGCGGCGGCGTTCGCGAAGTCCGACAGCGACCGGATGTCGCGCGACGACGCCTGGCAGGCGGTGGCGGGATCCTGGCCGGCGCAGGTCGCCTCGCCGCCCGGGCAGAGCTGCACGCAGGTGGCGCCGGTCTGCTGGTTGCCGGCGCCGGGGTAGACCGTGACCGCGGCCAGCAGGCTGGCGAGCGGCAGCGGCAGCTCGTTGGGGTTCTGGATCCGGAAGCGCGCGTCGAACGCGATCGCCATCGACTCCGCCGAAGGGCGCGGCCCGAACAGCCCCTGGCAGAGCAGCGCGGCGCCGCCCAGCGGCACCGACACCAGGTCGGGGCAGTAGAACGCGGCGAGCTGCTGGCGCGCCGGCATGCTGACCAGCGTCGCGCCCGTGAAGGTGATCTGCGGCGGTTTGATGCCCGGGCCGAGCGCGCCCAGGTTCTGCAGCGGGATGCAGGCCGGCAGCAGGAGGCTCGCCGCCAGGACCGAGGCCAAGACCGAGACGGAGACAGCCGGTGCGGTTCTCACCGCGCCAGCTTATCAGCGATCGTCGCCGATCGAACGCGCGCGCCCCGCGGTCCTACAGGCGCGACGCGTAGTCGATCTTCATCTGATCGTAGAGCGCCATGTCGGGCTGGGCGGTGTACGTGGTGCCCGAGCGCCGGAGCAGATCGTGTCCCGTGTTCCACGCGCCCTGCGTGGTCGGCTCCCAGTTGAACGTGCCGACGCCGCGGTTGCTGGGCAGGTTGAACATGATGTCGTTGGCGGCCTTCTGCTCGGGGCCGTACTCGGCGATCATGAACTTCAGGTTGGGGAACATGCTGGCCAGCATCGTGAACGTGTTCATCCACGCCGACGGCTGCCCCTGGTAGGCCGTGTAGCAAGACTCGCCGAACACGTCGAACTGCACGCCCTGGGTGGTGGCGTTGTTGATGAAGTTGCGGCTGGAGGTCAGGTCGTTGCCGCGATCGAGGTGCATCGCGATCACGATGCCGGTGTCGACCTCCTTGACGCCCGCGACGCCCGCCTTCAGCAGCATGCCGAGGTTGGTCCAGTTCGAGATCGCGCCGGTCACGGGGTTGTTCCCGGTCGGCTGCCCGCCGCTGTCGCAGCGGTGGATCAGCATGCCGGGCGTGATCTCGTTGCCGATCTGCACCATGTCGGGGCGCGCGCCGCCCGCGATCATCTGCTGGATGGCGTCCTTCGTGTAGTCGTGCACGGCGGTCGCCAGCTGCGCGATCGTCGTGTAGCTCTGCCACGCCACCGGCACGCACTGCTTGCCGGGATCGGCCCAGTTGTCGCTGTAGTGGAAGTCGAGCAGCAGGCCCATGCCCGCGTCCTTGACCTGCTTGCCGAACGACGCCGTGTGCGCGATGTCGTCGTAGCCGTTGGTCTTGTCGTAGCCGTCGGCGGCCTTCGGATCGACGAACGTGCGCAGGCGGACGTAGTTGAACCCGTGCTGCTTCATCAGGGTGAGCAGGTTGGCGCGGGTGGCGTCGGGCTGCGTCTCCTGATCGGAGATGTCCGCGCCGATGTCGTAGGAGAAGGGGA
>DATBHU010000238.1:0-2577 GCA_036557265.1 Polyangia bacterium
AGGACAACCTAGTGCTGTGCTTCCAGTCCTATATCGTGCAGACTGGGCGCCATACCATCCTGGTTGATAGTTGCATCGGCAACGACAAGGACCGGCCGCAGCGTCCGCAATGGCATCAGAAGAAGGACGACACCTGGATGAAGGGCCTGGCGGCCTTGGGACTGACGGTGAACGATATCGACTTCGTCATGTGCACGCATCTCCACGTCGATCACGTCGGCTGGAACACGCGGTTGGAGAACGGGCGCTGGGTGCCGACCTTCCCGAAGGCGCGCTACCTGTTCTCGAAGAAGGAGCTCGACTACTGGCTGGCGGAGAACGACAAGGCCACGCTGCCGCCGATCGTGGACAGCGTGATCCCGATCGTCGAGGCGAAGCGCTGCGATCTGGTCACCAGCGACCACGCGTTGGACGACGCGGTGGCGCTGCTGCCGACGCCGGGGCACACGATCGACCACTACGCGGTGACGTTGGGGCGCGGCGGCAAGGATGCGGTGATCACCGGCGACCTGATCCACTCGCCGTTGCAGGCGCGCTATCCGGACCTGGCGATGTACGTCGATTACGACGCGCAGCAGGGTATCGCGACGCGGCGCAGGTTCCTCGAGACCTACTGCGACACCGGCACGCTGTGCTGCTTCGCGCACTTCCCGTCGCCGTCGCGCGGCCATATCAAGCGCTGGGGCGAGGGGTTCCGCTGCGACTACGTCGACAACTGATACCGCGTGGCATGAGAGTTCACTCATGCGAAGCGGTATCATGCCGAAGGCGTGTCTTCGACACGACGCGCGCAGGGTTGGTGTGGCGGCTGCGCGCGAAACAAGGACTCAATACCGGCCAGCCGAACGGCTGGCCGGTATGACCGTGCGGCTGCTCGCCTGGAACATCCGCCAGGGCGGCGGCACGCGGCTGGTCGGCATCATGGCCGCGATCGCGCGCCATGATGCCGATGTGCTGGTCCTGTCGGAGTATCGCGGCGGCGAGTCGGCCGAACGGCTGTGCGCGGCGCTGAAGGCGTCCGGCTATCGCCACATGACGAAACTGCTGCCGCCGCCGCAGCGCACCGGCGTGCTGGTCGCGGCGCGCCGGCGGTTCGTCGAGCGCGGGCCGGTCTGCCCGCGCGTCGAGGAGCCTTGGCGGTTGGTGGATGTCGATCTGGGCGTGCTGCGGCTGACCGGCGTGTACATGCCGAACATGAAGGCGAAGCTGCCGTACTGGCAGACGCTGGTGGACGCCTTCGCCGCGCGCTCGGCCGGCGACGCACTGGCAATCGGCGACTTCAACACATGCCGTGCCTATGTGGACGAGCCAGGCGCGATCGATGTCGCGGCGCGTTTCATGGACAGCATGGACGCGATCGGTTTCCGCGACCTGTGGCGGCAGCGTTATCCGGATGGCCGCGAGTTCTCCTGGTACAGCCACCGCGGCAACGGGTTCCGCATCGACCATGCGTTCGTCTCGGCCGGCCTTGCGGCGCGTGCGGGCGCCGTTCGTTATTCGCACGAAGAGCGGCTGTCGGGTCTGTCGGATCACTCGATCCTGCTGCTGGACCTGCCGGGACGGCGAGGAGGTATGCGCCAATGAAATTCGGTCTCCGCTACTGCAACGCCGGCCGCTATGCCGACCCCGCGCGCGCGGTGGAACTGCTGCAGGCCGGCGAGGCGGCGGGGTTCGAGTCCGCCTGGACCGTCGAGCACACGGTGATCCCACGCGATTACCAGTCGGCCTATCCCTATACGTCCGACGGGCGTCTGCCGGGCGGCGAGGGCGACTTCCTGGTGCCCGATCCGCTGATCTGGATGGCCTATGTCGCCGCGGCGACGTCGCGCATCAAGCTCGCCACCGGCATCCTGATCCTGCCGCAGCACAATCCGGTCATCGTCGCCAAGCAGGTCGCGACACTCGACCACATGTCGCGGGGACGCATCCTGCTCGGCATCGGCGTCGGCTGGCTGAAGGAGGAGTTCGACGCGATCGGTGTCGCATTCGAAAACCGCGGCCGCCGCACCGACGAGTACATCGCGGCGATGCGCGAACTGTGGTCCGCCGACGCCCCGAGTTTTTCCGGCCGCCATGTCAGCTTCAAGGACGCGTTCATGCACCCCAAGCCGGTGAACCGCGGCGTGCCGGTCATCATCGGCGGCCATACGGAAGCCGCCGCGCGGCGCGCCGGGCGGCTCGGCGATGGGTTCTTTCCCGGCCGTGGCCTGCCGATGGACCTGATCGAGATCGTCCGTCGCTCGGCGCGCGATGCCGACCGCGATCCCGCCGCGGTGGAGATCACCGCCGGCATCCCCGACGACCTTTCGCGCCTTGCCGACTACGCCGCCGCGGGCGTTGCGCGCGTACTGGTGCCGGTGACCGGGGTTGCCGGGCTGGCCCGCAGGATCGGGGGGCCGGAAGACCTGCTGGGCTGGCGCGAGACGATCGAACGCTGCGCAACCCTGTAGCCGCGTATCAGGCCGCGTACCGGTTGCGGGACAGCAGGTCGCGTACCCGCTCGACCGCCTCGCCGGCCATCACCAGCGGGGCGTAGCCGTATTGCTCCCACAGCATCGCGTAGTGGTCCTGCGGGGG
>DATBHU010000239.1:0-12569 GCA_036557265.1 Polyangia bacterium
CGCATCCTGGTCGACTTCGACGGCGTCTACATGAACAGCCAGGTCTGGATCAACGGCACCTCGCTCGGCACGCGCCCCTACGGCTACACCAGCTTCGAGTACGACCTGACGCCGTACGTGATGTTCGGCGGCGCGAACAACGTCATCGCCGTCCGCGTGAACAACAACCAGCCGAACAGCCGCTTCTATTCGGGCAGCGGCATCTACCGCAACGTCTGGCTGACCAAGGTCAACCCGGTCCACGTCACCACCGACGGCGTCTACGTGTCGACGCCGACGGTGTCGACGGCATCGGCGACGGTCGCCGTCGCCACCGAGGTGCAGAACCAGGGGACCGGCGCCGCGTCCGTCACCGTCACCGCGACGGTCCTCGGCCCGACGGGCGCGACGGTCACGTCCGCCGACAGCGCCGCCAGCAACGTCGCCGCGGGCGCCACGTCGACCGTCAACAGCCCGACGCTGACCGTGTCGTCGCCGCAGCTCTGGTCGCTGACCGCGCCCACCCGCTACCAGGTGAGGGTCGACGTGAAGGTGAGCGGCGCCGTCGTCGACACGTACCTCGCGCCGCTCGGCTTCCGGACCGCGGCGTTCAACGCCAGCACGGGCTTCTCGCTCAACGGCCAGAACATGAAGATCCGCGGCGTGAACATGCACCACGACCTCGGCGCGCTCGGCACGGCCGTGAACTACCGGGCCATCGAACGCCAGGTGCAGATCCTGCAAAGCATGGGCGTGAACGCCATCCGCACCTCGCACAACCCGCCCGCCCCCGAGTTCCTCGACATCACCGACCGCCTCGGCGTGCTGGTGCTCGACGAGGCCTTCGACACCTGGACGCAGACCAAGACCGCCAACGACTACGGCCTCTACTTCAATCAGTGGGCGCAGCAGGACATCCAGGCGATGGTGAAGCGCGATCGCAACCACCCCAGCATCATCCTGTGGAGCATCGGCAACGAGGTGGGCGGATCGACGACCGCCACCGCGACGAACCTGATCAACTGGGTGAAGGCGATGGATTCGACGCGGCCGATCACCTGGGCGTCCAACAAGATGGGCGGCCCGCACCTCTCCGAGGGCGACGACCGCAACGTCGCCAAGCTGCTCGACGTGGCCGGCTACAACTACGCGCCCTACGCGGGCGACTACGACGCCGACCACTCCTCCAACCCGACCTGGAAGCTGCTCGGCACCGAGACGGCGGCCGCCCTGCGCAGCCGCGGCATCTACCACACGCCCGCGACCACGCTGACCAAGGCGACGTCGATGTCGATGGCGGACCGCCAGTGCTCGTCCTACGACAACGAGGCGACGAACTTCGGCGACAGCGCGCAGAACGCGTACAGCTACGACGCCAGCCGCGCCTTCGTGGCCGGCTCGTTCATCTGGGCGGGGTTCGACTACATCGGCGAGCCGACGCCGTACTCGTCGTGGCCGTCCAAGAGCTCGTACTACGGCGCCATCGACACCGCCGGGTTCCCCAAGGACGTCTACTACTTCTACAAGAGCCGCTGGACGACGGCGCCGATGGTGCACGTGCTGCCGCACTGGAACTGGACCGCGGGCACGACCGTCACCGTCTTCGTCTACAACAACTGCGACAGCGTCGAGCTGTTCCTGAACAACGCCTCGCAGGGCTCGAAGGCGATGACGTCCACCACGCTGCGGCTGGAGTGGAGCGTGGCGTGGGCGTCCGGCACGCTGCGCGCGGACTGCAAGGTGGGCGGCAGCGTGGTCGCGACCGACCAGGTCGCCACCGCCGGCGCCGCCGCGCGCGTCGCGCTGTCGGCGGACCGGACGGCCATCAGCGCCGACGGCCGCGACCTGGTGTTCGTCACCGGCGACGTCCAGGACGGCAGCGGCGTCATCGTCCCGACCGCCGCAAATTCGGTGACGTTCTCCGTCTCGGGCCCCGGCCAGCTGGTCGGCGTCGACAACGGCAACCCGGTCGACACGGATTCCTACAAGGCGACCAGCCGCAAGGCGTTCAGCGGCAAGGTGCTGGCGATCGTCCGGTCGACCGGGACGGCCGGCACCATCACGATCGGCGCCAGCTCATCGGGATTGACCGCGAATTCCGTGACGGTCACCGCCCAGACCGTCCCCTGACACGCAGCGCCAGGAGGGCCCGCCGGCCTTTGGAGGGCGCCCGTTCGCATTTTTGTTTACGGGATTCTCATTTCTGGCGAACCTCCACATTCATGCGCCCTGAGCATCGGCCGCAGCCACGTATGGGCATCGAAGCACCATCGCCCTTGACGCGCCGTCGCCGCGTGGACTGGCCGCTGATCCTCGGACCTCCGGGGCGGGCCCTGCCCATGCCGAAGGTCGTGGAGCGCGCCGTGCGCGGCCAGCTGTCGACGCTGCTGTCCGCGTTCGACGACATCCTGGCGCTCGAGGATCGCGACGCGATCCTGCGGCGCGCGGTCGAGGTGGCGCGCGAGAAGATCGGCTTCCCGCGCGCCGCCATCTTCCTGCTCGACGGCGCGCGCGACATGATGCTCGGCACCTGGGGGACGGACCTCGACGGCGCGATCGTCGACGAGCATCGGATCATGTACGCGCTGACGGACACCGACCGGGAGGCGTTCCGCCGCGCCCGCGAGGCCGGCGTGCACTTCACGATCTTCGACGACTGCCCGATCGTCGAGCACCGCGGGCCGGAGTCGCGCGTCGCGGGCCGGGGCTGGGGCGCCTGGACGCCGATCCTCTCCGCGCACGGGCCGATCGGGATGCTGTTCAACGACGCCGGGCTGTCCGGCGCCCCGGTCGACGAGACCAAGCAGCTGCACGCGGCGCTGCTCTGCTCGCTGCTGGGGACGGTCCTCGATCCGGTGCGCGGCGTTCCCGGCGCGGGCAAGGGCGGCGCGGGCGAGACGAAGGGCCGCCGCCTGGTGAGCGCGGCCGCCGCGATGCTGACCGACGATCCGGCCATGGACGTCCGCCTGATCGCGCGCCGGCTCGAGGTGAGCGTCGGCTGGCTGGCCCGGGTCTTCAAGGCGGACATGGGGATGTCGCTGGTCGAATATCGAAACCGCGTCCGCCTCGATCGCGTCGATGCGCTGCTGGACGGCAACCGCAAGACGCTGCTCGAGTCGGCGCTGGCCGCGGGCTTCGGCAGCTACGCCCAGTTCCACCGGGTGTTCCGCAGCGTGCGCCGCATGACGCCCCGCGAGTACCTGCGGCGCGGCCGCTAGCGGGCGGCGCGCGGGCGTGTTCCCCTCCGGCCCCGTCCGCGCGAAGATGGCGCCGGCGACCTGATGCAGACGCGACGCCGGATCGACTGGGAAGAGATCGTGGGGCCGGGGGCGGCCGATCCTGTCTGGAGGAAGACGCCCGCCCGCTCCGAGACCGTGCGGCTGCTGCGCGAGTTCGGTCCGCTGTTCCGGGCCCGCCACCCCGACGATCTGGCCAAGCGCTGCGTCGAGCTGTCGCTGCAGGCGGTCGGCCTGGTGCGTGCCGGGCTCTACTTCTACGACGACCGCCTGGACCTGATGGTGGGCACGTGGGGCACCGATCTGCGGCGCGCGGTGATCGACGAGCACTACGCGATGTTCCGCCCCGGCGACATGGGCCGCTGGGCGTTCGAGCGGGCCGTCTCGGGTGAGGCGCTCTGGACGGTGATCGAGGACTGCCCGATCATCGTGAACGCGGCGTCCACCACGCGCGTCGTCGGACGCGGCTGGGCGGTCTGCACGCCGATCTGCGCGGCGGGCCGGACGCTGGGCGCTCTCTATAATGATGCGGGGTTGACGCGGGCGCGCGTCGACGCGCACAAGCAGAGCGACGTCGCGTTGCTGTGCGCGCTCACCGGCATGCTGCTCGCCGAGATGCCGCGCTCGCGCGGGCGCAGCTTCCTCGCGGGACTGGCGGCGCCGCACCCGGCGGTGACCAAGGCCGCCCGCCTGCTCGCCGAAGATCCGTCGCTGTCGGGCGGCGACCTGGCCGCGCGCCTACAGGTTAGCCCTGGGCGCTTCGCCCGCGTGTTCAAGAATGAGATGGGCGTCTCGTTGGTTCGCTATCGCAATCAACTTCGCCTCGAACGCTTCGTGAAGATCATGGATGCGGGCCGCAGCAACATGCACGACGCCGCCCGCGCGGCGGGCTTCGGCAGCTATGCGCAATTTCACCGGGTATTCCAGGCTCTGCGCGGGCGGACGCCGCGCGCGTACCTGGGACGCGGCGAGCGCCGCCGGCGCCCCGCGCGCTGAACGCGTACGCTGCGGAACAATTTTCTATGCACAGTTTTTCTTCGCATTAGTGTCGCCGCGTTCTCGTTTCTGGCGCTCGATGATCGAGGAAGCAATGTCGGGCATTTACCTACGGGAAGTTCACTAGCGCCGGCCACGCATGAGATCTACTCTCGCGCGGAAACGGCCATTGGCCGGTGACGCTCCGACGGTAAACGCGGGAACCGAAAAGGGAGACGACATGACTCGACTGCGATCGGTAGTGATCTGCTCGTTGGCGATCGGATTTGCGTTGGTGACTTCGGGCGCTGCTGTCGCGCAAACGCCTCCGCCCGAAGCGGCGCCGCCCGAAGCGGCGCCGCCGCCTCCCCCGCCGCCGCCTCCGCCGGCGCCCGCTGAAGTTCCGCCTCCGCCTCCCGCGGCCCCGATGGCCGTCCCGCCGCCCGCCGCCGAGCCGCCGCCCGCCGCGGTGCCGCCCGCGCAGCCGGCGTTCAAGATCGAGACGCCCAACAAGAGCAGCGTGAAGGTGGGCCTGCTTCTGCAGCCGCAATTCCAGGCGACGCAGCAGCGGTTCCCCGCGGGCGCCGGGCCGTCGGGCTACAGCAACGATTTCTTCATTCGCCGCACCCGCATCCTGGTCGGGGGCTCGTTGTTCGGGGTCTTCGAATACTTCGTCGACACCGACTTCCCGAACCTGTTTCTGCAGAACGTTCCGTCGTCGACGACGGACGCGATGGGGATGACGACCACGACGGCGAACGCGCTCAAGAACGTGCCGGGCATGAACATCCAGGACGCCTTCGTCACCTGGAAGGCGATGGGCGACATGCTGAAGGTCGACGTCGGCTACATGCTGCCGCCGCTCGCCCACAACGCCGTCCAGGGCGCGACCACCCTCTACAGCTGGGACTACTTCTTCAACACGTTCCGCAGCGGCAACGCCTTCGGCACGCAGCCGGCGGCCGGGCAGAATATCAATCCGCCGCTGGCGCAGAGCCCGGTCGGGCGTGACGCGGGCTTCGAGCTCCGCGGCCTCGTCCTCGGGGGCATGCTCGAGTACCGGGCCGGCCTGTTCCAGGGCCTGCGCCAGGTCGCCACGGCGACCGACGTGCGCGCGCGCAACATGTTCCGCACCGTCGGGCGCGTGCAGGTCAACCTGATGGATCCCGAGACCGGGTTCTTCTACGCGGGCAGCTACCTCGGCACCAAGAAGATCCTCTCGATCGGCGCGTCGGTGGACTATCAGGACACCGGTTCGACGACGGCGTACCGGTACTTCGCGGGTGACGTGCTGGTTGACCAGCCGCTCGGGCCGATGGGCGTCTTCACGGCGCAGGTCAACGTTGCGCACTGGGACGGCGGCACCACGCCGCTCGTCGCCATCCCGAAGTCGACGGCGGTCATGGGCGAGATCGGTTTCCTGTTCGCGGGCGCGCACCTGTCGCCGATCTTCCGCGCCGAGCACCTCTGGGTCACCAACGCCAACGACGACACCTATCTGGGCGGCGGCCTGGCGTTCTGGCCGTACGGGCACAACAGCAACCTCAAGGCGTTCTACACGAACCACAAGGTGCAGAACGCGGCCAACGGCGGCAGCCAGTTCAACGTTCAGTGGCAGCTGTACTTCTTCTAGGCCTGAGCGTCCTCTCACCCGTCGAATGAAAGGGGCCCCCCCATGACGGCAAACAACCAAGCCGGATCGCTCGAAACGCGCGGAGTCAGGCACGTCATCTTCGCGTCGTCGCTGGGCACGGTGTTCGAGTGGTACGACTTCTACATCTACGCGACGCTGGCGCCGTTCTTCGCGACGCTGTTCTTCCCGAAGGGGAACGCGACGGCGGCGCTGCTGGCCAGCTTCGCCACCTATGCGGCTGGATTCCTGGTGCGCCCGTTCGGCGCGCTGGTGTTCGGCCGCATCGGCGATCTGGTGGGACGCAAGTACACCTTCCTGATCACGATCATGGTGATGGGCCTGGCGACGGCGGCGGTCGGCTTCTTGCCGACCTACGGCTCCGTCGGCATGATCTCCCCGATCCTGCTGGTGCTGCTGCGGCTGGCGCAGGGGCTGGCGATGGGCGGGGAGTACGGCGGCGCGGCGACCTACGTCGCCGAGCACGCGCCCGACTCGAAGCGCGGCCTGCACACCAGCTGGATCCAGACGACGGCGACGCTCGGCTTCTTCGTGTCGCTGATCGTGATCTACGCCTGCCGGGCCAGCCTGTCCGAGCAGGCGTTCAAGGACTGGGGCTGGCGGATCCCGTTCCTGATCTCGATCATCCTGCTGATCATCTCGGTCTACATCCGGCTCAAGCTGAACGAGTCGCCGGTCTTCTTGCAGATGAAGGCCGAGGGGAAGGGGAGCAAGTCGCCCATCCGGGACAGCTTCGGCAACTGGTCGAACGCCAAGATCGTGCTGATCGCGCTGCTCGGCGCCACGGCCGGCCAGGGCGTGGTCTGGTACACGGGCCAGTTCTACGCGCTGTTCTTCCTGCAGACGACGCTGAAGCTCCACTGGAAGACGGCCTACACGATCCTGGCGGTCGCGCTCGCGCTCGGCACCGGGCTGTTCATCTTCTTCGGCTGGCTGTCCGACAAGATCGGCCGCAAGAAGATCATGCTCGCCGGCTGCCTGCTCGGCGCGGCGACGTACTTCCCGCTCTACCGGGCGATGACCCACTTCGCGAATCCGGCGCTGGAACAGTTCGCCAACTCGACGCACATCACCGTGACGGCGACGAACTGCCAGATCCACCTGTTCCCGAACCCGAAGACCGTCTTCTCGGAGTGCGACAAGGTTCAGGACCTGCTCGCGAAGCGCAGCCTGTCGTTCGAGACCGTCCCGGGCGCGCCAGACGCCAAGGCGATCACGCGCATCAACGACGTCGAGATCGTCGGCGTCGACGAACCGAAGCTGACGGCGACGCTGAAGGCGCTCGGCTACCCGGCGGCGCCGAACCCCGACGCCGTCAACATACCGATGTTGATCCTGATCGTCCTGATCCAGGTCGTGTTCGTGACCATGGTCTACGGGCCGATCGCGGCGTTCCTCGTCGAGCTGTTCCCGGCGCGCATCCGCTACACGTCGATGTCGCTGCCGTACCACATCGGCAACGGGTGGTTCGGCGGCATGCTGCCCCTGACCGCGCAGGCGCTGGTCGCGGCCAAGGGGAACATCTACGCCGGTCTCTGGTATCCGGTGGTCGTGGCGGCGTTCACGTTCGTCGTCGGTCTGATCTTCATCCGCGAGTCGCGCGACCACCGCATCAGCACGCTGTAGGGCGCGCGGCCCCTCTATCCACGCCGCCGCTTCGCGGGGCGAGGGGCAAGAGAGCTACTGGGGTCCGGCGCCGGCCATGACGGCGGCCTGGACCCCGGAGGCGGGGTCGGCCGTGTACGTGTAGGGCGGGGTTGTGAAGGGCGTGCCGCCGCCGCCGGTCGACTGGCTGCCCGACGTGCCGGTGTACTGGTTGCCCATCGCGGTGATGTAGGCCGTCATCTGGTCGGCCGTGCTGTTGAACTCCTGCGGGCTCTTCACGTTCACGAACGCGTTGTTCTCCATCAGGAGCTGCGCGTTCATCCCGGCGCGCACGCAGTAGTTGTCGCCGGTCGACGTCCAGAGGTTGTTGTAGAGGTGGTTCTGGCCGTAGCGGACGCGCGGCTGGCGCTCCACGACCCTGTCGGCCCACCAGTTGTGGTGCCAGGTGACGTTCAACTTGCCGACGTCGCCGGCGGAGTTGTCGCTGCCGCCGACCAGGCTGCTGTAACGATGGCCGGCGGCGCCCGTCGAGTCGTTGCCGGTGTTGTCGGTGCGGGCCGTGTAGTGGAACTTGCACCACGACACGGTGACGTAGTTGGCGCCCAGCGTGATGTCCAGGTTGCCGTCGGTGCCGTCGGAGATGTCGTCGTGATCGAACCAGATGTGGCTCCCCTGCTCGACGGTGACCGCGTCGTTGCCCGACGAGCAGCCGACCGTCGACGTGTAGCTCGGGTCGAGCGAACAGTCGCCCACGGCGTAGCCGACGATCTTGATGTTGCGGATGATGACGTTGGACGAGCCGACGACGTCGACGTGGCCGTGCAGCTCGGCGCCGCACAGGCCGACGACGGTCTTGTTGGAGCCGATCTTGATCATGCCGTTCGGCAGCACCCCGATGACGTAGATGACCGCCGCGCCGCTGCCGGCGGCCGCCGCGTTCAGCGCGGAGACCGTCGAGACCATCTGCGGCGTCGCGCTGCCGCCGCCCGTCGTGCTGCCGTTGCTGGCGGCCCACCCGACCAGCGCGCTGGCCGCCGGCGGCGTCATGCAGTTGGAGGTGGAGCCGCCGGTGCCGGTGGTGGTGCCGCCGGCGCCGCCGCGGCCTCCCGTGGCCGTGCCGGCCGCGCCGCCGCGCCCCGCGCTGCCGCCGGTGCCGGTCGTGCCGCCGCGGCCGGCGGTGCCGCCGGCTCCCGTGGAGCCGCCGCGGCCTGCGCCGCCGCCGGCTCCCGTCGTCCCGCCGGCCGCGGCGCCCGCCGTCCCGGATCCGCCCGATCCCGTCACGTCACCTCCGGCCGTGCCGCCGGTGCCGGTCGCGGCGCCGCCCGTGCCGGAGCCGGCGGTCCCCGTCGCGTTGCCCGATCCGCCTGTGCCCGCCGTCACGCCGCCCGCGCCGGTGCTCCCCGCCGCGCCGCCGCCGCTCCCTTCGTTCCCGGTCCCGGGCTCCGAGCTGGTGCAGGCGCCGAGGAGCAGACAGGCGAGCGCGCCCAGGCGCGCGGTCCGAGCAGTGAGGAAATGACGCATGCGCGAATGACCTCCGACGGGGAACGTTCTGCGCAAATGTCCCGACCGCCGCGGCGCGATCACGAAATCGAAAGAGACGAAATCTTCGCGCCGGCCGCCGTGGCGATGATCACGTACACTGGCGTTGCTCCGATGACGTTCCTCTTCTCGTAAGGACCGGATCCGCGCGCCCCGCCGGGGTGCGCCGCCATGGCTCGCGCCGCGCGCGCGGGCCCAGTGGTCCCGATCCGTCCACGTGAGAGGAATGTCATGCCCGCGCACGCCAAATTCTCGAGCTACGCCCGACGAGCGGCCGATCGCGCCGTCGGGCGCGCCTACGCAGAGCTCGCCCCCGCGGCTCGCGGCGCGTTCGCCGAGCTCGTGCTCGCGGTTCGAACGCGCTCGACGGCGCGAATCGATCCGCCGATCGTCGCGGCGCTGCGCAACCTCGCCCGCCACGCCGCCGGCACCCTGCGCCCGCTCGACGAATGGGCGGGCGCGCGCGGCACGATGTATCCCGTCATCCACTCGCTGGCACGGCATCTGCTGGCGCGTTACGGGGTGCCGCGCTTCCTCGCCTCCGTCTGGTACGGCGACGCCGGCTGGTCGGCGGACGCCAAGCGTCGCTGGTACATCGCGCACGCCGCGGGCGTCCCGTTCCGCGACCTGGATCTGCCGATCGCGATGACGCGGCGGATGGAGTCGATCTTCCTCGGCGCGCCGGATCACCTGCGGTGGAGGCGGCGCTGCGCCGCGCCGAGCTGCTCTCCTTCGGGGCCAAGGACGATCTCGTGGCGGCGGTGCTGGCGACGCGGCTGGGCGCCGAGCTGGCGAACGCGCCGTTCTGGCGGACGGTGATGCAGTTCTTCGTCCGCTTCGCCGATCGAATCGCGCCGGCGGCCGTCGGACCGATCGTCGACTTCATCCAGTTCGTGAGGCACGAGCGCGTCGAGATCGCCACCCCCGACGGCGCGCGGATCGTCGAGCCGCCCGAGCCGGGCTTCTCGATCAAGGGGCGCTCGCCCGCGTCGCTGCGGCGGCTGGTCGACGAGTGGCACCGCCGCCTGGGCGGTCAGCCGGCGGGGGCGCTGGTCTGGCCGCGCTCGCGCCACCGGCCGCTGGCGTTCGAGGATCGCGCGCCGGATCCCGAGCGCCCGCCCGTCCGCTGGGAGATCGTCGAGCTGACGAGCGGCGCCGATCTGCGCGCCGAGGGCGCGGCGCTTCACCACTGCGTGGCGACCTACGCGCGCCGGTGCCTGTGGGGCCTGTCGCGGATCTGGTCGCTGCGCGTGACGACCGGGTGGTCCGGCTGGCGTTCGGTCGCCACCATCGAGGTCGATCCCCGGCTGCGCGCCATCGTCCAGGCGCGGGGGATGCGCAACCAGAGGCCGTCGGCGCGGGCGCGCGAGCTGATCTTCATGTGGGCGCGGCGCGAGAACCTGCGCCTCCAGCTGTGACGATCACCTTCTCCCTCCGGGAGGGGGTAGGGGTAGGGGTGAGGGGCAAGAAGAACCTGAGCCGGGGGCAGGCCCGTCCGCGGCCGGTAACAGTTGTCTGACATTTCCCCTGAATGCGACGAAATGGACCGTCGCGCGCGGGCCAGATCTCCCGGGCGTCCCTAGCTTCCATGCAGCCGATGATCGAGCCGACCGATCGCGAGTTTGCGCATGAGCTGAGGACGCTGCAGGAGCGGCTGTCGGCGATGGCGGCCCGCGCGGCCGAACAGATCGCGCTCGCGATGGAGGCCTTGAACACGCAGGACGACGCGCTCGCGCATCAGGTGATCGCCGGGGATTACCTGATCGATCAGGACGAGAACGAGATCGATCGGCTCGCCATGCACATCCTGGTGACGCGCCACCCGGTCGCGTCCGATCTGCGCTTCGTCACCATGGCGCTGAAGTTCGTCGTCGACGTGGAGCGGATCGGCGACCTCGCCTGCAGCATCGCCAAGCGCGCGCTCGAGCTCAACCGCCTCTCCAGCCTCGAATGGCGCGGCGATCTCACGCGGCTGGCCACGCTGGTGCAGCGGAACCTCCACCTCGCGATCGACAGCTTCGTGCACCGGAACATCGACGAGGCCTACGCCGCCATCAAGGCGGACCAGGAGATCGATCGCCTGAACGCCAGCCTGCACGCGCTGCTGATCGCCCACGTCGCCGCCGACGCCGCCACCGTGACCCGGGTGCTGCCCATGACCGGCGTCAGCCGCTACCTCGAACGGATCGGCGACCACGTCAAGAACCTGGCCGAGGAGGTCATCTTCATGGTGTCGGCCGCCGAGGTGCGCCACCAGCTTCCGAAGACATCGAACTGAAGGCTCAGCAAACGAATTCAGGAGATCGAAAATGAAAAAGTCCAACCAGCTCGGCGGCGCCATCGCCGCCGTCGGTCTCGTCGCCGCGGCCGCCGCGGTCGCGCACGCTGCCGCCGGCGTCACGCTCAACGGCAGCGGCTCGACGCTTTCGAAGCCCTTCCAGGAGGTCGCCATCGATCAGTTCACCAAGAAGCACAAGGACATCACCATCAACTATGGCGGCGGCGGCAGCGGCAAGGGCCGCCAGGATCTGGCCGACATGGTGGTCGACTTCGCGGGCTCCGATTCGCCGTTCAAGGAGGCCGAGGCCGCCCGCGCCAAGGGCGGCCCGATCCTCTATTTCCCGATCCTGCTCTCGCCCATCGCCGTCGTTTACAACGTCGGCGTCGACAAGGTGCAGCTCTCGGCGCCGACCATCGCGAAGATCTTCCAGCGCCAGATCAAGAAGTGGAACGATCCCGCCATCGCGGCCGACAACCCCGGGGCCAAGCTGCCCGACACCGCCATCGTGGTCGCCCACCGCGCGGACGGCTCGGGCACGACGCAGAACTTCACCGAGTACCTGACTGCCGCCGCGAAGAGCGACTGGAAGCTGAAGAGCGGGTCGACGGTCGAATGGCCGAGCGACACCCAGGCCGGGCAGGGGAGCGCGGGGGTCGCCCAGATCGTCAAGTCGACCAAGGGCGCGATCGCGTACGTCGACCTGTCCGACGCCAAGGCGTCCGGCCTGAAGTACGCGACGATCAAGAACCGCGCCGGCAAGTTCGTCGCGCCGACGGCCGCCGCGGCCTCGGCGGCGGGTGAGGGCATCCAGGTCAAGGACAACCTGATCTTCAGCGCGCTCGACGCGAAGGGCGACGGCGCCTATCCGATCACCGCCCAGACCTGGGTGATCGTCTACGCGAAGCAGATTGACCGCGCCAAGGGCGACGCGCTCAAGGCGTATCTGACCTTCCTGCTCAAGGACGGGCAGACCCTGCTGACGGAGATCGACTACGCGCCGCTGCCCAGGAGCCTGCAGGACAGGGCGATCAAGCAGATCGACAAGATCAAGGTCGCCACCCAGGCCAGCCTGACGCCCTGACGCCGCGCCGCCATGATCGATCTGGCCGGGAAGCGCGCCACCGCGGACCGTTCGTTCCGCGCGGTCGCCGCCGTCGCGGGCGCGATGGTGCTGCTGATCCTCGGCCTGATCGCGATCGCGATGACCCGGCGCGCGCTGCCGGTGTTCCACCAGATGGGGCTGCGGTTCTTCTCGACGAACCGGTGGTCGCCGCCCGACGAGCTGTTCGGGGCGCTGCCGTTC
>DATBHU010000240.1:0-12716 GCA_036557265.1 Polyangia bacterium
CGATCGAGACGCGGGCGCCTTCCGGATCGGACGCCACCTGGACCTTCCCCGGCTCGACGCGGGGGCGGAACAGCTCGCTCGACGCCTCCTGCACGGCCAAGATCAACTGGTCCACCCCGCCGCCCTCCACCAGCCGGAAGACGCGGCTCTCGACCTTGCCGTCCTGCACGTTGTCGAGGTTGAGGTTGAACAGCACCTGCTTGCCCCGGATGCCGACGCTGCCGGCGACGATGCGCCGCACGCCCAGCGACACGCCGGCCCGTCCCAGGCAGGAGATGTCGTCCACGCACGCCTGGGCGCGCTGCTCGCTCTCGACGCCGAGGCGGGCGCGGAACTCCTCCTTGCCCGCGATCTCGAAGCCGCCGTGCCGGGCCGCGTAGGCGATGATCACCTCGGTCAGGTTGTCGGCCAGCTCGGCGTCCTTGTCGGTCGTCGCCAGCACCAGCACGGCGATCTTCTCGCCGGCGCGCGCGGGCCGCGCCGTCGCGAGCAGGCCCGCGCCCAGCAGCAAAGCGGCGGCGAATCCTCGTCCCCTCATGCGCACATCCCCGTCGCGTTGCAGACGTTCGAGGCGCACTGGTTCGATCCCTGGCACGGCTTGCCGCTCGCGAGCTTCGGCAGGCAGATCGAGTTGGCGCAGAACGATTGGCCGGCGCTCCACCGGTTGGCGTCGCAGTCGGCGTCGGTCTGGCAGAGGGCCGAGCAGATCTTCGGCGGCGTCCCGCCGGTGTTCCGGCAGGCGATGTTCTCGCCCACGCAGTTGCTGTCGTCGCTGCAGGGGAGCCCGAAGTAGCCGGGGTAGCAGCCGGGCTTCGAGGTCCCGTCGCGCGCGACCGTGACCGCGAGGCAGACGTGACCGAAGCCGCCGCGCGGCGTGCAGGTGCCGTCGGGCGCACACAGCCGGCTGCAGGTCCCCTGATCGGTCGGCTTCGTCGGCCGGCTCGCGAACACGCAGCTGGTCCCCTCGTCGCGCGTGCAGTCGGCGTCGGTGTAGCAGCGCGCCCCGCGATAGGCGTCGGGGGTGGCGCACTGGTCGCGATCCAGCTGGCAGACGAACTTGCCCTGGTCGCTGTCGAACTTCGTGCAGTCGTCGTCGTTGCTGCACGGGACGGTGCACAGGTCGAGGCGCAGCGCCTGGTCGGGCTCCTCGTCGCTGAGGCACTTGCCGACGATGCAGTCGACGTCCGATTCGCACAGGAACCCGAGCAGCCCGGGCAGGCAGATGTGCGGGCTGCCCGCGCCCGACAGCTTGCTGAAACAGAAGTGGTTGGGGGGACAGCGGTCGTGCGAGTCGCAGTTCGGGACGCAGATGTCGGGCGGGTGGGCCGCCGCTTCGACCAGCTTGGGCAGACAGGACTGGCCGTCGCTGCAGTTGGTGCCGCCGGCCACGCACCCCTTCTGCAGGCAATAGAGGTGATCTGCTTGCAGCTCGCTGTTGCTGGAATAAAGCTGGGTGAGGAACGTCGCCGCGCAGGTGGAGCGCACGGGGCTCGGACAGTCGCTGTCCATGGTGCACGGCTGCATGGTCACGCAGACGCCTTCGTCGGAGGTGACGTCGGTGCGCAGGCAGGCGAGATCCGATCCGCACGGGCTCTGCTGGCCGGGGATGTCCTCGGAGGGCTTGCAGCCCGCGAGCTCCGCGCCGCCCTGCACGCAGACGTTGCCGTCGGGCAGCGACGCCGGCGCGTCGCAGCCCGGCGCGCAGAAATCGACGCCGTCCAGCTGACTGGCCGGAAAGCAGGTCTCGGCGCGGCCGGTCGCGTCCTTGCCGCAGCCCGGGTCCTTCGCCGCCGTGTCGCAGGAGAAGACGCGCGCCTGGAACGCCGCCTCGTCGACCGAACAGCCCAGCGTGAGCGCACCGAGGACGCCGAGCACGCCGCTCGGGACGAGGACGCGCGCGATCACTTGATCATGCTCTTGACGAAGGGGGCGTCGGGCGCGCTGGGCGCCAGCTCGAGGTACTGCTTGTAGTTGTCGTTGGCTTCACGCGTCCGCCCCGCGCGCATGTAGCACTTGCCCAGGAACTTGTGAACCGGCGGCGACTTCGGCGCGAGGCGCTTCGCCTCCTCGCCGCGCGCGCAGGCGTCCGCGACCTCGCCCTGGCCGAGCAGCTTCTCCGCCTCGGCCAGCACCTCGCGCACGCCGCGGGCAGGCGCCGGCGCCGGCGCGGCGGCGGGCTCGGCGGCGGCCGGCTTCGCCGCCGGGGCGGCGTCCGCCGGCGCACCGGCGGGAACGGGAGAGGGCGGCGCGGCGGCGCCCGGCGAACGGCCGGCGCCCGCGCGGTGTTTCGCGCGGGCCTCGCGCGCGGGCGCTCGCGGCGCGGCGGGCTGCGCCGCGTTCGCGGCCGGCGCCTCCGCGGCGGGCGGCGGCGTGGCGGGCGGCGCCTCGCGCGCGGGCGGCGGCGTGGCGGGCGGCGCTTCGCGCGCGGGCGGGGGAGGTGTCATCGCGGCGGCCATGGGCGCCGCCGGGGGCGCGGCGGTGGCCTCGCGCGCCCGGTCCTCGAGCTGGACGCGCCGCACGCGGGCGCTCACGATCGCGCCGGCGGCCGAGCCGGCCAGCAGGATCGCGGCGCCCGCCAGGACCAGCAGCTTGTGCCGGCGGCCCGCCGGTTGCGTCGCCAGGTTCGCTGTCGTCCCGAAGCGCTCGTCGGCGTTGCGCGCCCGCACGGTCGCCGTGTCGATCGGCGTCGGCGGCGATCCGCTCATGTCGCGCGCGGTCGGCATCGACGCCCGCACGCTGGGCGGCAGCGGCGTGCGCACGCCCGCCGTGGCCCCGATCATCGCCTCGAGCGTCTCCCGGAACGCGACCGCGCTCTCGAAGCGGAGCTCGCGGTTCTTCTCCAGCCCGCGCAGCACGATCTGGTCGACCAGCGGCGGGATGTTCAGATCGGGGCGGCGCTGGCTCGGCGGCTCGGGCGGCTCGACCAGGTGCCGGCTGATGATCCCCATCGCCGACTCGGCGCGGAACGGGATGTCCCCCGTCACCAGCTGGTAGAGGATGACCGCCGCCGCGTACAGGTCCGAGCGGCCGTCGAGCGGCTCGGCGCGCGCCTGCTCCGGCGACATGTACTCCGGCGTGCCGCACACCAGGCCCTGCACGGTCAGCATCGCCGACCGGTCCTCCGCCCCTTCGCCCAGCGTCGCCTTGGCGATGCCGAAGTCGCACACCTTGACGAAGTCCTTCTCGCCGCGGCGCTCGATCAGCATGATGTTGCTCGGCTTCAGGTCGCGGTGAATGACCCCCTGCGCGTGCGCCTCGTCGAGCGCGTTCAGGACCTGCGTCATGATCCGCCCGACCCGCAGCAGCGGCAGCGGAAAGTCGTCGCGGATCACCTGCGCCAGGTCGCGCCCGGTCAGCAGCTCCATGGCGATGTAGAGCGTCCCGTCGTCGTCCTCGCCGGAGTCGATGATCTGGATCGAGTTCGGGTGGTTCAGCAGCGAGGCGCTCTTGGCCTCGCGCTTGAAGCGGGCGACCAGCCGGTCGTCCTTCAGCAGGTGGTGATGCAGGACCTTCACCGCCACCGGCTTGTTCAGAGACAGCTGCAACGCCTTGTAGACGTTGCCCATCGCCCCCGCGCCGATCAGCTTCTCGATGCGAAAGTTTCCGCCGATCACCCGGCCCGGCATGGGGTCGAGGCTGGCAATCCCCGGATCGTGCTCCTGCGGCGGGCTCATGAAATTGGCGGCGCGGCAGGATGATATCTGGCTTTTGGCAGGCCCGAAAGCCTGCCAAACCATGCAAAAATTGCCGCGCACGCCCGTGGCGGCGCGCGCCGTCAATCGCCGAGGCAGATGCCGAGATCGCGCGCGGTCTGGACGGTGTCGGAGTCGAGCGGCACGGTCTTCATCGTCGCGATCGCCTCCTCCATCGGCACCGGCACCATGTGGGGCGGATCGTAGGCGACGATGTGGCCGTACTTCCCCTGTTCCACCATGCGCACGGCCGCCGCGCCGAAGCGCAGCGCCAGCAAGCGGTCGCGGTGGGTCGGGCTGCCGCCGCGCTGCAGGTGGCCGAGGACGAGCGAGCGCGTCTCGAACCCGGTGGCCTCGCCCAGGTAGGCGCCGATCTTCTCGGCCAAGCCGCCCAGGCGCACCTCGCGTCCCAGCTCCTCACCGATGGTGCTGATGCCGCCGTCCTTGGGGCGCGCGCCCTCCGCGACCACGACGATGCAGTAGCGCCGCCCCGCGGCGTAGCGCCGCTTGATGCGATCGACGACGCGCTCGATGTCGTAGGGCAGCTCGGGGAACAGGATGACGTGGGCGTTGCCGGCGACGCCCGCGTGCACGGCGATCCAGCCGGCGTAGCGGCCCATCACCTCGACGACCATGATGCGCTCGTGCGATTCGGCGGTGGTGTGCAGCCGATCGATCGCCTCGGTGGCGACGGTGACGGCGGTGTCGAACCCGAACGTCGCCTGCGTGCACGACAGGTCGTTGTCGATCGTCTTCGGCACGCCCACGATCGGCATGCCCTTCTTCAGGAAGCGGCTGGCGATGCGGAACGCGCCGTCGCCGCCGATCGCGATCAGCGCGTCGCCGCCGACCTCGCGGAAGCGCCGCATGATCTCGTCGGAGATGTCGACGGTCACCTTCTTGCCGTCGCGCTCGGTGATGAACTCGAACGGGTGGCCCTTGTTGACGGTGCCGAGGATCGTGCCGCCCAGGTGGGCGATGCCGCGCACCTTGTCGCGGGTCAGGTCGATCAGACCGTCGGACCCTGGCTCGAGCAGACCGTGGTAGCCGCGGCGAATGCCGGTGACCTTCCACCCGCGGCGAAGGGCGGACAGCGTGACGGCGCGGATGACGGCGTTGAGCCCAGGAGCGTCACCCCCGCCGGTGTTGACCAGGACGTGCATGCCATCAAGGCCATATCGTGGCTACACGCAGATCGCAAGGGGAGGCGTGCGATCCGCCAGTCGCGCCGGCCAGCTAACGGCCCGGAACTAATCGTGTTTACCCGGCTTTTCCAGGCCGGAGCGCAGGTGCTGCAGCTCGACCGCCAGCTGCGCCGCCGCGGCGACCGCGGAGACCCGCATCTCTTCGAGGTGCTGGCGGGCGCGCTGGTGGACCCGAAGCTGGCGGAGCTGCCAGTCGAGCCGGGTCTGGCTGTCGTCGGACTCGGAGAGGACGATATCCGGGCGCTCGTAGAACGGGTTGTCGCACGCCTCGCCCCGCACCATGGCCACGGGGTGGTTCCGCAGCAGATCGCGGACGCGCTCGGCCGGGATCAGCGACCGCGGGTAGCGGCACATGTGCGCGACCGGGCGGCGCGCGAAGCGCTCGTTGATCATGGCGTCGTACCAGACGATCTTGCGCCACTCGTCGTGCAGCGGGATCCGCGTCAGCTCCGCGCTGAGACGGAGGCCGGTGAATCCGTCCACGACGGCGTCATCGATCAAAGAATCCACGAGATCGAGCGATCGCGGCGGGTCGAAGCGGCCGTTGTCGAGATAGTAGAGGTCCTCGAGCCCACGGGATTGCAGCGCGCCCCGCGCCGCCGCCCGGCGGGTGCAGATCCCGAGCGCTTCGAGGCCGCGCCCGAGGATCTCGAAGTCCTCGTCGGTGCCCGTGAAGATGCACCGCGCCCCTCGCGACAGCCCCTCGTGGAAGAAGGTGACCGTCGCGTCGTGCTTTTCGTCGTTGGTCTCGAACGGCAGGCAGATGTGAGTGCTGCTACGAACGTCGGAACCGACAACTGAGCTCATGCGGTGGACACCCCTTCTTCCCCCTGTGAACGACTTTCGAACTTCAAGTTTCCTGACCTCTGGAACTTCCGCGCTAGGGCAACGAGTCTACACCGCGATTGGCATTTCGAACGCGTTTTCGGCGCAATCTCGACAACAGAAGTAGCGACGCGTGGTTAGGCCGGCTCGAGAACCGCGACCGGTAAGTTGGCGAACGCATGGGACAAACGAAGCACGGGCGCGCTCGAGGAAGATTCGACCTGGATCACACAGCCGGTCAGCACGTCCCTGTAGCGGCGGTGAGGGAGCGACGGCGGCAGCGGCACGCGGGTGTCGGTCCAGCTGGCCTCCCCGAGGGGCGGGTTGCGGCCGGCGGCGACTGACGCGAGCAGGCGACCGACCAGCGTCAGCGACGCCGTGCCTTCCGAGGCGCGCGCGAACCCGAGCACGTTGCGGGCGCGGGCGCCCTCGACCGGCAGCGCGAGGTAGCCGCCGCGCTCGTAGAGCGCGCGGTTGCGGCGGCGGTGGCGCAGCACGCGCGACGTGACCAGCAACTTCAAGCGACCGTCCGCGGGCCGGCGGAACAGCTCGGCGCACAGGGCGGGCAGCTCCTCCTCCGGGACCGCGTCGAGGTCGGCGAGCAGCGCGCGCCGGAGGCGGAAGTCGACCGCACGCCGATTGTCGGGATCGACCAGGGACAGATCCCACAGCTCCGTCCCCTGGTAGATGTCGGGGACGCCGGGGGCGGTGACCTTGAGGATCACCTGAGCCAGCGAGTTGCACGCGCCCGGGATCAGCATCTGGCCGATGAAACGCCGGAGCTCGGCGGTGAAGGCGGCGCCGCTCGCCGGCTCGAGCAAGAGGTCGATGAACTGGGCGATGCCGCGCTCGTACGGGGCGTTCACGTTGATCCAGCTGGTGTGCAGCTTCGCCTCGCGCAGGGCCTTCGTCATGTAGGCGTTGACGCGGGCGCGCAGCGATTCGCGCGCGGCGTCCGTCAGCTCGGCGTCGACGGCTTCCATCGGCCAGGTGCCGATCAGCGTCTGGTAGATCAGGTACTCCTCGTTGGCGCCCGGGATGCGCGTGTCGTCGACGACCGACTTCAGCCGCCGGTTCAGGCGCTGCCAGTGGCGCAGCACGCGCTGCCATTCGCGCGGCATCTCCGACAGCACGTCGAGGCGCGCGCGCACGTCCTCGCCCCGCTTGGTGTCGTGGGTGGCGGTCGCCGACAGGCCGTGCGGCCACTCCGCCAGCCGGCGGGCGTTCCAGGCGTGCAGGCGGGCGGGCTCGACGCCGGCCGCGGTCGGGCGCCCGCCCACCTCGTTCAGCGATGCCAGCGGGTAGTAGCGGTAGAAGACCGTGTCCTCCAGGCCCTTGGCCATCACGGGGCCGGTCAGCTGCTGCAGCCGCAGCACGAACTCCCGGCGCTCGGCGCGGTCGGCGTCCGACAGCCCCTCGGGATCGCGCAGCAGCAGGAGATCGGCGATGAAGTCGAAGATCGACTCGCTGGTCGAGCGGTTGCGGCGCTTGGCGTCGCGGATGGCGCGCAGCACGTGCTGGCGATCGCCGGCGCTCACCTCGGTGGTGCCGGCCTGGACGTAGGTGCGATAGACGGGGAAGCAGGCGACCACCTCGGAGAGCGCGAGGTGAAGGCTGTTCTGGGTGAAGTCACGCGACCAGCGGTGCTGCTCCGAGATCCGATCCAGGCGGCGGGCCAGCACGTAGAGCTCGCTGGACATCGCGGTGCGCAGGATCAGGCGCTTGGCGAGGTAGAGCAGGTCCTCGAACTCGCCGCGGCCCTCGCGCAGCCGCTGGTAGAGGCGCTCGATCGCGCGCGCGCCGCCCGAGTCGACGAACAGGTTGTTGACCATGTTCAGGAACTCGTAGCCGGTCGTGCCGTGGACCGGCCACTCGCGCGGCAGCGCCTCGTCGCCGGTCAGGATCTTCTCGACCACGACGTAGGTCTGCAGCCGCTCGGCGCGCGCGGCGCCGGGCACGGCCGGCGCGGCGGCGGCGTCGGCGACGGCGGCGCAGGCGTGCTGCAGGCTCTCCAGGTAGCGGGCCGGATCCAGCAGGCCGTCGACGTGATCGACGCGCAGCCCGGTCACCTTGCCGGCGCGCAGCAGCTGAAAGGCCTTGTCGTGCACGGCGTCGAGCACGTTGGGCAGCTCGACCCGGATGGCGGCCAGATCGTTGATGTCGAAGAAGCGGCGGTAGTTGATCTCCTCGGCGGCGACGCCCCAGTAGGAGAGCCGGTAGGCCTGGTCGGCGAGCAGCGCCTCCAGCCGGTCGAAGCTGCGCGCGTTGCGCTTGTCGCCGTTGATGGCGGCGATGCTCCGCTCCAGCGCGTCGCGCACCGCGGCGCTGCCCGACACCAGCGCGTCGATCCGCCGCTTCACGATCTCCTTCTCGCGCATCCGCTCGCGCACCTGTTCGGGCTCGGTGTCCCAGCGGGTCGGCAGGTGCTTCGTCGCGGTGACGATGCTCTCCATCTCCAGCACGTCGGGGTGATCGGACGGGTGGCTGCGCCGCAGGTCGGCGACCATCGGTTCGAGCAGCGGCAAGATCGTGCGCGGGCCGATCGGGAAGCGCGCCTGCCCGTAGCAGGCGTAGAACCCGCCCGCCGCGTAGGCGATCGCGATCTCCTGATTCTCCAGCACGCGGCCGTACTGCTCGCCCAGCACCGGCAGCAGCACCTTCTCGTGCAGCTCGGCCTTGGGCGGATGCCAGTCGATGTCGAAGAACGCGGCGAACGGCGAGCTGCGGCCGTTCTCCAGCACGTCATTCCACCAGTGATTCTCCGAGGTGGCGATCGCCATGTGGTTGGGGACGACGTCCATGATGAGGCCCATCCCGCGCTGGCCGAGCGCGGCCGAGAGCGCCTCCAGGTCGCTCTCGGTGCCGACGTCCGGGTTCAAGCGGGAGTGGTCGATGACGTCGTAGCCGTGCGAGCTCCCCGGCCGCGCGACCAGGAAGGGCGACGCGTAGATGTCGGTGACGCCGAGGGCGTCCAGGTAGTCGACGAGCGCGGTTGCGTCGCGAAAGTTGAAGCTCTTGTTCAACTGCAGCCGGTAGCTGCAACCGGGGATCCGGGGCGTCATCGCGACCGCCGCCCAAGCTAAGGGCTGCCCACGAAATTACAAGTTTCGCGCCCGTCAGCGGGCGGGCGGCAGCGTGTCGTCGCCGTCGCCGGGGGCGAGATCGCGGTGCGGCTCGATCGCTGGCGTCGAGGGCGGCGCGATCTCGAACGCCTTGCCGTTGAGCGGCGGCGTCGCGCCGGGCGGGACCTGCGCCGGCGGGGCCCCGTACTCGGGCGCCGGCGACGCGGGCGGCGCGACGGTGAAGCGGGAGATGGGCGAGCTGACGCGCGGGCGCGCCGCCTGCGTGCGATGCGGGCGCGGCTTCGCGGGCGGCGCGTCGAGCCGCCTCGCGGGCGGGCGCGCGCGTGCGGGCGGCGCGGAAGCTGTGGGGCGGTGGTCCTCGACCCGCGGCGGCGCGGGCGGCGCCTGCGCGGCGACGTCGCGCGCCGGCGCGGGTGCCGGCTGGACATTCGCCGCTCCCCCGCGCGGCGGGACGTCGGGCGGCGTGGCCGGCGCGGCCTGCGCGGGCGGCGGGGCCGGCGCGGCCTGGGCGGGCGGCGCGGCCTGCGCGGGCGGCGGCGCCGGCGCGGGCGGCGCGGGTGTGGGCGCCGCCGTCGCCTCGCCCCCGGGTGGCCGCGTCCACTCGTGGATCCGCTGCCGCAGCGCCGCGCCCACGGCGGGCAGCCGGCGGTACCAGCCGGTGACGAGCAGGATGGCGGCGATCGCCAGCACCAGCAGGCCGAACACCGCGGCGCGCACGTGCGTGCGCGGCGGCTTGTAGACGTCGCTCGGCACCTCCCAGTCGATGATCTGGGGCCAGGCCGGCGCGGGCGTCAGCGGCGGCGCCGGCCGCGGCGTCGGCATCCGTGCCGGCATCGGCGCGGGCGTCGGCGTCGGCAACCGGCGCGGCGGCGACACGATGACCGGCGTCGGCGTGCGCACCGGCGGCGGCGTGTCGAGCGCGGCGTCGTCGAGCCGCGGCGCGCCCATGAGGCGCGCGCGCTGCGGCCGTGGGCCCGCGGCGCCCTCGCGCGTCGCGCCGATAGTGCGCTCGGCGGCGTCGTCGAACGCGCGTGCCAGCTCCATCATGCCGCCGTACCGGCGCTCGGGCTGCTTGGCCAGCGCGCGCCCCAGCACCGTCTGCAGCGGCGCCGGATCCCACGTGGTCGGCAGGAACAGCGACAGCGGCGGCGGATCCTCGTGCACCACCTGGTACAGAACGGAAGCGGTGTCGTCGCCGTGAAACGGCTCCTGGCCCGTCAGCATCCGGTACGTGATCGCCGCGAGCGCGAACTGATCGGTGCGCCCGTCGATCGCGTCAGCCTGACCGCGCGCCTGTTCGGGCGACATGTACGAGGGCGTGCCGAGCAGATCGACCGCCTGCGAGATCTGCGCCGCCGCCGAGCGCACCTTCGAGATGCCGAAGTCCAGCACCTTCACCAGCTCGTCGGTCTGGCCGTCGACCGCCGCCAGGAAGATGTTGGCCGGCTTGAGATCGCGGTGCACGACGCCGTGCGCGTGCGCGAGCGCCAGCGCCGAGCAGACCGCGTCGACGATCCGGACCACCGCCGGCAGCGGCAGCGCCCCGTCGCGCAGGCGCGCCTCCAGATCGCGGCCCTGGAGGTACTCCATCACGAAGTAGGGGCGTGCGTCGGGCGCCACGTTGAAGTCGAAGATCTGGACGATGTTCGGATGGCGAAGCTGCGACATGATCTCGGCCTCGCGGCAGAAGCGCGCGAAGGCGTCCTGGTTCCCCTGCAGCTCGGGGAGCAGCAGCTTCAGCGCGAACTGGCCGGGCAGGCGGACGTGCTGGGCCTCGTAGACCTCGCCCATCGCGCCGCGCCCCAGGCGCCGCCCGACTATGTAGCTGTCGCCGAGGACCGCGTTGGTGTTCCGCGCGGGAACCTGGTCATAGCCAAGGGTGTCCATCGTTCCATCCCCGCCCGTCGCCGAAGCCGTCCCACCGTGATTTCACCGCACCCTCTCGACCCAGCAAAACTAACGCCGCCGGGGGTTTCCGGAAGGGCGGCGGGCCGTGATCGGCGCGAGGGTGCGTGTTAAATAGCGACGGTGAAGCTCGCCACCGTGAAACCAGCGACAGTGCAGACGGGGCTCGTTATCCTCCTGCTGATATTCGCCGGCGCGTCGGGCTGCCGACGGGGCGCCCCCGGTTCGAAGCCGGGCGAGGGGGCCGCTCCGGGCAGCGGGGCGAACGAACCGCCGCCGCCGTCGCTGGCGCCGGGCGGGACGGTCACCCCGAAGACGGAGGCGCCCAACGAGGCGCGCGTCCTGTCGTCGGCGTTCTCGGCGGTGGCGCGCGCGCTGCGGCCGTCGGTCGTCCGCATCGACGTCGAGATCGACGCGCGCGTGGCGGAGCGGGGAGATGACGACGACGATGATCTGGCGCCGTTCTTCCGCCACTTCTTCGGTCAGGGGATGCCCGAACAGACGCCGGGGCCGCAGCGCGGCACGGGATCGGGCGTGGTGATGGACGCGCGCGGCGACATCGTCACCAACCGCCACGTCGTGTCGAACGCCAGCAAGCTCAAGGTCACCTTGAACGATGGCCGCGAATTCACCGCCAAGACGCTGGGAACGGACGCCGAGACCGACGTCGCCGTCATCCGCCTGGACAAGCCGCCCGCCGACCTGGTCGCCGCGCGGCTCGGCGACTCGGACAAGCTGGACGTCGGCGAGTGGGTGCTGGCGGTCGGCAGCCCGCTCGGCCTGGACCAGACGGTGACCGCCGGCATCGTCAGCGGCCTCGGCAAGGTCGGCCGCCACGTGCAGATGTCGGGCGGGCGCGTCCGCCACTACATCCAGACCGACGCCAAGATCAACCCCGGCAACTCGGGCGGACCGCTGGTCAACCTCTCGTCCGAGGTGGTCGGCATCAACACGCTGATCAACACCGGGCCGGGCGGCGCCTACGGATTCGCGATCCCGATCAACCAGGTGCGCACGGTGGCCGGGTCGTTGCTGAAGGAGGGGCGCGTCCGCTACGCCTACCTCGGCGTGATGGTCGGCGACATCGAGGGGCTGGACCCGAGCAAGAAGGCGCAGCTGCCCGGCGTCGAGCACGGTGTGTACGTCAGCCAGGTGACGCCCGGAGGGCCCGCCGCCAAGGCCGGGCTGCACGCGGGGGACGTCATCACCGAGATCGACGGCCGCAAGATGGACGCGGCGGGCGACGTGATCGACTACGTGTCGTCGCGGGCGATCGGCTCGCGCGTGACGGTCGGGCTGGTG
The DNA here is from genome assembly GCA_036557265.1 of Polyangia bacterium. Taxonomy (GTDB): domain Bacteria; phylum Myxococcota_A; class Polyangia; order Fen-1088; family Fen-1088; genus JADGRB01. The sequence continues at coordinate 12,013 of DATBHU010000240.1, forward strand.
CGCGCGGGCAAGCCGCAGAAGTTCGCGGTCGAGCTGGGCGAGCTGCCGTCCACCGACGGGCGGCCGGGGGCGCCGGCGCAGAAGCTCGGGCTCGGGCTGCAGACGCTGACGCCGGAGCTGGCGGAGTCGATGGGGCTCGAGCGCGGCCTGCGCGGCGCGGTCGTGGCCGAGGTCGCGCCGGGCAGCGCGGCGGCGGCGGCCGGCGTGCGCGAGGGCGACGTCATCCTGGAGGTCGATCGGCAGCGGATCGCGAGCGCGGACGAGGCGGCGAACGCGCTGTCCTCGCCCCGCAACGGCGGCCACCTGGTCCGCATCCGCGGCGCGGCGGGCATCCGCTTCATTACCCTGGGAGGCGACTGAACCTCGTCGGCCTGATAGCGGCGGCGGCCGTGATGGCGCGGCCGGCGCCGCCGCTTCCCGAGGCGGCGCCCGCGCCGCGGGCGGTGAAGGTCGCGTCGGCGCGCGCGGCCGTCGAGGCCATGCTCCCGGACGCGGGCGGCGTGCTCGCCTTCGGCGAGCTGCACCAGACCCACGCGACGGCCAAGGTGAAGTCGTCGCTGGCCCGCTTCACCGAAGAGATCCTGCCCGCCGTCGCGCCCTACGCCTCGCACCTGATCGTCGAGACCTGGATCACCCGCGGCAGCTGCGGCGAGGTGGAGGCGCAGGTGACCAAGGAGGTCGCGCGCACGACGGAGCGGCCGGTC
>DATBHU010000241.1:0-8825 GCA_036557265.1 Polyangia bacterium
GGCGCGCCGGGCGCACCGATCTGGCGGACGATCTGCTGGCCGGCGCCGACGCGAAGGCGGCGGGCGCGATCCAGTCGCTGCTCGAGCGGCCCGACCCGAACGACGCCGGCAGCCTGCGCGGCGATCTGCGCGTCGAGGCGAGCTGGTCGGGCGGCGACGCCGACCTCGACCTCGCCATCCTCGATCCGCGCGGCCAGCGCGTCTCCTGGTTCGGCGGCCCGACGCGCGCGACGCTGAGCACGCGCGACGCCGTCAGCCTCGGCCGCGAGGCGCTCGCCCTGCGCGGCGCCGGCCCCGGTGAATACGTCATCGAGATCGCGCGGGCGGGCGGCGAGGACGACGGCGAGATCATCCACGGCGAGGTGACGGTGACGGTGGCGGCGACGCGGCAGCGCGTGCCGTTCACGCTGCGCGGCCAGCACACGCGCGTCGCCCTCGCGAACATCACGCTGGTGCCGCGCCTGGTCCCGGTCGACCCGTTCGCCACGCCGCCCGATCCCGTCCTTCGGCGCGGGTCCGACTCGATGTTCTAAAGAACCGCTCGCGGCGCTCCTGCGACCGTTCGCCGGCGCGCGTTCCCCGCCCGCCCCTCGCGTCGGCAACATGGACGACGATGAAGCATCCGCTGCTGATCCGGATGGTGTCGCTGGCCGCGTCGTTCGCCGTGACGGTCGCGGTCGTGCCGCGCGCGGTGTGTGGGCTCCCCGCGCGGCCGCTGTTCGACGGCGAGCTGGCCGCGCAGGACGCGCTGGCCCGGGAGGTCGCGCGCGAGATCGCGGCGCAGCCGGAACGGCATTTCTACCGGAGCGGATCGCGCCGCTTCGACGGCCAGTCGGCGATCGCCATCTATCAGATGGCGATCCTCGGCATGGGGCAGATCATCCGCGAGCACCCCGAGCGCCGCGACGAATACCTGCCCGCGATGCGCGCGGCGGCCGCCCGCCTGACCGACCCGCGCACGCTGCCGACGGCGGCGCAGGTCTGGGGCCACAACGGCCTGGTGGCGATGGCGCCCGGCGAGGGCCACGCCTACCTCGGCTACGTCAACCTCGCGCTCGGCATGTTGCGCGCCGTCGATCCGGCCACGCCGTACGCCGCGCTCCATGATCGCCTGACGGCCGCGCTGGCGGAGCGGCTCGACCGATCGCCGACCGGCCTGATCGAGACCTACCCGGGCGAGACCTGGCCGCCCGACGTCGCCGCCGTCGCCGGCTCGATCGGCCTCCACGCCGCCGTGGCCGGCGTCGATCGCAGCGCGCTGCTGGCGCGCTGGGCGAGGCGCTTCGAGGCATGCGCCGTCCACCGCAGCGGCTACCTCGTCCAGCGCGTCCGGAGCGGCACCTGCAAGCCGATCGACGCGCCCCGCGGCTCGGGGACCGCCATCGCGTCGTACTTTCTCGGCTTCGCGGACGCGCGGCTGTCGCGCCGGCTGTACGCGGCGCTGCGCGACGAGGGCCGCGCCTGCGTGCTCGGCTTCTGCGGCATCCGCGAGTACGCGCCCGGTTTCCACGGCAAGGGGGACGGCGACGCCGGCCCGATGATGATGGGCGTGTCGGTCGGCGCGACCGGGTTCGCGCTCGGCGCCGCGCGGGCGCACGGCGACGGCGATCTCTACCGCGAGCTCTATCGCAGCGCGCACCTGGTGGGCGTGCCCGTCGGGGCGGGCGGGAACACCAGGTTCGCCGCCGGCGGCGCGCTCGGCAACGCCCTGCTGCTGGCGATGCTGACCGCGAACCGCATCCCCGAAACGCCGGGCGCGGGCCGATGAGGCGCCGGGCGGTCCGACTCGTCGTGGCCGTCGTCGCCGCCGGCTTGCTGCACGCGGCGGCCGGCCGGGAACTGGCGGCGCTCGATCCGATCGCCGCGTTGCTCGGACACCGCGACGCGCCCGTCGCCGTCGCCGCCGCCATCGGCCTCGCCGTCGCGCGTCTCTTCCTCTACGTCGTCGCGCCCGCCTGGGCCGCGCACCTCACCGCCCGCTGCGTCGCGCGGGCGATCGCGCGCGCCCGCACCGCACGCTGACCGTCACGTGCACGAGATGCCGGTCGGGACGACGCAGCTGCCGGCCGTCCCGCCGCTTGTCACCACGCAGCGCGCCGGCGGGAGGCAGCGCGGGCCGAGCGCGGTGTCGCAGGCGCCCGGCGCGTCGACGTCGGCCTTGCATGTCCCCGTGTCGTTGTTGCCGGCGACGCCGGTTGCCGTGAAGCACTCGCCCGCCCGGCAGGCGACCCGCGTGCCGTCGGACATCAGGCCGCACGCCTTCCCGTCGCCGGCGAAGGTGAGCTCCGCGCACGTCTTCGCGCCCGCCGCGCCCGAGCAGTAGAGCCCGATCGTGTTGTCGCACCCGGCCGTCGTGCCGCCGCAGGCGGCGCCGGCGGTCGTCCCGGCCGGCGCGCACGACCCCATGGTCGTCGCGGTGTCGCCCACGCAGCCGAGGCCGTTGTCGCACGGATGGGTTGCGTCGCAGGCGCCGTTCATCGACACCACCCCCTCGCAGGTCTGGTCCTGCGACACGCAGCGCTGATTGTGCCAGCACGTCGAGGTCGAGCAGTCGGCGCCGGCGGCGGGCGGATCGGCGCAGGTGCCGCACAGGCTGTTCTTCGTCCCCTGGCAGTAGCCGCTCTTGCACTGGCCGTTGAACGCGCACGCCGCCGCGTTGGCGAGCGCGCCCGTCACCACGCAGTCGGCGGGCGGGTTGTTGTCGAAGAAGTCCTGGCACGAATAGGTCGAGAAGGCGGCCGTGCATCGCTCGACCTGGCTGGCGCTGCTGCCCGTGCCGTGAGCGGCCAGCCCGTTCTTGCACGCCAGCGCCTCGCGCGCCTTGCAGGTCGCCATGTCGCCGTAGGTGCGAACCAGGCTGGCGCCGGCGGCGCTCGCCCCCGCCAGCGCCGAGCACATCGAGCGCTGCGTGCAGCGCGCCGCCGCGACGTCCATGCAGGCGGTGTCAGAGCCCGAGCTGCCGCAGCCGGCCGCGGCCGCGAACGTGGCGGCGAACGCCGACGCCGCCAGCAAACGAATTCGAATCGCGCGCATCGCCTCACCTCCGGGCGGCCGTCGTCGGCCGCGCCGGCAGGTTAGCGGAGCAACGCGGAGATCCCGCGTGATCTACATCGCGCGGAAGCAGCCGCCGAGCGTCGACAGCACACCGATGGTGGTGGTCTTCGGCGCGTCGACGTCGTTCATCTTCGAGACGACCTGGGTGCTGACGACCGGCCCCGCGCCGATGAAGAAGTGCTGCACGGGCTGGACCACGATCGGAACGTAGACCTCGAAGGTGAGGTTGTACTGGCTGTTGCCCGGGACCACCGGCCCATCGCCGGCCGGGCGCTGGTAGCCGAAGGAGACGCGCGGCCAGATCGAGGTGCTGGTGCCGAGCGCGAACGTGTAGCCGATGCGCGCCGACGCGCCCAGCTCGGTCTGGCTGGCGCTCTGGCCGTTGCCGGGGTCGACCGACGTGTAGCCGATGACCAGCTGGCCGCCGACGGAGAAGTTCGGCAGCACGAAGAAATCGAGCGCCGGCCGCAGCTGGATCTGCGTGCGCTTGGTGCTCTGGCCCATGAAGTCGGAGCTGACCTGGCTGATCGCCAGCTGAACGTCGTCGCTGATCGCGATCATGCCGGCGTAGCCGAAGCCCACCTCCGGCGCGGGCCCCTGCGCGGCGGGCGGCTGCACCGGCGGCGGAACGGGCTGCGGCACCTCGACGGGCGGCGCTTGCTCGTCGTCGTAGGGCTCCACCTCCGGCTGCTCGACGGGCGGGCCCGGCTCGCCGGCGCGGGCGGCCGCGGACAGCGACAGCGCCAGCGACACCACCAGGGCGCCGAACGAGGTTCGTCCGACCTTCATCACGTCCTCCTTCGTCGGTTTTATCGTTTGCCGAAGGCGGCGTCGACTTCCGCGTCGACCTCGCGCGCGAGCGCGCCGGCCGCGGCCGCGTCCACGATCTTCTCGCTCGCGAGCCAGCGCCCGAACCGGTCGAGCGGATCGCCGGCCGCGGCCGGCGCGCGCAGCTCGGGCTCGCGCAGCTCGGAAACGACGGCCTCTATCATCGTCGCCCCGCCGCCGCGCCGGGCGCGGGCGGCCGCCTCGCGCACCGCCGCGAAGACGGCCAGCAGATCCCCGCCGTCGACGCGCACGCCCGCGAACCCGTAGGCGAGCGCCTTGATCGCCAGGGTCTGCGACACCGTCTCGAGCGACGACGGCGCCGCCGGACCCGGGCCGCCGTTGATGCAGACGAAGACGGCGGGCACGCGAAACACGCCCGCGAAGTTCAGGCCCGCGTGAAAGTCCTCCGCGCTGGTCCCTTCGCGATCGAGGAAGGCGAGCGCCACCTTGCTGGCCCCGCCGATCGCCTCCTGGGCCTTGCCCTGCGCCCTGGCCTCCATCTTCATGGCCCAGGCGATCCCGGTGGCGTGCGGCAGCTGCGTCGCCGCGTGCGGCGAGCCGGGCAGCACGCCCAGCGCGTGGGGGATCGGATCCCCCGCCGCCAGCGCCGCCACCGTGTGACCGCGCCACAGCGCCGCGACCGCCTCGCGCCGCCCGGGGACGACGACGTCGTCGGGCTCCAGCGCGGCGACCGCGCCGACGATCGCCGCCTCGCAGCCGCGCGCCGACGGCACCGGATCCCCGCCGTCCTCCGCGCGCTCCGCGCGCGCGCGGACCCGCTCGTCGACCGCGCGAATGCGCAGCATCGTCCGCTGGCAGTCGCGCAGCGCCGCCGGTGCCAGCGCCGGCACGGCCGCGCGATCGGCGGCGACCCCGTCGGGCGACAGGATCGCCGTCAGGCCCGTCGCGCGCGCGTAGTCCTCGTCGCGCCAGGCCTCGACGGCGGGGGCCTCGACGTCCCCCATGCCGGCCCGGATCTTGGACAACTCTTTCCCCGCCATGTCCGCTGTCGGCTACGTCGCCTTCGCCTTCGCGTTCGGATGAAGAGCGGCAGGCGCCTCCAGCGCCGCCTTGATCTCCGCGACGAACCGGGCCGCCTCGTGACCGTCGACGACGCGGTGGTCGACCGAGATCGACAGGTTCATGAGGTCGCGGATGACGATGCTGTCGTTCCGCACCGCCGGACGCTTGCTGATCTTGTGGACGCCCAGGATCGCCACCTCGGGGTGATTGATGATCGGCGTCGCCAGCAGGCCGCCCAGCGCCCCCAGGCTGGTGATCGTGAAGGTCGAGCCCGACAGCTCGTCGCGCGCCGCCTTCCCGGCCCGCGTCAGCGCCGCCAGACGCTCGATCTCGGCGGCGAGCTCGACGACCGACAACCGATCCGCGTCGCGCACGACCGGGACGATCAGGCCGACCTCGGTCGCGGTGGCGAGGCCGATGTGGCGGTGGCCGCGCTGGATGATCTCGCCGGCGGCGTCGTCCAGCGTGGAGTTCAGCTGCGGGAACTTCACCAGCGCCGCCGCCGTCGCCTTGACGATGAAGGGGAGGAACGAGAGCTTGCCGGCGGTTTTCGCCTGCGCGGCCAGCGCCGCGTTGGCGCGCTCGCGCAGGGCCACCAGCTCGGTGCAGTCGACCTCCTCCACGTACGTGAAGTGCGCCGCGGTGTGCTTCGAGAACACCAGATGCTCGGCGATCTTCCGGCGCACGCCGCGGAACGGGATGCGGACGTCGCCGTCGGCGTCGTGGGCCTCGGGCGCGCGCGCCGCGGCCGGCGCCGGCGCCCCGCCGGCGTGAGCGCGTACGTCGTCCGACGTCACCCGCCCGGCCGGCCCCGTGCCCGTCACCTCGCGGATGTCGACGCCCGTGTCGCGCGCCAGCTTGCGCGTGGCGGGCGTCGCCAGCACGCCCGCGTCGCGGGCGTTGACGCCGTTGTCGCGCGGCGCCGGCTCGCCTGTCGACGCTGCGTGCGTCACCGCGACGGGCGACGACGCCGCCGCGGCGCCCGCGCCGCTGGCCGCCGCCTCCGCGACCTCTATCGTGATCAGCACCTTGCCGACCGGGCAGACCTGACCTTCCGCGTACATCAACTTCGCCACCCGCCCCGCGCGCGGCGTCGGGATCTCGACCGTCGCCTTGTCGGTCATGATCTCGACCATCGGCTGGTCCTCCTGCAGGACGTCGCCCTCCTTGACCAGCCAGCGCACGACCTCGCCCTCGGCCACGCCTTCGCCGATGTCGGGCAGGCGGAACTCGTACAGCATCAGAACTTCACCACGCGCTCGACCGCGTCGAGGATGCGGTCGGCGTCGGGCAGATACTCGTGCTCCAGCGTGTAGGGGAACGGCGTGTCGAACCCGGTGACGCGCAGGATCGGCGCCTCCAGGTGCAGGATCGCCTTCTCCTGGATGGTCGCGGCCAGCTCGGCGCCGAAGCCCGACGTCCTGGGCGCCTCGTGCACGATGACGACGCGGCCGGTCTTCTTCACCGACGCCAGCACGCGATCCTGATCGAACGGCACCAGCGTGCGCAGATCGATCACCTCCAGATCGAAGCCGCGCGCGGCGCCCTTCTCCGCCGCCTCCAGCGCGGTCAGCACCATCGCGCTCCAGGCGATCACCGTCACCTGTCGGGCCGATCCACTGGAACTTTGGCGCACCACCTTGGCCTCGCCGAGCGGGACTGTGTACTCGCCGGCCGGAACCTCCGCCTTCGGCTGCCGGTAGTGGCGCTTCGGCTCCATGAAGATGACGGGGTCGTCGTCGCGGATGGCGCTGGCGAGCAGCCCCTTGGCGTCGACGGGGTTCGACGGGCAGACCACCTTCAGCCCGGGGATGTGCGTGAAGAACGCCTCGGGGGACTGCGAGTGGTAGTGCCCACCCCGGATGCCGCCGCCCACCGGCATGCGCACGACGACCGGCGCCGTGTACTCGCCGCCCGAGCGATAGCGAAACTTCGCCAGCTCGTTCACGATCTGGTCGAACGCCGGATAGACGTAGTCGCCGAACTGGATCTCGGGGACGGGACGCATGCCGTACAGGGCCATCCCGATCGCGGCGCCGACGATGCCCGATTCGGCGAGGGGCGTGTCGATGCAGCGATCGGCGCCGAACTCCTTCTGCAACCCGTCCGTCACGCGAAACACGCCGCCGAAGCGCCCCACGTCCTCGCCCAGCACGACGACGCGGGGGTCGCGCCGCATCTCAGTCCGGAGGGCGTCGGTCAGGGCCTGGGCGAGTGTGAGCTCGGGCATGGGGGCGTCTCTTGGGCTGGCGGACTACCGTATTCCGCGCCCGCTGGCAAGTCGAGGTTTCCCCGGCGGTTTTGCGCCGCGCGCGGCGCCGGATCAGGCCGGGGTGCCGCCCGGCGCGCGCAGCTTGTAGCCGACGTGCCGGACCGTCTCGATCATCGCGCTGCCCGGTCCCAGCTTGGCGCGCAGGCGCCGGACGTGGATGTCGACCGTGCGCGTCCCGCCCGCGTAGCGGTAGCCCCACACGCGCGACAGCAGCTGCTCGCGGCTGAACACGCGGCCCGGCCGCTCAGCCAGGAACTTGAGCAGCTGGAACTCTTGCCGCGGCAGCTTGAGCGCACGCCCGCGGTAGGCAGCCTCGACCGCCACCGCGTCGATCACAAGATCCCCGATCTTGATCCGGCCGGCCGCGCGGAACGACGACATCCGCCAGTCGAGCTGGCGGATGCGCGCGTAGAGCTCGGGGCCGACCACCGGAGAGAGGACGAAGTCGTCCGCGCCCGCCTCGGGGTCGAGGCCGGCCAGTCGGGACACCTCGACGCAGAGCAGAACCGGCACGTCGGCGAGCGAGCCGACCTCGCGCACGCGGCGGATGGCGGCGCGTCCCACTTCCAGGTGGGCCCCCGCGTCGACCACGACCACCGAGGGACGCTGCAGCTCGATGTCCTCGGGCAGCTGGTCGACGTCGTAGCCGACCGCCAACACCTCGCAACCGAGATCGCTGAGCGCGGCCGCCGGTGTATCCGGCTCCGCCACCGCGGTCGCCGGATTGGAAGTCACCACGAGGGCGCGCATTTTCCGCGTACAGTATCCGGCCCGCCCCGGCGCAGCAATAACGTCCGGGGGCGATCGGCGGCCAATATCAAGATCCTGTTTCGAAATTCGCGCCGCGCCGCGAGCGCGGGCGCCCGCCGATCCCGCGTCAGGTTTTTGCGTCAGGTCGGGCCACCCGGACCGCCGGCTCACGGCCGACGTAGTTTCCGCGCGAGGGAGCTTGGCGCGGCGCGGTCCTGATGCAATACTCTTCCTTGATGGACGATTTCCACTGCTCGTTCTGTGGGAAGCGGCGCCGTGAAGTGCGCAAGCTGATCTCAGGCCCGCGCGTGTTCATCTGCGACGAATGCGTCGCGCTGTGCAACGACATCATCGCCAAGGAAGAGGCGGCGGAGCGGCCGAAGTATCCTCGTCCCCGCGAGATCTACGACGAGCTCAACAAGTACGTCATCGGCCAGGACCGCGCCAAGAAGGCGCTCTCGGTCGCGGTGCACAACCACTACAAGCGCATCGGCCAGCACGGCAAGGCGGGCGAGGTCGAGATCCAGAAGGGCAACATCCTGCTGCTCGGGCCGACCGGCTGCGGGAAGACGCTGCTGGTGCAGACGCTGGCGAAGAAGCTGGACGTGCCGTTCGCGATGGCGGACGCGACCACGCTGACCGAGGCCGGCTACGTCGGCGAGGACGTCGACAGCGTCATCAAGGCGCTGTACCGGAACGCGGGCAACGATCCGGAGAAGGCGAGCCGCGGCATCGTCTGCATCGACGAGATCGACAAGATCGCGCGCAAGGGCGGCGGACCGTCGGTCACGCGTGACGTCTCGGGCGAGGGTGTGCAGCAGGCGCTGCTCAAGATTCTCGAGGGCAAGCAGGCGTCGATCACGCCGGACGGCGCCCGCAACCGGCCGCAGCAGGAGCT
>DATBHU010000242.1:0-7981 GCA_036557265.1 Polyangia bacterium
CGCGCTGCCACCGCGCCCGGCCCCTCCTTGCGCCCCCGCGATCCCGACCGCCGAGCCTCCCGCGCCGCCGCGTCCGCTCGCGCCGCCCCCACCCGAGCCGCCGAAGCCCACCACGCCGCCCGCGCCGCCGGACCCCACCGCGCCGGATCCCGCCTCGCCGCCCGCGCCGCCGCCGCGGCCACCGTCGGAGCTGGAGCTCTTGCCCCCGCAGGCCGCCAGCGCAACGGCGACGACCACGACCAGGTACCGCAACGGCTGTTTCATGACGCCTCGTGCAAGCAACTCGAGTTCCACCACGGCCGCCGCGCCGGCCGGGGGCTTTGACGCCAGCTGTCTCAGTTTTTCGGTCACCACCCCGTCATTGATGTCCGGAATGGCGCCCGCCGCCAGATCCGCGCGCCCGTCCCGCGCGTCGGACGCGCCTGGAGGATCCGACGATGGTGAATCGACCGCGCATGACCCGGATGGCACTCGGACTGGGCCTGGCCCTCTGGCAGCCCGCTTCCGCCTTCGCGTGGACGCTGCCCCCGCGCGCGTTCGTCGACGGCAGCATCCCGCGCGAGGCGCGCGCGCGGCGCACGTACGCGCACGTCGTCGAGAAGGTCGCCGCGATGCCCGAGGACGATCGCGCGACGACCCTCGTCAACCAGACCGGCCTCGAGCTGCTGAACGTCCTGTGGGAGGACACCGGCCGCTGGGAAGGTTCGTCGGTGGGACCGAACATCAGCGACGTCACGATCGAAGTCCAGATGGACGACGGCGCCGGGCAGACGCGCACCGCGCTGATGCCGGTCATGCGCCACGCCAACTTCACCGACAAGACGGGCGACGTCCCGATCGACAAGCTGATGATCCCGGTCGGCAACCACGACGAGGCGGGCACGCTGTCGTACGTCAGCCTGCGTGACTTCCTGGCGGCGCCGGCCCAGTTCATGTCGCTGCCGGGCAAGGGAAAGATCAAGGGCGGCTCGCTGCTCGCGCCGCGCGATCGACACGCGCTGGTCAGCGCGCAGGCGACGTTCCTCCCGGTGCCGCGCCAGGGCAAGGCGACGTTCTGGCCGGTGATCTTCAACTACCAGTCGTCGCGCAAGAACCCGGCTCTGCTGACGTTGCTGGTGACCCGCCAGGGGACGAGCCTGACGATCGTCGACAACGCGCGCGACACGCTGGGCGCCGAGAGCTGGGGCCAGCGCCTGTTCTTCAACAAGAGCGGCCAGCGCGCGCCCCTCACCGCCGAGCGCCTGTCCGACGTCAAGCAGTCGGGGTTCACGATGAACGGCGAGTCGGCGCAGTCGCTGGGCGGCGACGCGAACCTGCTGATGATCGTCCAGGTGCCGCTCAGGTACCGCGCGCCGCTCGCGCGCAAGGCGGGGGCGCCGTTCGCCAGCCTTGGCGGCAAAGCGACCGCGCCCGCAGCGGCCGCCACGCCGGCGTCCGCCGAAAAGCACGCCAGGGCGAGCCGCGACGTCGCGTCGGACGTCGAGGTGGCGGTGCTGGGCCACGGACCGCTGCTCGGCAAATTCACCGAGCTGGACGGGCTGACGATCGAGCGCGACGCGCGCTTCCCGGTGCGCGTGACGGTGCAGTTCTACCAGGCGACGTCGAACGGCGCGCTGGCGGCCGCCGACGTGAAGAGCCTGCGCGCGCAGATCGACGACGTGTACGCGAAGGCGGACTACGTCGGCTCGCTGGTCGTCCCCACCGCCGCGGATCGCCAGCGCCCGACGAACTGGGACGGCGTGGGACCGCGCCCGCCCGGCGTCACCATGCGCGACTTCCCTGGCCTGATGGAGCGCTGGCGCGACGGCAAGCCGCTGCAGCCGTCGCCGGGCGCGAAGCGCGCGTTCTGACGGCCTGGCCGCGGGAGCCGCTAGCGCCGGAGCTGCTTCTCGAGCGTCTTGTAGGCCTGCGTGAGCCGCTGGGTCAGATCGGTCGCGGCGCGCTGCTTCTCCGCGGTGCCGCGGTGCAGATCGGGGTGGTACTTGCGCATCAGGCGCCGGTACGACTTGCGCACGGTCTCGAAGTCCGAGCCCGCCGGCACCTCCAGCGCCGCGTAGGCCTTGCGGACCGCCTCGTCGCCCGCGGCGGTCCGCGGCGGCGTGCGGGGCGGCGGCGTGCTGCGCGGGCGACGGCCGCCCCGGACCGCCTCCTCGACCTCCTCGCGCGCGCGGCGCCGCCGCTCGATCTCCGCCGCCAGCTCCTCGTCCGACATGCCGGCGAACTCGCCGTCGGCTGACGGACGACGCCAGCGCGAGCGATAAGTGCCGTCATCCTCGTCGTCCGAGCGGGCCGCTTTGTCGAGCAGCGAGTTCAGCTCGGCGCGCGCGAGATCGATGAGGCGCTTGCCGATGCTCATGCGAGCAGGCTCCGGCCGTCCATGTCGGGCGGCTGCGGGATCCCCATGCGGTCCAGCACCGTCGGCGCCACGTCCGCCAGCCGCCCGCCCGCCCGCAGCGTGTGGCCTGTCAGATCGTCGGCGATCGCGATGAACGGAATCGGGTTGGTCGTGTGCGCCGTGTGCGGCTGCCCCGTCTGCGGATCGATCATCGTCTCGCAGTTGCCGTGGTCGGCGGTGATGAACACGGTGGCGTTGGCCGCCGCGGCCGCGTCGATGATGCGGCCGATGCACGCGTCGATGGTCTCGAGCGCGCTGACCGCCGGCTTCAGCTTGCCGGTGTGCCCGACCATGTCGGGGTTCGCGTAGTTGACCAGGATGAACCCGGGGCCGCCCGGCTTCAGCGCCTCGACGACGCTGTCGGTGACCGGAGCCGCCGACATCTCGGGCGCCAGATCGTACGTCGCGACGTCGCGGTTCGACGGCACCAGGCGGCGCTCCTCGCCGGGGAACGCCTGCTCGACGCCGCCGTTGAAGAAGTAGGTGACGTGCGCGTACTTCTCGGTCTCCGCCGTGCGCAGCTGCGAGACGCCGCGATCGGCCAGCACCTCGCCCAGGATCTTCGCCAGGCTCTGGGGCGGGAACGCCGGCGGCACGTCGATCTTCGCGTCGTAGCGGGTCATGGTGGCGAACCCGGCCAGCTTCGGGCGCGGCGCGCGATCGAAGAATGGGAAGTCGCCGTCGGCGGCGTGCAGCGCCAGCGTCAGCTGGCGGGCCCGGTCGGCGCGGAAGTTGTAGAAGAAGCAGGCGTCGCCGTTCTTGATGATCGCGCGCGGCTTCCCGTCCGGGCCCTTGCGCACCAGCGGCGTGACGAACTCGTCCGTGAGCGGCTTGGGCGCGGTGTAGCCGCGCTCGACGGCGTCGGCCAGATCGTCGACCAGCGCCCCCTCGCCGCGCGTCAGCATCTTCCAGGCGACCTCCAGCCGGTCCCAGCGCTTGTCGCGGTCCATCGCGTAGTAGCGCCCGACCGCGGTCGCCAGCTCACCGACGCCGATCTGCGCGAGGCGCGCGCCGACGTCGCGCAGGTACCCGGCCGCCGACGCGGGCGGCGTGTCGCGCCCGTCCAGGAACGCGTGCCAGGCGACGCGGGTCAGGCCGCGCCGCTTGGCCAGCTCGCAGATCGCGTAAGCGTGATCCAGCGAGGCGTGGACGTTGCCGGGGCTGGTCAGCCCGAACAGGTGGAAGGTGCCGCCGCTCGCCTTGGCGGCCTCGATGGTGCGAATCAGCGTCTCGTTCTCGAAGAACGTGCCGTCCTTGATCGCCTTGTCGATGCGCACGATGTCCTGGTAGACGATGCGCCCGGCGCCGAGGTTCAGGTGGCCGACCTCGCTGTTCCCCATCTGGCCGTCGGGCAGGCCGACGTCGTTCCCGGACGCGCCGATCAGGACGTGGGGATAGCGCTGATAAAGGCGCGCGAACGTCGGCATGCGCGCCAGCCGGACGGCGTTCCCGTCGGTCTCGGGACGTTCCCCGAAGCCATCGAGGACGACGAGGACCACGCGGGGGACGTTACTCATTTCACCAATCTATAACATGCGGTCAGTGGTGATAAGGCTCGCCCCGGATGATCGTCAGGGCGCGATAGATTTGCTCCAGCAAGACGAGGCGCGCCATCCGGTGCGGCAGCGTCAGCGCCGACAGCGACAGCCGCAACGTCGCCCGCGCCACCAGCGCCGGCGGCAGACCGTCGGCGCCGCCGATCGCGAACGTCAGGGCCCGGGTGCCGCGCAGCATGCGGTCGTCCAGGTGGCGCGCGAACCGCTCCGTCGTCCAGGCGTCGCCCCCCACGTCGAGCGCGATCGTCTCGCCCTGCGTGGGCCACTTGCGCGCCAGCGCCGCGTCGTCCTCGACCTCGACGACCTCGACGGACAGGTGCCGGCGCGCCCGCGTGACGTAGTCGTCGCACAGCGCGGCGAAGCTCCGGTCGCGCAGCTTGCCGACCGCGAGGACGATGATCTTCAAGGCACGGAGGCGTTACAACGCGCCGTACAGGGCGTCGGGCTGCTGCAGCGTCGCTTCGGGCGGCACTTCCAGCTTCACGCGCGGCGCCTCGATCCAGAGGCTCTCGAGGTCGTAGAACTCGCGCACCGGGTGATAGAAGACGTGAATCACGAACGCGCCGAAGTCGAGCAGCGTCCATCGTCCGCTGCCGCTCCCTTCCTGCCCGAGAGGATAGAGACCGCGCGCCTTCATCGCCTGCGTGACGCCCTCGGCGATCGCGTCGACCTGCCGGTCGCTGCGCCCGCTGACGATGCCGATGAAGTCGGTGTAGCTGCCGATCCCCGACACGTCGATCAACACCGGCTCGAGGGCGCGCTTGTCCAGCGCCGCTTCCATCGCGATCACCGCCAGCGCGCGCGTCTCGGCCAGCTCAGCCTCGGTTCGCCCCTTTCGCGGCGCCGCTTCGGCGGCTGCGCGCGGCTTGACCTGCGACCGGCGGGCCCCGCGCACCGGGATCCGAGCGCCGCCTGCTCCCGCGCGGGGGCGGGCGCGGCCCTGCTTGCGTTGGCCCTTTTGTTTACCGGACGACCCGCGCCGAGGTTTCTTCACCTAGTCTCAATTTAGCAAAGCACGTCGCGGCCGGCTACTTCTCGCGTCTTTGTTGTCTGAAATGAAACAGGGCCGGAACGCGGGCTCAGGCGCCCGGACCGCGATCCGCGTCGGGAGCGCCGGGCTGCCGCGGTCCCGCCTGCTTGCGCGCCTGGGCCTCGCGCCAGCGCCGCTCGAACGCCTGGGTCAGGCCGGTCAGGTAGCCCTGCTCCGCGCGGCCGAGGCGGGTCTCCACCGCGGCCGCCGCCCGATCCAGCCAGCGCACCTCTTCGGCCGCGTCGCCGACCGCCGCCGCCTCGTCCGGATCCGTGCTCTTGCCGCCGCTCTCGGCCCAGCGCTCCGCCGCCAGGCGGACGCGATCGCTCAGCCAGTTCGGCGCCTCCAGAAACGATCGGCCCAGCACCTTGCCGCCCTCACGGAACGCCACGACGAACGCCTGCCGCTCCGAATCGGACAGCGCCGCGAAGATCACCTGACGCAGCATCGCCGCCTGCGCGCGATCGACGCCACCGCCGACGTGCACCTTCGCGCAGTAGTGATCGAACACCATGCCGAGCTGGTAGCTGGTCGCCATCTCGTCGGCGCGGCGGCCGATGGCCAGCAGCGCGAAGAACTTTCGCCAGGCCAGCTTGATCGCCAGGAACGCCGCCGCCGTCAGGGTCACGTTGCGGACCGCGTTCCCCTCGCGCGCGTCGCCCAGCAGATCGGCCGAGCCGGGCGCCAGATCGACGCGGCGCCGCTCGGCGATCTTCGCGAGCATGCCGGCGCGGACGCGCCCGGAGAAGTAATCGTCCAGCACCGGGATCGGGATGACCCCGCCCACCGCCGTCGCCAGCAGCGCGCGCCGCACGATCAGGCGGCGGTTTTCGGCCAGGTGGCCGACGCCGTCGGCGCCGGCTTCGGCCGCGACGCGCGCGGGCGCGATCAGCTCGGGACGTTCAGGTTCGCCGTCGCTCATGGTCCTGTTGCCTTCGCGCCCGCGCCGGCGCCCGTCTTGGCCGGACCGGGCCGCGCCGCC
Organism: Polyangia bacterium; assembly: GCA_036557265.1. Classification (GTDB taxonomy): domain Bacteria; phylum Myxococcota_A; class Polyangia; order Fen-1088; family Fen-1088; genus JADGRB01. Next base: position 5,964 of record DATBHU010000242.1, read on the forward strand.
GCCGGCTTCCCGCCGCCCGCGTGGGCGGCCCCGGCGCGCGCGCCCGGACGGGGCGGCTCCGCCGCGACGCGCACCTGCCCCAGCCCGCGCAGCAGCTCCTTCTGTTCGGGCACCGTCCGTTGCCGCATCGCCAGATTCTCGGCCGGCGGCCGCTCGATCGGGGCGGTGCTGGCGACGTCGGTCAGCACGGTGTGCACCTCGACGTTCCCCTCGATCGGCTTGCCGTCGCCCGCGGTGGTGAACTTCGCCGTCAGATCGCAGCGCAGCAGCGCGCCCGTCGCGTCGTCGACGAGGATGCGTCCCTGGAGCGCGTCGATCGAGGCCTTGTCGCGCCACTTGCGCAGGCCCTCCGACGACGGCGCTTTGCCGGCGCCCGCGCCGTCGCTCGGCCGCAGCTCGAACGCCGTCGCGTGCGTGCCGCCGACCAGCTCGCTCCCGGCGCGCGCGACGCGGGCCTGGCGCGCCACCAGATCGAACACCGCGAACGGGGCGCCCAGCGCCTCCTCGAGCAGGCGGCTGGGCTCGGGCTCCTCGGCGACGCGGCGGATCATCTTTCCATAGCGTAGCGCAATGGCGAGCTCACGCCCGTGGAGGACGACCTCGCGGCCACCGTCGCGATCGTTCTGCTCGCGAACCCGGTAGTTCCCCGAGCGGTCGACCCACACGTCGGTGGTGGTGGTGACGGCGTTGGGCGCCGCGCCCGCGGCCCCGGCCGCGAAGTGCGCGGTGGCGTGAAAATGCGCGCCGCCGATCCGCTTCAGCGCCGCCGCGAACGCGTCCGGCCGCAGCGCGTCCGCCAGCACCGTCACCTTCTGGGCCGGCACCGTTCCTTGATCCTTGCCGCCGCGCTTGCACCCTCCCGCGACGACCACGACCGCGGCCAGCGCGACGACGACATCTGCCCAAATTCGCTTCAACGCGGCGCTAACCTTAGCATCCCACCCATGGATGAGATCGCCGCGTTGCTGTCCTCGCCGGTCATGACGGCGGTGGCGGCGGCGTTCGGCGCGATCTGGGGGAGCTTCTTCAATGTCTGCATCGCGCGCATCCCGGCCGGCCAGTCGATCGTGCGTCCTGGTTCGCGCTGCGGAAGCTGCGGCACGCCGATCCGGGCGGCCGACAACATCCCGCTGATCTCGTACTTTCTGCTGCGCGGGCGCTGCCGCGCCTGCAAGCAGCCGTTCTCGGCCCGCTACCCGCTGGTCGAAGCGCTGGCGGCGCTGATCGCGGTCGCGCTCTGGATGACCTTCGTTTCCGGGGATCCGACCGAGGCGCCCGCCGTCCGCATCGCCCGCTTCGCCGCCTACTTCGCGTTCGCGGGCGTGCTGCTGGTGCTGTCGTTCATCGACCTCGCCACGATGCGGCTGCCCGACGTCATCACCTTGCCCGCCATCCCGGTGTTTTTTCTGGCGGGCTTCGCCATCCACCAGGCGCCATGGCTGGAGCGCCTGATCGGCGCCGGCGCAGGCTACCTGTTCCTGCGCCTCATCGCCGACTTCTACTACTACGTGCTCAAGCGCGAGGCGCTGGGCCTCGGCGACGCGAAGCTGCTCGCGGTCATCGGCGCGCTGCTCGGCTGGCGGGCGCTCCTGTTCGTGCTGATCGTCGGCGGCTTCGCGGGCGCGTTCATCAGCCTGCCCATCATCCTCGTCGCGCGCCGGCGGCGCCCGCAGGAGGCCGCCGGCGAGCCGCTGCGCTACGCGCAGATCCCGTTCGGTCCTTTCCTGGCCGGCGCGGCGCTGCTCTACGTGTTCGTCGGGGCGCGGCTGCTGGCGCTGCTGGCGGGCTGACCGCCGTCCGCCCGTCAGCGATCGGGGCGGCCGGCGTCGGGCGCGCCCGCGTCCGCACCGCGCCCGGCCTCGGCCGCGCCGTCGCGCGCGCCCGCGCCGCCGTCAGAGACCAGCGGCCCGGCGAGTGGGGCAACGTTCGGCAACGGCAACCCCCACATCGTGCGTCGCTGGCGGTAGAGCGGCTCGCCGTACAGGAGCTCGGACAGGCAGACGTGGTACGGGAGCGCG
>DATBHU010000243.1:0-3835 GCA_036557265.1 Polyangia bacterium
TCTCGCCTAGAGAGAGCGGGGGGCCCCTCTCCCTAACCCTCTCCCCGCTTCGCGGGGCGAGGGGATCTGATCTCCTCTGATCTCCTCTGATCTCCTCTGATCTCCTCTGAACTCCTCTGAACTCCTCTGAACTCCCTCTCCTGATTGCGTGATTGCGGGAGAGGGTGGGGTGGGGCAGGCCTTGCGAGCGGCGAGGGGCGCTACTGATGCGCAGCTTGCGGCGGCGACGGCGGCCGCGGGCCGCCGAAGCCGCCGTTCGGGGGGACCGCGCCGATCTGCTCGAGGAAGCCGAGGCGATCGGTCTCGAGCGCCGCGGAGACGACCTTGCCGTCGGCGAGCCGGAAGATCGCCAGGCCCGGGTTGGTGACCGTCTTGCCGGTGGCCGGGATGACCCGGAACTGCGCCTTGTGCGTCCCGGTCCAGTGCCAGCGGATCGCCACCCGATCGCCGTCGGCGAGCACGTCGTCGATCGTGTAGTGGATGTCCGGGAAGGCGGTGCGCAGGCCCATGATGACCTTGCGGAAGCCGTCAGGCCCCTTGTCGCCCTGCGGGCCGACGTAGTCGGGGGCGATCAGGTCGTCCAGGTGGCCGAGATCGCCGCCGCTGTTGAAGCTCTCGAACAGCGTCACGACGTTCTGTGTGTTCTTCTCGCGTGTCTGATCGGACATGGTGGTCCTCCCGTTCATGGATGGGGGTTGGGTGCACGCGCACGCCGGCAACAGGGCGAGCGCGAGCCCGGTGATGGTTCGAGCGAATCGGGGTGTGAGCGTCATCGGGGCCAAGCTAGGGCCGGCGACGTTTTCGAACCAGTGATGATTCGTGACGTGTATCATCACGCTTCGTGAGCCTTGCGTCTCTCGATCTGAACCTGCTCCTGATGCTCGACACCGTGCTCGCCGAGCGCAGCGTGGTCCGCGCGGCGCGCCGCCTGCACGTCACGCCGTCGGCGGTCAGCAACGGGCTGGCGCGCCTGCGCGCGGCGCTGGAAGATCCGCTGCTGATCCGGAGCGGGCGGGGCGTGGTGCCGACGCCGCGCGCGGCGGCGCTGGGACCGGCGCTGGCGCGCGCGCTGCGCGAGCTCGACCAGGCCGTTCACGGCGACGGCTTCGACCCCGCCACGACCGACCGCACGTTCACGGTCGCCACCGCCGACGTCGGCCAGGTGGTGCGGCTGCCGCGCATCGTGGCGGCGCTGGCCCGCGAGATGCCGCGGGCGCGGCTGCGGGTGTCGAGCATCGACGCGCTGGTCGCCGCGGGCGGCCTGGCGGGGACGGAGGTCGACGTCCTGATCGGCGTCGGCGAGAAGGGGCCCGGCGTTCACGTGCAGCCGCTGTACGAGGAGCAGATCGTGCTGGTCGCGCGGACCCGCCATCCGACCATCCGGAGCCGGGTGTCGGCGGCGCAGCTCGGCCGGCTGCGCCACGTCGAGGTGCACGTGTCGCCGGGGCGGGGCAACCGGCAGGTCGTGACCGGCTATGCGGCGCTCGCCATCCCGCGCGACATCGCGGTCGTCGTGCCGACGTTCACCGCCGCCGCGGCCGTCGTCGCCCGCAGCGATCTGGTGGCGTCGCTCCCCGGCAGCCTGGTCGAGGTGCTCGGGCGGTCGCTCGGGTTGCGGCGGGTGCCGACCCCGCTCGCGCCGATGGCGACCACGGTCAACCTCGTCTGGCACGAGCGCACCCACCAGGATCCGGCGTTGCGCGCGCTCCGCGATCTGATCGCGCGCGTGGCAATATGAGCAAAGTGGAAACGATGACGCCGTCGACCAGTCCGAAGAAGCGATCCCTGATGCCGTCGGGCAAGCTGCGCCGGGCGCTGCGCGGGCACGGGCACCACCTGTCGCCCATCGTCCAGATCGGAAAGGGCGGCGTCTCGGAGGCGGTCCTCAAGCAGGTCGAGCAGGCGCTGGCCGATCACGAGCTGGTGAAGGCGCGCGTCGACGCGGACAGCCCCGACGATCGCTTCGCGGCCGCGGACGCGCTGGCCGCGCTCCCCGGCGTCAACGTCGTCCAGATCCTCGGGCGGGCGATCCTTCTCTACAAGCGGCACCCGCACAAGCCGCGCTACGAAGGTCGCCGGGCCGGCAAGTCGGACAAGCCGGACGAGCCGGAAAAGACGAAGACGAAGAGGAAGAAGACCGGGAAGGCGCGACATCGATGAGTCGATCGCTGCTCGCCGTCGCGGGCCTCTCGCTGGCGCTGGCCGCGTGCGGCACGGCGCAGACCGGCGCGACGGGCGCGGCGGGCACGATGGGCACGGGCGGCGCGACGGGAGCGGCCGGCGCGGGCGCGAGCGGGGCCGGCGGCGCGGGCAAGGGGGGCGCCGGGGCGTCCGCCGGCAGCGGCGCCGGCGCGGGCGGCAGCAGCGGCACCGCCGGCTCGGGCGGGAGCGCGGGCGGCGCCGGCGGCGGCCCGGGTGGCCAAGGTGGCCAAGGTGGCCAAGGTGGATCGTCAGGCCGCGGTGGCGCCGGCGGCGGGGCAGCGGGCGCGGCGGGGACGGGCGGCCTCGGCGGCGGCGCCGACAGCTACCCGATGCCGAGCCAGCCGCCGCCCGACGAGGACGGCTCGCAACTCTGGCTCCGCACCCCGAAGGTCAACTTGCCGAGCCGGCTGGCCGAGTATCAGGCCGCGCTGACGCACGTCGTGAAGGCGGGCAGCTCGGCGACGCTGCAGGCCGCCCAGAGCGAGCTGGTGCGCGGCATCGGCGGCCTGACCGGTGTCGCCCCGCTGCCGGTCGCGAACGCGCCCACCGGGAGCGGGGCCGTCGTGCTCGGCACGCCGGCGTCGTCGACGATCGTCAGCGGCCTGGCGCTCGGCGCCAGCCTGACCGCCGTCGGCAACGAGGGCTACCTGATCAAGGCGGCGACCGTGGGCGGCAACGCGGCCGTCGTCGTCGCCGCCAACACCGACGTCGGCGTGCTGCGCGGCAGCTTCGCGCTGCTGCGCCACCTCGCCTGCCATCGCACCGTCGCCGGCCTGTCGCTCTCGGGCGCGCCCAAGATCCAGCGCCGCATCCTCGATCACTGGGACAACCTCGACGGCAGCATCGAGCGCGGCTACGCCGGCAAGTCGCTGTGGAGCTGGAGCAGCCTCCCCGGGACGCTGTCGCAGCGCTACACCGATTACGCGCGCGCCAACGCCTCGCTCGGCGTCAACGGCGTCGTCCTCAACAACGTCAACGCCGACGCGCAGATCCTGACCAGCGCGAACCTCGACAAGGTGGCCGCGCTGGCGGCGGTGTTCCGCCCCTACGGCATCAGCGTCTACCTGTCGGCGCAGTTCGGCGCGCCGACGCAGATCGGCGGGCTCACCACCGCCGATCCGACGAACGCCTCCGTCAAGACGTGGTGGGTGAACCTGGCGAACACCATCTATCAGAAGATCCCCGACTTCGGCGGCTTCCTGGTGAAGGCGAACTCCGAGGGGCAGCCGGGGCCGGCCGACTACGGCCGCACGCACGCCGACGGCGCCAACATGCTGGCCGCCGCGCTCGCGCCCCACGGCGGCATCGTCATGTGGCGCGCCTTCGTCTACAAGGACGACGGCACCGATCGCATCGGCCAGGCGTACAACGAGTTCAAGCCGCTCGACGGCAAGTTCGCGGCCGGGACGATGGTGCAGGTGAAGAACGGGCCGCTCGACTTCCAGCCGCGCGAGCCGTTTCACCCGCTGTTCGGCGCCATGCCGGCGACGCCGCTCGCGCTCGAGGTGCAGATCACCAAGGAGTACCTGGGCGAGGACACGCACCTCGTCTACCTCGCGCCGATGTGGCAGGAGGTGCTGCAGTCGGACACGGCCGCCAAGGGGGCGGGGTCGCTGGTGGCGCGCGTCGTCGA
>DATBHU010000244.1:0-45959 GCA_036557265.1 Polyangia bacterium
CGGCTCGAGCAACTTCACGAGCAGCGTGGCCCGGTTGTCGACGCCGGCCTTGTCGAAGATCCCCTTCAGGTGGAATTCGACGGTGCGCTCGCTGATCCCCAGCGTCTGCGCGATGAGCCCGTTGGTCATCCCGTGCGCGAGCCAGCGCAGCACCTCGGTCTGACGCGCGGTCAGCTGCCAGCGCTGGGTCGCGGCGCGGAGCGGATCGCGAACGGCGGCCTCGTTGCGCGGCGTGCGCAGGACGGCCAGGAACCCCTGCTGCCGCTCGTTGCCCCGCAGCGGCGTCAGATCCCACGCGTGGTTCGCGGGCTGGCCGGCGATCGCCTCCGCCAGCGCGCGCGACACGCCCGGGCGGTCGTGCTCCAGCAGCGCCTGCGCGTTCGTGTTGGCGTGCAGCACCTCACCGCCCAGATCGACGACCACCGCCGGCGCGTCGATGGCGTTCAGCGCGGTGTCGAGCACCGCCAGCGCGGCGGCTCCTCGCAGCCAGCCGCCTCCGTCGGCTCCTCCCGCCGCCGCCTTCGGCTGCCCGTTCCACGTGCGCGGCCCGGCGCCCTTCACGACGCGCCCCTCGCCACCATACCCGGCAAGACCAACATCGTCTTCCCTCTCTCCTGGAGTGCCCAACCCGTTCGAGGTTCCAATCACCGAAGCGAGCGGAACATTCCGCGGCGCTCCGGTCTGCGATTCCGTTTGCGTTGACCTGTCCACCAATAATGACAAGCGATCCGGTCCGGCGGTGTGACGCCGGCAAACAACTGCCGGTGGTCGACACGGTCTTCGTTGAGCAACTTACACAAAAGCTGTCGCCAGTCCGTCGCGCGCGAGACCTCTCCAGGTTCGGACGAAGCGTCCGGATGCGGGTCTCGGGCGCGATGCGCCATCGCCGCAACCACATGACCCTTCGCCGATCCGACGCCGACAGGCGATCACGTTTGCGCCATTACAGGAAGTGCTCCGGGCGGGCAGAGCGCGAATGGCTTCGACAAAGGCGCTTCTCACTATCAGAGTGTGATTGATCAACCAATGGCAGCGCCCATCGCAATCAAACAGACAATGCATCGCCCGTTGATTGCAACGTTGCTGCTCGCGGGGGCCTGCACCCTCGCGCGAGCGGAGGACGACGAGGTGACGGCAGCGACGGCGGCGCCGGCCACCGCGGCGCCGGCCGCGCCCGCCGCCCCGGCCGCGGCACCGGTCGCGACCCCGGCGCCGGCGGCGCGGGCGGTGACCTTGCTGCCGGCGGCGTCAGCGCCGAGCCAGAATCCGCCGCCGCTCTCGGTGGCCGGGCTGTCGGTGCTGGCGGACGGAGCGGCGAAGAAGCAGTCGCTGAACTTCCAGATGGGCGACGCCATCCACGTCAAGCTGGCGCCAGGGAACCTGGCGCGGCTGCAAGCGGCGGCCGCCGAGCGAAGGACGAAGCTCGGCTTGTCGCTGAACGGTCACTTCCTCGCCGACGTGCAGGCGCTGGTGATCGGCGCCGACGAGCTGGTCTTCGTCCCGTCGAGGAACGACGCCAGCAAGGCCTTCTGGGACGAGCTGTGGGGCGGGCGCCTGCTGACGCCGCAGACGCTGACGGTGGCGATCGGGCTCGAGGACGCGAGCACGTTCGTCACGTCGGAGACCAACCTGCTGATGGAGCCCTTGCAAGGTGCAAAGGCGTTTTCGCTGATTGCAGGGGGCGTGCTGCTCCTGATCCTGATGATCGCGCTGGTCGTCATGACGCCGCTCGTGCGCGACGGCGCGCGGCTTCCGGGCGGCAAGCTGCCGACCTACAGCCTGGCGCGCACGCAGATGGCGTTCTGGTTCGTCAACGTCGTGCTCGCCGTCCTGATCATCTGGGCGGTGACCGGATCCGTGCCGCCGATTACCAGCTCGGTGCTGGGCCTGATGGGGATCGGGACGGGGACGGCCCTCGGTGCGGTGCTGCTCGATCAGCACGCAAATGCGGCCGAAAACCCGGCAAAAGAGTCGGTCAGCTTCTTCAGGGACGTCCTGACCGACGGCGCCACCATCGGCCTGCACCGGTTCCAGATGCTGGTCTGGACCGTGGTCGTGTTCTTCGTCTTCTGGGGGGCGGTCTGGAACAAGCTCGCTCTCCCCGAGTTCGACAACACGCTGCTCGCGTTGATGGGCATCAGCGCCGGCGCGTACCTGGGCTTCAAGTTCCCCGAAAACCTCGCCACACCGAGGTAGCTGTCCGTCGCTGATTCCGCTGGCCCGAACCGGCGCGCCCGCGCTACTGCTTAGGAGTTCGTCGACGCCGGGTCGAATCGTAGGCGCAACGCCTACAGTGCCCCACAGACGACTCGACGACGTCATCTCTCGTCGCTGGCTGCGAACCTCTCGCCTCTCGATCGGATCGAGGTTATTTCCGCAAAACGTCTCCGCACACGATCAGGAATCGCGGACGAAGGAATACACAATGACGATGACTAGCCCCCGTCGCTCTCTTAGGTCTATCTGCGTCATCACTTCTTATGCGGCTGCGCTGGCGCTGGCCGGCTGTGCTGCCTCCGAAACCGGCGCCGCCGGCGAAGGCGGGCACGGCGGGATGTCGCCGGCCGGCGACGGTGGCGACGGCGGCTCGACGATGGGGAGTGGCGGCACGACGGGGACGGGCGGCACGACCGGAGCCGGCGGCAGCGCGACGGGCACGGGCGGCAGTGCGGTCGGGACCGGCGGCAGCGGGGAGGCGGGGCGCGGCGGCGTGACGGGATCGGGCGGCAGCGCGAGCGGCACCGGCGGCAGCGCGACGGGGACCGGCGGCCGCGGCGGCAACACCGGTAGCGCCGGCACGACGGGCGGTCGCGGCGGCAACACCGGCACCGCGGGGACGACGGGCGGTCGCGGCGGCGCCGCCGGCGGCGCGGTCGGCACCGGCGGCGCGCGCGGCGGCAACACCGGCGCCGGGGGCACGGCGACAGGCGGGACCACGGGCGGCGCCACCGGCAGCGGCGGCGCGACGACGGTCGATTGCAACGCGATGCTGCCGTCGGGCGGCACGGCGCACATGTCGTCGAACGCGCAGGGCACGGCGGGCGGACTGAGCTGGTCGATCTGGACGAACTCGGGGCCGGGGACCATCACCACCTTCAGCACGCCGGCGTTCAGTGCGTCCTGGGGCGGCTCCGGCGACTTCCTGGCCCGCATCGGCCTGCAGTTCGGAAACAGCGGCAAGGCCGTCAGCGCGCTCGGTACGGTCACGGCCCAGTACGCCCAGACGAAGACCGGAAACGCCGGCGGCTACTCGTACGTCGGAATCTACGGCTGGTCGGTCAACCCGTGCATCGAGTGGTACATCGTCGACGACTCGTTCAACAAGATGCCGGTCAACCCGGGCGGCACGTCCAAGGGCACCGCGACTATCGACGGCGCCACGTACAACCTGTTGCTGCGCAACACCAACGGAACCGGCGGCAACCGCTGCGGCAACGTCACGAACTGGAACCAGTACTACAGCATCCGCACGACGGCGCGCACCTGCGGGCAGATCACCATCAGCGACCACTTCGCGGCGTGGGCGGCCCAGGGCTTGACGCTGGGCAACGTGCTGGAGGCGAGCATCCTCGTCGAGGCGGGCGGCGGCACCGGGAGCATCAGCTTCCCGATAGCGAACGTCACCGCGGGCATGTGATCGGGGCGCGAGCTAGGGCGCTCCGGCGCCGTAGACCGCGCGATCGAAGATCGGCAGGGGGCGTCCGGCGGCGCGCTCGAAAGCACGCCGGAGCTCGGTGGTGCGCGATCCGTCGCGCACGGCGGCCTGCGTGAACGCGCGCACCGCCGACCAGAACGCCGGCTCGCCCAGCTCGTCGCGCAGCACGTAGAGGACGCGCGGCCCCTTCCCGTACACCAGCTGGCGGCCGAGCGCGCCGGAGGGCGTGTCGGGCCCGAGGGCGAGGGCGTGATCGCCGCCGGTGGCCCGGAACGCTTCGTAGCGGGCGCGGTTCCGCTCGCGCTCGCGATCGTAGGCCGCGCGGCCCCAGCGCCGCTCCTTGTAAGCGGCGGTCATGAAGACCGCGAACGCCTCCTGGATCCAGAAGTCGCCCCAGGTCGGGCAGGTCGCCGCGTTTCCCCACCACTGGTGCGCCAGCTCGTGCGCCGCCAGCCAGTCTTCCTTGGGGTCGGCGTTCCAGGTCGCCGCGAACTCGCGCCCCAGCGCCGACCAGCTCGCCATCTCCTGGGCGGTCCCCTCGCCGACGAACGCGACGCCGTAACGCGGGCCCGGGAACGGCACGCCGCTCACCTCCGCGAAGAAACGGATCATGCCCGGCGTCTCGTCGAGCAGGCGGGCGGCGATCGCCGGCGGGGTCTCGGCGGACGCCAGCGCTTCGAGCTGCGGGAGGCCGCCTTCCGCGGCGCGCGATGACGTGGCGAACACGCCGGCGGTGAACCCGAACAGGTACGTCGAATGCGGGACGTCGAGCGTCCAGCGCCGGCGCTCGGCGCCCGCGGGCGTGCCGCTCGCCAGCACCGTCCATCCCGGCGGCACCGCCAGCGTCAGATCGAAGCGCGCCTTGTCGCCGGGGTCGAAGTTGCACGGCATCCACGCCCGGGTGTGGTAGGCGCTGTAGAGGTGGTCGCCCCAGCGCTGCAGGCCCTTCGACAGGCGGGCGCGGTAGCGAATCGCGAGCGCGCGCGTCTCGCCGTCCGCGGCGGGCGGTTCGAGGGTGATGCGCAGGTGCTCGCTCGCCACCGCGAAGCGGCGCGGGGCGCCGCGCTCCGTGACGGCCAGGATCTCCAGATCGACCGAATCGAGATCGATCTCCCCGAGCCCGGCGCGGCGCGCGACCAGCTCCAGCGCGAGCGCGCCGTCGAACGGCCCGTCCGGATCGACCAGCGACAGATCGAGCGTGTACGACAGCGCGTCGTAGCCGCGCGGCATCTGGATCGGAGGGGCGGGCGCGGCAGCGGGCGGCGGTCTCCCGCGCGGCGCCGCGCACGCGGCCAGCAGCGCCACCACCGCCGCGACGAGGGCCGCCCGCATCACCGCGACGGTAACACGGGCGGCGGGCCCGGCTGCGCCCGCCGCCGTCAGGCGCGCTCGGGCTGCGCCGCGAGAAAGCCGCGCCGCCTTCCCGGGCAGTCAGGCCGGCGCGCCGTCGCGCCGCGAAAAATCGGCCATAGTGAACTGGTGCTCTACGATCTCTACGAATACAACCGTGCCCTGATCTCGCCTCTCGTCGAGCTGGCGAAGACGGGCGCGCACCTGTTCTCGGAGCCGGAGAGCTGGCTCGCGCACCTGCCGGGCGCCAGCTCGCTGGCCGCCTCGTACGAGCTGCTCTACCGTCTGGGCAAGGACTACGAGAAGCCGGCCTGGGGCATCGACGAGGTGGACGTCGGCCGCCCCGCGGAAGGCACCAAGGTCTCGGTAATCGAGCAGACGGTTCTGACGAAGTCGTTCTGCCGGCTGCTGCACTTCGACCGGCGCAGCGACGACCCGTCCGTGACGGAGACGCTGCGGCGCGACCCGGTCGTGCTGGTGGTCGCGCCGCTCTCCGGTCACCACGCCACCCTGCTGCGCGACACGGTGCGGACGTTGCTGTCCCGTCACGATGTCTACGTGACGGACTGGATTGACGCCCGCATGGTGCCTGTCGAGGAAGGCTCGTTCTCGCTCGACGACTACGTCGGCTACGTGCGCGACTTCATCCGCCACGTCGGGGCCGAACGCCTGCACGTGCTGGCGGTCTGCCAGCCCGCGGTGCCTGTGCTGGCGGCGACCGCGTTGATGGCGGCGGCCGGCGAGACGGAGCCGCGCAGCCTGACCCTGATGGGCGGCTCGATCGATGCGCGCTGCAGCTCGACGCCGGTCACCGACTTCGCCGCCAACCATTCGCTGGCGTGGTTCGACACCAACGTGATTCACCGGGTGCCGGCCCGCTATCCGGGGCACGGGCGTCGGGTCTATCCCGGGTTCTTGCAGCACGCGGGGTTCATGGCGCTGAACCCGGTCCGTCACTTCAACTCGCACTGGGACTTCTACATGCACCTGGTCGAGGGCGATCTCGACGGCGCCGAGGAGCACCGGCGCTTCTACGACGAGTACAACGCCGTGCTCGACATGCCGGGCGTGTACTACCTGGATTGCATCCGGATCGTGTTTCACGAGCACCTGCTGCCGCGCGGGCTGTGGACGATCGGCGGCGCGCGCGTCGCGCCGGAGGCGATCACGCGCTCGGCGCTGCTGGCCATCGAGGGTGAACGCGACGACATCTCGGGCGTCGAGCAGACCCGCGCGGCGCTGGATCTCTGTCGGGGCATCCCCGCCGCGCGCAAGCGTTACCTGTTGATCAAGGGGGCCGGCCACTACGGCATCTTCAGCGGCCGGCGCTGGCGCGAGGACGTCTACCCGCGCCTGCGTGACTTCATCGCGGCCGCCGAGACCGGCGGCCCCATCGACGAACCGGGCTAGGTTCAGCCGACGGATGGAGCTCCGGTCCCCTCTCCCCGCGGAGCCGGGAGAGGGTCAGGAGAGGGGCCTTTCCCCCGTAGGGGCTACTGACAGGCGCTGTTGACGGTCAGCGCCCCGCCGTCGTCGACGGCGGTGGTGGTGGTGGTGGTGTCCAGCAGACGTTCACGATCGGGAACTGACGTCGCGCCCGCGCGTCAGCGAGACGAACGCGCCGACGGCGGCGATCGCGGCCGACACCCACAGCGTGGCGCGGAAGCTGGCCGCGAACGCGTACTGGAGGGGCGCGGCGGCGGCGGGCGCGGCTGACAGCAGGGCGCGGCCCGCGGTGGCGCCGCCGCTGCCGACCCAGATCGCGCCGGCCAGGGCGACGCTCAGGCTCTGTCCGACGACGCGGCCGGTGGCGAGGAGACCGGACGCGAGGCCTTGCTGCGCGCGCGGCGCCGCTCCCATGAGCGCGCTGTTGTTGGGCGTCTGGAACAGTCCCTGGCCGAGCCCGGCCAGCGCCATCCGGCCCACGATGCCCGCGCCGCTGGTGCGCGCGTCGAGCGTGCCGATCAGCAGCAGCGAGAGCGAGCAGGCCGCCAGCCCGGCGAAGGCGAGCCCGCGCGTGCCGACGCGATCGGCCAGCGTGCCGGCCAGCGGGGCGACGACCGCGAGCGTGAGCGGCAGCGGCGTCAGGAACGCGCCCGAGCGCGCGGGCGAGAAGCCGCGCAGCTCTTCCAGGTAGAACGGCATCATGAACGCGACCATGAACATCGCGACGAAGCTCAGCACCAGGCTGGCGGTCGCCGAGGAGAACACGCGGTTCCTGAACAGCGAGAAGTCGAAGAGCGGATGGGCGGCGCGCCGCTCGACGACGACGAACGCCGTGAAGGCGAGGGCGGCGGCGGCGAACGCGGCCAGCACCAGGCGCGACGACCAGCCGCGCTCGCCGCCGATCGACAGCGCGCCGGTCAGTCCGGCCAGGCCGACGCCGAGCAGCGCCGCCCCGGCCGGATCGAAGCGACCGCCCGGGCGCGCCGTCGACTTCGGCAGCACGCGCATCGTCGCGATCAGTCCGCCGGCGCCGACCGGCAGGTTGACGTAGAAGATCCAGCGCCAGGAGAGGTGCTCGGTGATCAGGCCCCCGAGCGTCGGGCCGGTGCTGACGCCCAGCGCGACGAACACGGCGTTGAGCCCGATCGCGCGCCCGCGCTCCGAGGCCGGGAAGGCGGCGATCAGCATGGCGGGGCTGATGGCCATGATCATCGCGCCGCCCACGCCTTGCAGCGCGCGGCAGGCGATCAGCAGCCCCAGCGACGGGGCCGCGCCGCACAGCGCGGAGCCGAGCGTGAAGATGGCCAGCCCCGACGCCCAGATGCGCCGGCGGCCGATCAGGTCCGACAGGCGGCCGATCGTCAGCAACAGCGACGCGATGACGACCAGGTACGCGATCACCACCCACTCGACGGCGGCGGAGAACGGCCGCCCGAAGTGACGGGCGATCGAGGGCAGGCTGATGTTGACGACCGACGTGTCGAGCGTCGCCATGAACACGCCCGCGGCGACGATGCCGAGCACCTCCCACTTGTTGACCTCGGTTTCGCCGCCGGTGCCGTGCTCGGGCGCGACGTTCATGACGCGCGGTCACGTTAAGCACGAACGGCCGCGGCAGAAGCGGTGGCCGTGATCAATTCGTCCGGGTTAGAACATCAACTGGCATGCGATCACGTCCATTTCGCGTCACGGCGGCGGTGGTCCTCTTCGCGGCGGGCTGCGGCGGGAGCGGCGCCGAGCCGAGCGGCGCCGGCGGCGGCGCCGGCACGGCGGCCGGCGGTAGGGGAGGAGGAGGCGGCGGCGGATCGACCGGTGGTCAGCTCGCGGGGACGGGCGGGGCGACGGGCAGCGGCGGCTCCGCGGGGACGGGCGGCACGACGGGCAGCGGCGGCGCGACCAGCACGGGCGGCGCGAGCGGCGCCGGCGGCACGATCGGCAGCGGTGGCGCGAGCGGCGGCGGCGCGAGCGGCGGCGGCGCGGGCAGGGGCGGCGCGGCCGGAGGCGCGGCCGGCGCGGCCGGGACCACGGGCGCGGGCGGCGCGGCAGGCGCCGGCGGCAAGGGCGGGGCGGCGGGCGGCGCGGGCCGGGGCGGGGCCGGTGGCAGCACCGGCGGCACGTCGGGCAGCGGCGGCGCCGCGGGCACGGGCGGGCGCGGCGGCAGCGGCGGCGCCGCGGCCGGCACCGGCGGCGGCGGTTCCGGCACCGGCGGCAGCGGCGGCGCGCCGCCCGATCCCGGACAGCCGATCGGCTTCGCGACGTTGAACGGCGGCACCACGGGCGGCAAGGGCGCGCAGGTCGTCACCGCCACGACGTACGCCGAGCTCAAGTCCTACGCGGAGAGCTCGACCGCCTACATCATCCGCGTGCAGGGGACGATCGCGAACGGCGCCAACGGCGGCAAGGTGAGCATCAAGTCGAACAAGACGATCATCGGCGTCGGCACCACCGCGTTCCTGAACGGCGTCGGCCTGGAGATCGCCAACAACAACAACGTCATCATCCAGAACCTGCGCATGACGATGATGGGCGTCACCACGCGCGTCGACACGCCCGGCGTCTACACGTCGTCCGACGACGAAGGGCTGCCGGCCATCCAGGTGAACGGCGGCGACGTCATCTCGATCAGCGGCACCAGCAAGAACATCTGGATCGATCACTGCGAGCTCTACAACGAGGATCCGGCGGTCCAGACCAACCACGATCTCTACGACGGCCTGATCGACGTCAAGGGCCAGACCGGCTTCATCACGATCTCGTGGAACTACCTGCACGATCACCACAAGGCCGGGCTGGTCGGCGCGTCGGACACCGACCTCTACGACGATCGCAAGATCACCTTCCACCACAACTACTACAACAAGGTGCTGCTCCGGATCCCGATGTACCGCGGCTCCGTCGGCCACTTCTTCAACAACTACATCGTCGGCGCCCAGGACGCGTCGGAGATCCGGGCCGGCACCTGCGTGCGCGTCGAGAAGAACTACTACGAGGCGCTGCACTACTCGATCTACACGCCCTCGGACGCGCCCGGCATGACGGAGCGGATCGACAACGTCGAGGTGAGCCGGACGTCGCGCGCCTATCCCGCCAACTGCACCGCGAGCATCCCGTATTCGTACAGCAGCGCGCTGACCGGCACGACCAACGACGTCAAGACCGTCGTCCCGCAGGGCGCCGGCGTCGGCAAGATCGCGGCGCCGTGACGTGAGATCGTTGTAAACAAGATTTCCGGCGCGCGGCCCGGCGGTTTGTTGACCGCCGCAAATCGAGTTGATACTGCTCGACGCATCGTGACCGCACGCCTGCGCCCGTTCGCCGCCGTCGCGGTCCTCGCGGCGGCCGCGGTGTCTCGCGCGCTCGCGGCGGAGGCCGAGCCGCCGCCCGTCCCGCGCGTCGCCCTGACCGACCTGGTCGCCAAGGTCGCGCGCGCCCAGCAGGAGGTCAAGGGCGTGCTCGCCGCCGCCCGCCGCCGCGCCGCGGGCACCGGCACCGCGGCGGCCCGCCAGCCCGCCGACGACGGCAGCTTCGTTCCCAGCCTGGCGGGCTCGTGGACGCAGGAGACGATCTCCCTGCCGCCCCGATTCCTGGCCGACTTTCCCCAGTTCGCGACGCTCCCGGAGCTGTCGCAAAAGCTCGCGCGCGCGGCGAACGACGTGCGCGCCAGGCGCGGCGCGGCCGTCACCGAGGACCTGGCCCGCGATCTCGCGAAGTATCACCAGCAGCTCGCCGACCTGTCGGAGGCGACCCGCTCGTCGGCGGCGCTGGTGGTCAGCGGCGGCGTCAGCCTCGGCTCGTACCAGGGTGGGTTCCTCCACTACTACACGCAGTTCCTGCTCGCCCATCGCCGGGCCGTCACGGAGGGCTACGCCCTCGATCCGCTGACCGACGGGGGCGGCGTGCGCGTCGCGACCGGCGCGTCGGCGGGCTCGATCAACACGTTCCTGTCCACGTTGACCGGCTGCCGCGCCGCCGTCACCGATCCGCGCAAGAGCCTGTTCTGGTCGGCCTGGATACCGGTCGGCTTCCACAACCTGATCGCGCTCGATCGCGTCAGCTTCGACGCCGTGCTGTCGCAGGCGCCGCTCGACGAGGCGATCGCGCGCATCGGCACGCTGTGGAGCGAACGTCAGGACCTGGCCGGCTGGACGCAGGCGTGCGACGCCGTCATCGGCCTCTCCGCCACCCGGCTGCAAGCCCGCGAGATCGACTTCTCGCCCAAGGTGTCAGGCGCCGACCGCAGCGACGCGCTTCGCCTCAAGCGCCAGACCGAGAAGTTCGTCCTCCACATCGTGGGCGCGGACAAGGGCAAGGCGCCCACCTTCTCGCCCTATCGGCCCTCCTCGATCGCGATCGGCCCGGGCGATTCGCCCATCGACATGATCTACCCGACCCTCGGCGAGCACGCCCTCGGCGAGCCGGGCTCGCTCGAGCGGCTGTCGAACTCGTTCGACGAGGTGGCGACGCTGCTCAAGGCGTCGGCCGCCTTCCCGGTGGCGTTCGCCCCCGTCCCGCTGCGCCTGACCATCTGGCGGCACGAGAAGGCCGGCTTCGTCCCGATCGAGCACGGCACCGTGCACTTCGTCGACGGCGGCGTCCTCGACAACACGCCGATCGGGCTGGCCATCAAGATCGAGGACTGGCTGCGCGATCGCCAGGAGACGGTCCCGGCCCAGCTGGTGTTCCTGTCGTCGGACGCCGTCGGCTGGATGAAGTCCACGGGCGGCTCCGCGCCGGAGCCGAACGCCCGCTCGATGCTCGGCACCTACGCGCCCTTCATCCGCGACTTCATCTCCACCGCGGAGCAGAACGAGCTGCTGAACGCGCTCGAGAACTACTCGTCCATCCCGCGCAACGTGCCGGCGCGCATGATGCCGATCGCGGGCGAGCAGCTGTCCCACTTCTTCGCGTTCGCCGAGGAGGACTTCCGCATCTTCGACTTCTTCATGGGCATGGTGGACGCGCGGGAATACCTGGCGTCGCAGCAGCCGCTGGCCGTCGAGGTGCTGGCCGCCGCCGCGGGCAGCAAGGGCCCGGCCCGGACGGCGCGGCCGCTGGCCGTCGACGCGCCCGAGTTCGAATGCTTCGATCAACACCGCCGCATGCTCCGCCAGGCGGCGGTGCCCGACATCGGCCGCATCCCGGCCTGCGCGCGCGTCGACGCCAACCTGATCGCGCTGCTGAAGGCGTCGACGGATCTGCGCATGCAGGCGCAGACCGAGCTGCCGGCCGGCACCGGTCCGGGGATCGAACGCTTCCTCGCGACGATCCAGAAGTACGGATATCAGTACAAGCAGCTCAAGTTCCGCGGCGCGCCGGCCCGCGCCGACACCGCCACGCGCGCGCTGCGCGACAGCGCCCAGTCCCTCATCCAGAGCCTGGGCGCCGCGCAGCCGTTCCTGGAGCAGTACCCGGTGTCGATGGCCGGCAAGGCGCTGGCGAACAACTTCGAGTACCAGGCGCCGCGCTGGATGCAGAACGTCGGGGTGCTGGCCACGGGCGGCGTCGAGGTCGGGCTGACCCGATTCATCAGCCCCTGGCAGCACTTCTCGTTCGGCCCGGCGGCGCTGGCGCGCCTGGTGCGCTGGGAGACGACGTCGTTCGTCTACAACGGTGTGCCGATCCATCCCGTCGCGGTCAAGACCGTCTACAACCTGGGCCTCCGCCTGGAATACGCCGTCGGTCCCGCGCTGCAGCTGGATCTGTTTCCCGGCTTCCAGGCGGATTACATCAGCGAGCGGGCCATCTGGAATTCTTACTACTGGGCGTTCGGCTGGTTCGCGCAGGCCGAGCTGGTCCTGTACCAGCGCCTCTACGTGATGGGCGCGATCTACGGCATGCCGCGCGACACCCGGCCGGACTCGGACCTGGCGATCGAAGGGACGACCCGCGACTGGTGCTGCCGCTATCGCATCGGCCTCGGCCTCCGCTTCTTCAGCCTGTGACCGCGTAGCGCCCGGAACGGTCCGGTCCGACGCGCGTTCGCGCGCGGGTACACATCAATCCGTATCGGGGGATCCGCGGAGGAGAGAGACCCCGATCGGCCCGATCCAGGGAGGTGTTCGTAAGGCGTTGCTTGACGGCCGCGCGGCAATGAGAAGATTGCCGCCCGCAACGTTAACGTTGGCGCGCGTTGCGCGCGGGAGGAATCAACATGGCAACGAAGATCATTGGCGCGAGAAACCTGTATACAGTGTTTGTGGTAGCGGCGTTCGCAACGGCGGGCGCCGGTTGCGGCGACGATCAGCCGCGATCCGCCGGCGACGGCGCAAACCTGACGGCGGACGGGCTGGGGGCGGCGCCCGCCCCGGCGGCCCCGGCGCGCAACACGTTCAGGCCGCTGGCGCCGCTGTCGGGGAGCATGAGCGGCAGCCGCCAGCCGCTGTTCCGCTACACACCGGCCCGCAACGCCACCGTCGATATCTGTGACGATCGTGCGTGCGCGCACGTCGTCGCGGAGCTCGACGGCAGCAACGGCGAGGCGCAGCCGGCGGCGCCGCTGCGGTCCGGGGTGCTGTTCTGGCGCGTGGTCTCCAATCGAACGGCGAGCGCCGTTTGGCAGCTGACCCTCCCGGGGCGCGACACGGGCGCCAGCATCGCCTGGGGCGTCGTGCCGGACTTCAACGGCGACGGCTTCGCCGACGTCGCGATCGGCTCGCCGGCGGCGGGCTCGCAGAGCGTATCGTTGTTCAACGGCGCGCCTTTTGCTCCCGGCTTCACGGCCGACCAGACGTTGACGGGCGGCGCGCTGTTCGGTCGCGCGGTCGCCTCGGCGGGCGACGTGAACGGCGACGGCTTCGTCGATCTGGCGGTCGCGTCCGGCAGCGCCCCCGGCGCGGTCGCTGTCTTCCTCGGCGGTCCGGCCGGGCCGATCGGCGCCGGCACGTCGCTGTCGCCCGGCAGCGTGATGTCGGGCTTCGGCACGACCATGGCCAGCGCCGGCGACGTGAACGGCGACGGCTACGGCGATCTGCTGGTGGGCGGCGTCGAGCACGCGCAGGTCTATCTGGGGGGACCGAACGGCATCGCGACGGCGGCGGCGTTCACGCTGGCGGGCGCGGGCGGCGGCGACGCGAGCTTCGTGCAGGGGCCGGCCGACGTGAACGGCGACGGCGCGCCCGATCTCTACGTCGGCGGCGCGCTCTACCTGTCGAGCGCGTCGGGGCTGGTGGCGCAGGCGAACTTCACGCGCACGGTCGGCAGCTTCGCGGGCGATTCGAACGGCGACGGCTTCGGCGACTTCGCGGCGGGCGAGGTCTCCCCCGGCACGCCCGACGGGATCGACGTCAGCTCGTTCCTGTTCATCCAGGCGGCCGAGACGGCCCTCGCGACCGCCGGCGACCTCGACGGCGACGGGTACAGCGACATCATCTCGTCGCTGTCGGCGATCGAGAACTTCGGCGATCGCCAGCGCGCCTATTTCGGCGGGCCGGGCGCGTGCGGCGACACCGGCTGCCGCCGCTTCCTGTCGGTCCCGATCCCGGGCCACGACTTCAACGGCAACGACCTGACCGCGTTCCTGGGCGGCGTCGGGGACGTCGACAGCGACGGCCTCGACGACATGGTGGCGTCCGTGCCCGACAGCGGGCAGGCGTTCCTGTTCCGCAGCAACGGCGCCCCCACGGCCACGGACACCGTCGCGTTCGCGCGCCGGACCTGGACGGGCGCCGCGGGCTTCGGCAGCAGCTTCGCGACGCTGTTCGGGACCGTTCGCGCGCTCTGAGCGCAAATCGTCGCCATCGGGCGCGGCGCGCGCGCGGTTCTGGGGTAACGTGCGGGCATGGTTCGCCCGGCACGCGCGCTGCTCGCTCTCGCGCTGTTCGCGCCGGGAGCGGGCGCGTGTCGCGGCCGCGGCGCTCCGGCTTCGCCCGCGCCCGCGCCCGCCGCCGCGACGCCGCCGCCCGCCACGCCGCCGCCGCCGGCGCGCGCCGCGGCGCCCGACGGCAGCGCCGCGGCCAGCTCGTTCTACGCCGATCGCTTCAGCCGCCGGGCGACCGTCCCCGAGATGACCGAGCTCGGGCGCCGGCTGTTCTTCGACGTGTCGCTGTCGGCCTCCGGCAAGATGTCGTGCTCCACCTGCCACGATCCGCGCTTCGGCTACGGGCCGCCCAACGCGCGCGCCGTCCAGCTGGGCGGGCCCGACGGCAAGCACGCCGGGACGCGCGCCGCGCCGGGGCTGCGTTACCTGCAGACGGTGCCGCCCTTCTCCGAGCACCACTTCGACGAGGCCGTCGAGGACAGCACCGATCAAGGGCCGACGGGCGGCCACACCTGGGACGGGCGCGCCGACACCACCCACGATCAGGCGCGGCTGCCCCTCACCTCGCCGCTCGAGATGGCGAACCCCGACATCGCCAGCGTCGTCGCGAAGGTCGAGCACGGGCCGCTGGGGGCGCGCTTCCGCGCCGTGTTCGGCGACGACGTGTTCGGCGATCCCGTCCGCGGCTCGACCGCCGTGCTGAAGTGCCTGGAGGTCTTCCAGCAGAGCCCCGACGACTTGTACCCGTACACGAGCCGCTACGACGCCTACCTGCGGCGGCAGGGGACGCTGTCACCGGCCGAGCAGCGCGGGCTGGCCCTGTTCAACGATCCGAAGAAGGGGAACTGCGCCAGCTGCCACCCGAGCCAGGTCCGCCACGGCGGCTTCCCGAACTTCACCGACTTCGGCTACAACGCCATCGGCGTCCCGCGCAACCGCGAGATCCCGGCCAACGCGGATCCGGCGTTCCACGACCTCGGTCTGTGCGGCCCGCTGCGGACCGACCTCGCCGACCACCAGCAGTACTGCGGCCTGTTCCGCGTCCCGACCGTGCGCAACGCGGCCGTGCGCCGCGCCTTCTTCCACAACGGCGTCTTCCACCACCTGGATCAGGTCGTCGAGTTCTACGTCCAGCGCGACACGAACCCGGGGCGCTTCTACGCGAAGGTCGGCGGCAAGGTCGAACCGTTCGACGACCTCCCCGCCGAATACCGCAAGAACATCAACCACGACCCGCCCTTCGACCGACCGCCCGGCGCGGCGCCGGCCCTCGACAGGGCCGAGGTCCGCGACCTGGTCGCGTTCCTCGGCGCGCTGACCGACGCGGATCTCGAGAAGAAGCGGTAGAGGCCGGGCCTCTTTCGGTCTACGGCAGGTTCAGCGCGTTCGTCAGATCGCCCATCGCGACGCCGTTGGCGTGCGACGTCAGCGCGGTGTCGCGGGCGGTCAGGCCCGCCAGCGGCGTCAGCGCGAAGCGCTTCGTGATCAGGCGCAGCGTCGACGCGCTGTCGTACTGCGTGTGATCGACGGTCCCCATCTTCGCGTAGGGCGAGATGATGATCGCCGGGATGCGCGTGCCCGGGCCGAGCAGGTCGCCCTGCGGCGGCGCCACGTGGTCCCACTGGCCGCCGTACTCGTCGTAGGTGATGACGATGACCATGTGCTGCCACTGCGGCCCGGCCTTCAGCTTGGCGATCAGGTCGGCGATGTGCGCGTCGGCGTCGTCGACGTTGGTGTAGCCGGGGTGCTGGTTGACGCCGCCCGTCGGCTTGTACCAGGCGACCGGCGGCAGCGTGCCGCCGGCGATGTCGCTCACCATCTTGGTGTAGTCCTTGAGGTGGGCGGTGCGCGCGTCCGCTTGCGTGCCCGGATCGAACGCGGCGTAGTAGTTGAACGGGTGATGGTGAGCCTGGAAGTCGGGGTTCGCGCGCGGCGTGGCGGGCGCGTAGATGACCGCGTGCGTGCCGCCGTTCGCCATCGCGCCGTCGGCGACCGCGTTGTCCCACGATGTCGCGTACCAGGCCCAGTCGACGCCCTTGGCGGTCAGCTGATCGCCGATCGTCGTCTGCGTCTGCGGCGGCAGCGTGGTCCCGTTGGCCGGGTCGGCGTAGTGCAGGTCGGTGGCGCCGACCGCCGGGAAGTTGCCGCTCGGCTGATACGGGGGCTGCATCGTGTTGACCGCGCGATAGCCGTCGCCCGCGCCGAAGTAGTCCATCGGGGCGATGTTGCCCGTCTTGAACGAAGGCGCACCCGTGAGCGCCGACGCGGGCGAGGCCGTGTTCTGCGCGAGCTGCGGCACGTTCTTCGCGTTCGGCGCGCCGAGCACGTTCAGCGAAGCAGCCGGCGTCTGGGTGGTGAGGAACGACGCCGGCACCGACGGTGCGCAGGCGCAGATCAGGTACTGGTGGTTCAGGAACGAACCGCCGAACGCGCCTTCGAAGAAGTTGTCGGCCAGCACGTACTGCTGCGCCAGCGTGTACAGCTTGTCGTGGCTGTAATCCCAGTGGCCCATCGTCAGTCCGCCCGCGTCCACCCAGGCGCCGAACATGTCGTTGGTGCCGCCGTTGATCTCCATGATGTTCTCGAAGAACCGGTGGGCCAGGTCGCGCGTGGTGTCGATCGTCGACAGGATCGGGCCGCCGTTCGGCAAGAACGCCATCTCGATCGCGAACGGCAAGTTGGGGAGGTTGTCGCTCTGCGCCTGCGTCACGACGGTCGGGTTGCCGGACGCGGTCACGCCGCCCCACGTCTGCGGCAGCTTCGTCAGCGCCGTCGTCCCGTCGCGATCCTTCTGCGGGACGTAGGCCGCCTTCGGCTGGCCGTTGGCGTCCACCACCTCGGAGAGGCCGTGCGCGCCCGGGAAGTTGCCGAACAGGCCGTCGAACGAACGGTTCTCCGCGTAGATGATGACGATGTTCTGAATGGCGGCGATGCCGCCGGCCGCGCCGCCGGTGCCCGCGGAGCCGCCGGTTCCGGCCGAGCCGCCGGTCCCCGCCGTCCCGCCGGAGCCGCCCGTGCCCGCGGCGCCGCCCGTGCCCGCCGTGCCCCCGCCGGTCCCCGCGGAGCCGCTCGTCCCGGCCGTGCCGCCGCCCTTTCCGCCGGCGCCGCCCGTGCCGCCGGTGCCCGCGCTGCCGCCCGTTCCACCGCTGCCGCCTGTCCCCGCGCTGCCGCCCGTTCCGCCGCCGCCGGTGCCCGCCGCGCCGCCTTTCCCGCCGCTCCCCGCCGCGCCACCCGTGCCGCCGATGCTGCCTCCGCTGCTGCCGCCCGTTCCGCCGGCGCTGTTGCCGCCGTGGCCCGCGGCGTTCGTGCCTCCGGTCGCTCCTCCCGCTCCTCCTGCCCCTCCTCTTGCGGAGTTGTCGCCCGACCCGCTCGAACAACCGAGGCCGGTGATCAGTGTGATGGACAGCACGTTGCGGAGAAGCGGCTTAATCATGGGCCGTGGCTGTAGCGAATCCGCGCCGAAGCGCCGCTGACAACGCGGTTACATTTCGACGTCGATTCGCTGACGGCGGAACGGGTTGCGATGTCGTTGCACAAACGACGGAAGGATCGCCGCACCGGTCGGCTACGGTCGCCGCCGCCACCAAGGAGGCGATCGATGGTCCAGCTCGGGTTTCGAAGCACGCGCGTGTTGCCGGCCGTTCTGCTCGCGGCCTCACTTGTCGCGGCCGCCGGTTGCGGCCGGCATGGCGACGACGGCGCGTCCAGCGCGGCGGGCGACATCCGGCTCGCCGCCGCCGGAACCGACCCGAACCTCGCGACGCTCTCGTATGTCATCTCCGCTCCGGGCGGCGCGCGCCTGAGCGGCACCGTCGACGTCAGCCACAGCACCACGGTCAGCTTCGTGGTCGGCGGCGTCCCGGCGGGGACCGGCTACACGATCGCGCTGTCGGGCACGACCGTCGACGGCGCGACGAGCTGCGCCGGCACCAGCGCCGCGTTCGACGTCGCCGCGCGCGCGACCACGGCGGTGTCGGTTCACCTCACCTGTCACGAGGCGCCGCGCACCGGCAGCGTGCTCGTCAGCGGCGTGCTCAACCTCTGCCCGACGATCGACGCGCTGAGCGCCAGCCCCGCCGAGGTGACCGTCGGCAGCGCGCTCGCGCTCACCGCCGCCGCCCACGACGCGGACGCGGCACCGGCGGCCCTCGCGTACAGCTGGACGGCCAGCGCGGGCGGGGGCGCCGGGACGATCGCCAGCCCGGCGGCGCCGTCGACCAGCTTCACCTGCACGGCCGCCGGCCCGGTGACGATCACGCTGGCGGTCAGCGACGGCGACGCCGCGCCCGGCTGCGCCGCCAGCCAGACGCTGGCGGTCGACTGCACGGCGGCGTTCCGGCTCCAGGCGACGCCCGCCGAGCTCGGCCCCGGCCAGACGGCGACGTTGAACCTCGTCGCGACGGACGGCGCGGCGCACGCGGGCGCGACCTTCACCTGGTCCGACGGCCTCAACGCCTTCCAGACCGGCGTGCTCGCGCCCGGGTCGATCACGTCGGCGCCGACGGTCGCCTACACGCCCGCCGGCTGCAACGCGCTCACCGGCGGCGATCACGTGCTCACCGTCGTGGCGAGCGTCGCCGATCCGGCGCTGGCGGTCCCCGGCGCCGCCTCCACGAGCCTGACCGTTCACTGCCCGCCCGCCTACTACACGACCAAGACGCCCTACCAGCCGTTCCAGGACCCGGCGACGCTCGGCGCGCCGCCCGCCGGCTTCGCGCCCGTGTTCACGCAGATCGTCGCGCGCCACGGATCGCGCGGTCTGTCGAGCGTGAAGTACGACGCCGCGACGCTGGCGATGTGGCAGAAGGCGTCCGCCGACGGCGCGCTCACCGCGCTCGGCGCGCAGCTCGGCCCCGACGTGCAGAAGATCATGCGCGCCAACGCGCTGCTCGGGTACCACGTGCCCGGGATCAGCAACGTCGGCTACGGCAACCTGACCCAGGTCGGCATCAACGAGCAGAAGCAGCTGGCGGCGCGCCTGCTGCAGCGGCTCCCCGGGTACTTCGCCGACGTGGCGGCGAGCGCGGGCGGCGTGTCGCCGCGCCAGATCGTGGTGGTCAGCTCGGGGATGGACCGCGCCGTCGACAGCGCCGCGTTCTTCTCGGGCGCGATCGGGGCGTCCAGCCCGGCGCTGGCGTCGCTGATCGTGCCGGCGCCCGCGCTGACGGCGTACCCGGCCAGCGCGCCGGTCGCGCAGCCGGCCGGCTTCAACCACTTCCTCCTCTACTTCCACAAGCTGACGGCCAAGGCCGACCTGGTCACCAGCCCGGCCGATCCGTACTTCCAGACCTACCAGGACAGCCTGGCGTACCAGGCCTTCGCGTCCGACGCCGACATGACCGCCAAGGTCGCGGCGATCCTGGCCGACCCGTCGATCAAGACGGCGGCGCGCGCGGTGCTGGAGTCGCTGTTCGACCGGACCTTCGTCGACAAGATCGACACGGGCGTCTACACGTTCTCGAACGCGGGCAGCTTCACCTTCACCAGCGACGACGGCCTGCTGACCACCACCGTCACCGGCGACGGCAAGACCACCGTCAAGAGCCTCGCCGACGCGGCGTCGATGCTCTACAACCTCTACGTCATCTCACCGGCGATGGCCGGCGAGGCGGGCGTCGACTTCACCAGGTACGTCCCGACGGCGCAGGCGCAGGTGCTCGCCTACCTGCAGGACGCGCAGGACTTCTACCAGATGGGGCCGAGCATCACGGAGAAGAGCCCGATCACCTTCAAGATGGCGCAGGCGCTGGAGGACGACTTCTTCACGGAGATCGACGCCATCGCGGCCGGCAACCTGGCGCACGCGGCCAAGCTGCGCTTCACGCACGCCGAGATCGTGACGCCGTTCGCGAACCTGCTCGGGCTCGACGGCGCCGCCACGCCGACGCCGCTCGCGAGCACGTACACCTACGCCAGCAACCCGTGGCGCGGGCAGGTGGTGGCGTCGATGGCGACGAACCAGCAGTGGGACGTGTTCCGGGACGGCGGCGGGACGCTGCTCGTGCGGCTCCTCTACGACGAGAAGGAGATCGACTTCAAGCCGTCGTGCGCCGCCGCGCGCTTCCGTCCCGGAACACACTTCTACGAGTACAACGCCCTCAAGGCCTGCTACGGGCGCTGAGCGGCGCGACCTGCCACATCGTCTCGGCGTCGGCCGCCGCGCCGCGCGCGTGGTCGCCGTGCGCGAGTTCCTGATCGAGGAGCTCAGCCGCACGATGTGAGCGGAGGCTCAGAAGCTGGAGGCGAGGCCGGCCAGGGCGATCACGCCGGTCTGCGTGGTGGTGGTGCGGACGGCGGACAGGCCGGTCTCGGCCATCACCGCCCACGAGCGGTACGTGTAGGAAGCGGTCGGTCCGGCGGCGAGCTCGTACTCGGGGCGGCTGCGCACGACGCGGTTCGGATCGCTCGACCACAGATCGTGGCGGTAGCGGGCGTCGACGCCGACCAGCAGGCCGCGCCGCGCCTCGTACAGGGTCGCGACGCGCGCCTCGCCGTCGCGATCGTCGCCCTCGCCGTCCTGGCCGTAGAGCAGGTTGGCGACCAGGCGGACCGGCCCCTGGCGCCGCTCCAGCGCGACGGTGCCCTGGATGAAGCCGTCCTCGTTCGCGAACAGGTCCTGCCGGTACATCACCGCCACGCCGCCATCGACGCCGTGCTTCGCCTGATCCAGCAGCTGCGCGCGCAGCCCGATCTGCGGCCGGAACACCGGCGAGCCGGGGAGCTCGGCCGTGTAGCCGGCGCCCGCCACCAGCACCACCCGGCCGATGATGCGTGCTTCCACCGTGCCGATCACGAGGGGCGCGTGCTTGGCGCCGTCGTACCCGGCCCAGGTCGTCGCCGTGACGCGATCGCTGCTCACCCCCGCGGAGGTGGCGTCGGGCAGCACGTTCACCGGGCCGGCCGGAGGCAGGTGCGCGTCCGCCGTCAGATCGGGCTCCGGGATGTCCTCGACGGCGGAAGCGGAACCGATCCCCGCGAACGAGAGACCGAGGAACGCCGCGAGCGGAACGCAACGGGCGACTCCTTTCGAAGAACGGCGCGGTGGCTGCATGACTCCTCCTTGCAACTGCGGACTGCGACAGCGACGGCGGAAACGCGGAAACGGACGACAGCGGACGGCGAACGACGTTCGCGTCAACGTCTGTAGCGCCGGCGGAGGATGTTCCGCCGCAACAACTGATCGAACTTGCGGTGAACGCCGGCGCACGCTGGCCGGTTTCCGGTCAGTCGCCCGCGCGCGAGATCCCCGCGTTCCGAAAAAAAAACGCCGCGCGCTCAGCGCGCGTTCGGCCGCTGCCTCAGTCGATCATCAGCTGGAACGCCACGCCGTAGTTCGGCTGCGCGGTGTTCGTGACGCTGCCGACGAACGGATCCGAATCGCGCAGGTGGCCCCAGCGCGCGGTCTGCGCGGTGGGCGGCGTGCCGCCCTCGGCGGTGGCGGCGTACCCGACCAGGACCTCGCCGCCCGACAGGTCGTCGTGGCAGGTGATCTTGACGGTGTCGTCGCCGACGATCTCGACCATGTCGATGGTCTTGCGGGTGCCGGCCCACGTCACCTCGAACCCGCGCCCGGAGGCCCACTGCGGGATCATCGCCCCGTGCGGCGGCGGCAGCACGTCGTCCCACACCAGCGGCGGCACCGGCACGTGGAACTTCACGGTGACGACGTTGCCGGCGATCGTGGCGCTCAGCGGCGCCAGCGGCTGCCAGTCGTGCCCGAGCACGACGCGCTCGAAGTAGACCTGCGCGGTCTTCTCGCCGAGCTTCTCGTACTCCGACGCGCCCATGTGCACGTGCATGGTGTCGACCGCGTACGAATATTGATACTTCGGGCCCGTGCAGACGATCTCGCCCGGGTGATCCTGGCTGGCCTTCAGCACCTGCAGCGCGGAGATCGACACCATCCCGCTGTCCGCCGGCACCGAGTTCTGCTGCGAGACGAACATCGGGATCTTCGTGGTCTGCCCGGTGATGGCGGCGAGGTCCGTGTTGTAGTCGGTGAGCAGCTGGTAGATGCCGGCGGCGTAGCCCGTGTTGCCCGCGTCGGATTCGCCGTGGGTCAGGACGATCGCGCCGATGCCGTAGCTCTTGCTCATGTCGCCCGCCAGCCGCTTGATCGCCGTCGCCTCGAACAGCGTCGCCGCGTAGGCGCGGCCCGACGTGCCGTCGGCGGGAAGGTTGCTGGGGACCTTCTGGATGACGGTCAGCGGCTGGCCCGACTCGCCCACCACGGTGTGGATCGAGATGAAGTCGTGCATCGCCTGCTGCATCGCCATCGCGGTGATCTGATCGGCCATCGCGGTGTGCGGCGTCTCGCCGTAGATGTTCGCCGGGTAGGCGCTCGGATAGCCGCTCGCGGTCGTGTGCACCGGCTCCTTGAGCGGCACCAGCGTCAGCGACGACAGCGTGGGATCGAAGGGCGGCGCGATCGTCGCGCCGCCGAAGTCGAGCCTGAGGTTGTTGTACGGCTGCGAGTCCGCCAGGATCGGCGTGCCGAGCGCGCCGACCGACAGGCTCTGCCCGGTGCCGACGATGCCGGTCCAGTCCCACGCGAAGTTGTAGTGCTGCATCATCGTCGCGTGATTCGAATCCGATCCGCAGGCGAGCCCGCCCGAGGCGAGCGCAGCCGCGCCGGCGGCGGCGAGCAGAAAGCGAACTTGAAGATGGCGAAGCATCATGACGCGCACATTACACCGCGGCACAGAGTCGGGATCCGCGCCGCGGAGACCATTTCTTTTCCAGGGCGCGCCGCCCGATGCCGCATCTCTCATTTTTCGCCGGCACGTTCTCATTTCCACGGTCGCTCGGCCGTCCCGATGATCAGATCACGCAACGGCGGGAATACGCCCGGCCCGCGCGTGCTAGCTTGCCGCCGTGGCGCGCTCTTTCGTTGATCGTGAACTCTTCGGTCTCGCGCTCGCGGCGCTCGCGATCGCCGCCTGCGCGAAGGATCCGGGCTACAAGAACGCCGGCACCGGCGGCGGTCAGCTGGGTGGGCTCGGTGGCACGGGCGGAGGCGGTGGCGGCCAGCCTGCCGACAGCTGCGCGGATCCTCAGCCGTGGAGTGAACCCGCCGCCCCCGCCGCCTGCGCGGATACCGCGCCCGCGGCGTCGGGCGCCGTCGGGGCGACGATCGCGGTCGACGCCGGCGCTGCCGTCGGGGCGTGGAACCGCTTCTACGAGAAGGCGGTCGCCGTCGATCACGCGCACACGCTGATCTGCACCAACTACGGGCGCAACGCCGCGAACGCGCTCCGCAAGGCGCACGCGCAGGCGGGGTTCCAGTACGCGCGCTTCCACGGCATCTTCAACGAAGACATCGGCGTCTATCGCGAGGACGCGTCGGGCGTGCCGATCTACGACTGGTCGCGCCTCGACGCGGTCTACGACGCGGTCGTGGCGGCGGGCATGCGCCCGTTCGTCGAGGTGAGCTTCACGCCCAACGCGCTGGCGTCCGACCCGAGCCAGGTGCAGAAGCTGCTCTGGTACAACCAGATCTCGCCCAACATCAGCCCGCCCACCGGCGCCGCCGACGACTGGGGCAAATGGGGCGCGCTGATGACCGCGTTCGTCCAGCACATCGAGGAGCGCTACGGCGCCGACGAGGTGCGCGCCAGCTGGTACTTCGAGGTCTGGAACGAGCCGTCCTGGATGTACGGCCCCGGCGACGGCGGCTACTGGGAGCTCTACAAGAACACCGTCACCGGCCTGCTGCAGGGCGATCCCGGCCTGCGCGTGGGCGGTCCCGCCGGCTCGGCGGGCGAGACGCCGTCGATGATCCGGATGCTGATCACCGGCGCGCTCAACAGCGGGACGAAGCTGGACTTCGTCACCTATCACCGTTACGGCGACGACAACGGCCTGCCCGTCGCCGACGTGAAGGACGCGGTCGCGTTCCACGCCAGCGTGCAGGACATCGTCAACACCACCGTCGCCAAGAACATGAAGTTCACGGGCGAGGTGATCAACAACGAGTTCGGCCCCAGCTGGATGCCCGACATCTCGCGCGACAACGAGGTGGCCGCCAGCTACATCGCCAAGATGATCCACCTGCTCGGGACCGATCCGACCGTGCCGGCGCCGGCGGCGTACGGCTACTGGGCGGTGTCCGACCTGTACGAGGAGATCTACACGGGGACGGCCAGCGCCTACCGCCCGGGGAACTACGGCCTGATGCTGAAAGGCGATCCCAAGATCCCGGAGTCGTTCGACGTCGCGAAGCCGTCGTTCAACGCGTTTCGCCTGCTGCACATGCTGGGCGATCAGCAGCTCGGCGTGACGGGCGGGACGGCCGGCGACGGCGTGGGCGCCGCCGCCACCCGCAGCAGCGACGGCAGCGCCGTCCAGGTCCTGGTCTACAACCACGTCGACGGCGGCGCGGCGGATTCCAGCGCCGCCATCACCGTGTCGCTGACGCTGAACAACCTGCCGTTCACCGGCCCGATCCGCGTGCGCCAGTACATCGTCGATCGCGGCCACGCCAACTCGTACCGGGCGTGGCTGGCGATGGGCCAGCCGCCGCGTCCGACGCAGGCGCAGTGGGTGACGCTGCGTGACGCCGCCGAGCTCTGCTACTACGAGACGACCGCGACGCCCGCCGGCGGCACCTGGACGGCGACGTTCCCCCAGAGCATCTACGGCGTCGCCCTGTTCGAGATCCGCGCCGCGAACTAGGCGGGTCAGGACGATTGACGGCGGGCGGCCGCTCCCGTACCTTGGAAGACGTCATGGTCGTGCGCTCGGCGCAGCAGCCTCTGGTCGCGAACAGCCCAACTGCGACTGCCGCGTCGTATTGGCGCTGGTTCGGAGGCTACTGCCTCTTCGCTCCCGGGCGCCCCGACCTTCACAGTCACCACTGACATCGAGAGGAGGCGCCCCAGGCGGCGCCCCTCCTCGATCGTGACTCGAAGTGAGTGGCCGTCGCCGGTGGGCGTCGCGACGAGCCATGATCCGACAAACGTCACTGCAGACGACAATAGAGCCCCAAACCGCGAGCCCGCCGGCGCCGGATCGCTACACCTTCGGCGACAGCGCGCTGGCCGCCGACCGGCTGGCGCTGCTGGCGGCGACGTACGAGCCGAGCTCGGCGCGGCTGCTGCGCCTCTGCACCTGCCTCGGGCCGCGGCGGGCGATCGATCTCGGGTGCGGCCCCGGGCACTCGACCCGCCTGCTGCACGCCGTGGTGGCGCCGGCGTCGACGATCGGCATCGACAGCTCGCCCGAGCACGTGGCGCGGGCGCGCGCCACCGCGCCGCCCGGCGTCGAGTACGCGGTCCACGACGTCACCGTCGCGCCGCTGCCGGGCGCCGCGCCGCCCGATCTCCTCTACTGCCGCTTCCTGCTGACCCACCTGCGCGATCCGGCGCGCGTGCTGGCGGCGTGGGCGGCGGCCTCGGCGGCCGAGCGCGCCACGCTGGTGATCGAGGAGACGGCGGAGATGTCGTCGCCGCACCCCGCGTTCCGTCTCTGCTACCAGCTGGTCGCCGATCTCCAGCGGCACTACGGCCAGCAGCTGCTGGTCGGACGGACGCTCGACCGCGCGCTGGCCGGCGCCGGCTGGCAGCCGGAGCTCGACGTCGTGCGCGAGCTGTCGCTGCCCGCGCGCCGCATGGCGCGCCTGCACGCGCTGAACCTCGTCACCTGGCGGCAGGATCCGTTCGCGCGCGCCGCCTTCGCGCCCGCGACGCTGGACGGGCTGGCCGCCGCGCTGGAGGCTATCGCATCGGGCGCCGCCGACGCGCCGGACGTGCGCCACTCGATGCGCCAGCTGGTGCTGATGAAGACGGGCGGGATGCCGTGAGGGGGGTCAGCCCGAGATGCCGCCGCCGAAGTGGGCGCGGCCCAGCGAGCCCGAGCGCCCGACGGGCGCGCCCCGCCAGATGCCGCCGACCGGCGCGCCGCGCCAGCTTCCGCCGCCGCCGGTCGGCGTTCCGCGCCAGCCGGAGCCGGACGAGAACGTCGTGCGCGGCGCCGGGTGGAACGTCGCGCGCGGCCGCAGCGACGGCGGCACAGGCGGCGCGTTGCCGGGCGGCGGCAGCGGCCGGCCCCGCCACGCGCGCCAGCCGTACCAGTCCCAGAAGCAGCGGTGCGTGCGCGCCGAACCGCCGAAGTAGAAATTGAAGGAGAGCCGCGGCTGCGGATCGGGCGGCGGGGGTGGCGCCGCCGTCGGGTCGGGATCGGGTTCGGGCTCCTCGGGCCAGTCCGGCAGCGGCGTCTCCGAGAAGTCCGACAGCGCGAGCAGCCGGACGTCGATGCCGCCGCGATCCAGGCCGACCATGTCGTCGTTCAGATCGTCGGCCTCGGCGTCGACCTGGCCGTCGGGCACGACGTAGAGGATGTGCTGGATCCCCGCCGCCTCGAACACCTCGCGCGGCGGCAGGCCCGCCAGGTAGCGGTTGTCGAACCACTTGCTGTCGTCGACGTAGGGCTGGAGCCGCTGCCGATCGAAGATGAACATCGGGGCGGCGTCGGGCGCGCGGCCGGTCCGCTCGCGCTCGAACCAGGGCAGATAGTAGAGCGCCGCGCCGAGCGTCAGGTGCGACGGCACGATCCCGCGCGGGTGCGGCCAGTTGTCGAACGCGAACACCGGATCGAAGCAGGGGGCCAGCGCCGCGGCCAGCGCCACCGCCTCGGGCCCGGGGATGTCGATCACCAGCGCGACGTCGTTCCGGCAGCCGCCCTCGGGAGCGACGAACAGCGACAGCACCGCCTCGGCGCGGCGGGACGCCACCGCCATCGCCGGCGAGTACACCGGCTGCATCAGCATCCGCAGGTCGGTGTTGCGCGGCGCCTGCAGCGACTGGAACAGCGTCGGGTCGTAGAACGGCTGCCAGCGCGGCTCGGCCGGCGCCAGCCGCAGCGCCAGCGTGGTCATCGCCGCGCGCCAGTCGGCGCCGCCCGTCACGTCGGCCTGCTGCGCGTCGGGGAAGTAGAGGGCCGCGGGCTCGCCGGCTGTCCAGCCCTGGTCACGCTGCAGCGCCTGCGCCACCTGCATCGACGACGGCTGGGCATCTTCCTCGAACAGCTCGGCGCAGCCGCCCGCGGTCAGGCCGGCGGCGCCGACCAGGCCGGCCGCGCCCGCCCAGACCAGCGGCGGCGGCGCCCAGCGTCCGATCAGAGAATCACCGAGCGCGGGCATGCGGGCGCGCAGCGAGGCGCTCCACCAGGCGGCCGCCAGATCGCGGCGGCCGGGCAGCTCGAGCCGGGAGCGGCGGTTCGGCTTGTCGCCGGTGTTACTCATGGCAGCCGCACCAGCGTGGGCGCGCAGACCGCGCGGCGGTCGGTCGCGTCGGGCTGCAGGCGCGTGAACAGCGCCGCCGCCCGCCCGGCCACCACGTAGACGCCGTGGTTCACCTGCGCGCCGGCGCGCGAGCGCAGCGGCTCGAAGCGGCGCTGGGCGATCCAGCGGCCGGGGCGCGCGTCCGCGATCGCCGCCGCCCACGCGGCGGGCGGCGTGCTCCGTCCCATCACGACCTCCTCGCCCTCGCAGCCGTAGTCGGACTTCAGCACCCAGGCGTCGCGCTCGGCGCGCAGCCGGCGCGCCGGCAGCTGTTCGAGGCGCGCCGTGTACGGCAGCCAGCGCCGGATCGCCGCCTGCGCGCGCGCGGAGAAGCGCCCGAGCTCTTCCCACATCAGCGCCATCGTCCGCTTGTTCTGGGTCAGGACCGCGCCGAACGGGTTGATGACCGCGCAGCGCCCGCGCGCGATCGCGCCGGCCAGCACGGCGAGCGGCCGCGCCAGCGGCGCGGCGTCGGGGAAGGACGGCTGGCTGCGCCAGACCGGCTGCCGCTCGCCCCACCAGTCGGTCTTGTAGTGGCGCCAGATGACGGGGCAGGGGACGCCGAACAGCGCGACGCCGCCCCGGCCGTCCGGCGCGAGGTTGAACGGCGAGCCGAGCACGACGCGCATCCCGCGCGCCTCGAACCAGCGCGCGTACAGCTCGATCATCGACAGGTCCTCGGTGATCTCGGTCGGATAGATGATGCCGATCGCCGGCGGCGTGCCGCCCGGGACGCCGGCGCCGAAGCGCGCGACCAGATCGCAGATGCGATCGGCCAGCCCGGCGTTCGGATCGTCGAACAGCGCCGCGCCGGCGCCGTCGACGGCGCGGTTGAGCGCGACCGCCTCGGGCGCGCCGCTGGGCGTGTCCGAGTTCAGCTCGCAGATCTTCGGGCCGCCGGCGGTCAGGAAGACGTCCGCGCGCGCGATGCCGTGCCAGGCGCCGGCCGACAGCTCCCACATCGCCTGCAGCGCGGGCGGCAGATCGAAGAAGCGCCGGACCAGCGCCGGGTCGCCCGCGCACAGGCGCGCCGCCTCGTCGTGCGCGTGCGCGATCCCTTCGGCGGCGGCGTAGAGCGCGCGCCGGGTCGCCGCGTCGAGCACCACCGGCGTCATGCGGAAGCGCGGCGCGCCGTCCACCCAGGGATCGCTCAGGATCCCGCCCGCCACCAGCTCCGCGGCGAAATCGCGGTACGACGTCACGACCCCTGACCCGGCGACCATGCGCCGGATCACCGCAATCTTCACACCAACCGCGGCGTGGACGGGCGCGGGGTCCGGGCGCGGGGCGGCGGGGCGAAATGCCCCCGCGGGGCAGGCTGCCCCGCGGTCCAGGTGACGCGATCAGCCGGCCGCGGGGCCGGTCTCGAGGACGCCGATGACCAGCTTCAAGGTTTCGTGAAGCTCGCGCATCCGGCGCCGCCCGATCGCGGCGCCGACCGCGTCTTCGATCTCGCGCAGCGTGCCCAGGCCCTGCATCAGCGCCGCGTAGCCGCGCCGCGAGAAGCGGATGCGCTTGGCGCGCTTGTCGGCCGGATCGGCGATCCGCTCCACCATCCCGAGCGACGCCAGGTCGTCGACCAGCTGACCGATCGCCTGCTTGGTGACGCCCAGGCGCGCGGCCAGCTCGGTCAGCCGGATGCCGTCGAAGTCCAGGTGCGGGAACAGCGCGGTGTGGGCGGGCCGCACCGGGGGTCGGGCCGGATCGGAGGCGAGGCGGGCCAGCGCGCGCTCGTTCGCCAGCCGCGACGCCTTGAACAGCAGCTGCAGGGTTGCCGCGTCCCGGGTCGTCTCGAACTGGCGCCGCTCGGCGGCGGAGACCGGCGGGTCGATCTTCTTGGAAGCCATGACGATAGATACGCCGGGGCCGCGCGGGTAGTCAAGGTGGCTTGACAAAATTGGTAAAGCGCGATTGACTGATTGGCATGCCCCCCGCCGCGACGTCATCGGAGAGAGAATCGGCCCAGGAGCCCGGCCCGCTGGTCAGGTTCGCGGACGGGGTCTGGTTGTGCACGGTCCCGGTCCGCTTCCTCG
Source organism: Polyangia bacterium (assembly GCA_036557265.1). Taxonomy (GTDB): domain Bacteria; phylum Myxococcota_A; class Polyangia; order Fen-1088; family Fen-1088; genus JADGRB01. The sequence goes on from DATBHU010000244.1 coordinate 29,520, forward strand.
GCATGCGCCTGACCACGACGATGGTCGTGCTGCGGCTGGACGGCGGCGCGCTGCTGGTCTGGTCGCCGGTCGAGCTGACGCCCGAGCGCCGCGCCGCCGTCGAGGCCCTCGGGCGCGTCGCCCACCTCTACGCGCCCGATCTGTTCCACCACCGCTGGCTGGGCGGATGGAGCGCGGTGTTCCCGTCGGCGCGCGTGCACGCGCCGCGCGGGCTCGGCAGGAAGCGCCCCGACCTGCGCATCGACCGCGTCCACGGCGCCGCGCCCGAGCCCGCGTTCGCGGGCGTGATCGACGAGCTGCCGCTGGGCGGCTGCCGGCTGGAGGAGACCGACCTCTACTATCGTCCGGGGCGCACGCTGATCGTCGCCGACCTGGTCCACAACATCGGCCGCCCCGCGCACGCCTGGACGGCGGCTTACAGCCGCATGATGGGCTTTTACGATCGGATCGCGCTCAGCCGGGTGATCCGCTGGACGGCGTTCACCGATCGCGCCGCCGCGCGCCGGAGCGTCGACGACCTGCTGGCGCTGCCGTTCGAGCGCGTCGTCGTCGGTCACGGCCCGCCCCTCGCCAGCGGCGGCAAGGACGCGATCGCCGCTGCCTACGCGTGGCTGCGCGCCTGACGCATGAGCCGGTGCGCTGGGCGTCGTCTCGCCATCAACGCCTCACGCTACGACGCTTTGTGCGGCCGGTATCGCGCCCAACAACTTCGCGACGACGTCGTCGCTGACCGACTTGCCGATCTCCGGGCAACGGTAGCAATCCTCCAGCACCGTGCGGAAGTTGTCGGCGCGGCCATTCCCGATACCCGCGCGCAGGCGCTCCAGCGTGTCAGACCAGGCGTGGCCGTGCGCGACCAGCACGTGCATGGCCGCCAGGTACTCCGCCAGCGGGTCGAGCGTGAAGCGGACACCGAGCGCCGTCTCTTGCACAAACTGCAGCCGCTCGATGGCGAATCGTAGCTTTGCGTCGGCGTCGTCGCCCAGCGCTTGGCGGACACGTTCCCGCGACGCCGTGCCAGGGATCCACGCGTCGCTCACGCATTCCCAGGCGATCGTCCGCAGCAACTGCTGCGTCGCGTCCCAGTCGTACCCGTCCTGCCCGGCGGCCACCGCGCGTGCGTAGCTGATCATCAGCTCGGGAACGTTCCGAGGTGCACTCTCCGCGGATGCTCGGCCAAGCTTCCGCGCGACCGCGTACTCCGCATACATCTTCGCCAGCAACGGTGTGATGTCGCGACCGCGCGTGAGCGCGCTCAGGTCCTTGCAGATGCGGAAGAACTCCTCGTCATCGGTGAACGTTCTCCGCTCACCCTTTGCCTCGAGATAGCCGTGTAGGAACGTCGCCACCGAATTTCCCTGGATGCGCAGGGGCCGAATCGGAATCTTGGCCCCGGGAACCTGCACCTCGCGCCGCGATGTGACGACGAGCGCGCTCACGGGGATATCCGAGATCCCTTTGACGATTGCCTCCTGTGTCTTTGCCGACCGCTCCGACAGTCCGTCGACGATGATCAGCAGGTGCTGCTGGGCAGCGAGCGCGCGAACGAATTCGCCTCTCAGGATCTCCTGAGATCGGACCAACGAGCTCAGCTCCGCGGCGATCGCGCCGAGGAGCGTGGGATTCTCGCCCACCAGGTCGGAGTCGATCAGCACGGGCAGCATCATTGTCTTGTGAAGCTGCTCTTGGGGGGATTCGGCCATCGCCAATCGTCCCATCAGGAACGCCATCGTCGACTTCCCGGCGCCACCTTCGCCTTCGAACGCGACAGCGAAGCGATCGACGCGCAACGCTTCGGCCAGCGCTGCCTGCCCCAGCGCAAGCACGGGTTGCCCGTTCACCGAGGCAGGCATGGGGACGCACACGATCCGCTGCTCCACGACCGTCTTCGCCCCGAAGGTGACCCGGACTGTGGGTGCGGCCTTCCGCACCCAGGCGGCCAGCACGCGACGGTGTCGTCGAAACATCGTCATGACGAGTAGCGAGCGCGCGGACACGGTCACGCCGCCCAACCATTTGGGAAGTGAGATCTCCGGCAGTCGGCGGGCCGCCTCATCGAGACGGAAGATCGCGAAGGGCGCCACGGCCAGCAGCACAACCCCGAGCAGAAAAGCGAGCAAGACGTAGGCGAGTCCGATCGTCAGCGCAACGTTCTTCATCATGAAGTCGAATACGGCATGGACGGCCTTGGCGAGGTGTGCGTTCTCGAGCACCGCGACGGCTCGCGCCATGTCGCGCGCAGGCCCGTCCAGTTGGCGTTTGCGTAAGGTGACGAGCGCGGACTCGACCACCGGCAGGGCGCTCACGTCGGTGGCGTCGGCCAGATCGGTGGCCAAACGGACCATCACCCCGGCGATGATCTTCATCCGCTGCGGAGACGGGGCGGCCCCGTTTCCCAGCGCCTGAACGATCTGCTCGAGCGCTCCCTTCCCCGCGCTCCCCAGCGACTCCAGGTACTGTCTCGCCTCGTCGACGACGTCGGCGAGCGTCGATTCGGGCGGCGGCGGCAGCAGCGCAGAAACTGCCGCGGTCACGGTGGGTCCGTCGAAGACCCGTGCGCCGCGCAGGGCCTCGAAAGCCGCCGCTCGCAGGCGACTCGAGCCGGGGTCACGGCCATTCGCGATGTGAGTCAGCTCGCCGACGTACGACGGGACGCGCTCGGCACCGAGCTGACCGGTGGCGATCAAGGCGGCGATACGCACGTCGACAGGCTGTGCCTGATCCGTGATCAGGGGTCCCAGCTCGTCGGCGCCGAGCCGCGCCTTGGTCGCCGCCAGCGACATGACCGCGGTCGCGCGTCGCGCCGGCGGCGCTGTGCGGTCGAGTGCCAGGGCCGTCAGAAAGGCCCGGGTGGCAGCGGAGACCTCCGCAATGGCCGCCAGCGTCGTCGCGGGGTCGTCGGCGGGGTCGCCGCTGAGTCCTTGCCCCTCACGAGCCAGGACGCGCAACGACGAGACGTCCGCGGCAATCTCGGTCCGCAGGAACCCGGCGGCCGCCAGTTTCCTCAGGAGCGACAGCGCCGAGGCGATATTGACTTGATTTGCTCTCGGTAAGAAGCGATCGAACCAGGGGAGCGCCGGCTTCAACGCCGCGTGAAGGGCCGCGGAGTCGGGCGGGAACTTGTTGAGCAGGTTCAGCATCTGCTCCGTCAGGCGTGCCGGTCCCCGCGTCAGAACGGCCACGTAGGTCGTTGCATTCGCGGGGTCCAGCGCGTCAAACCTCTTCAGTGCCTCCGCGGCAGCGGCCCGGACGCTGAGGTCGGCGGTGTCGTCGCCGAGCACCGCGGCAAACCGACCAGCGGCCCCCTCGATGTCGGTCACGCGGGAAATGCTCTTCGCAGCCATCGCGCGCAGGTCCGAGGGGACGCCAGGGCCCGTGGCGAGCGCGTACAGCTTTGCGTCGATCGCCGGGCGAAGGTCACTGTCGTTCCCGCGTTTGTCGAGCGCCTCCGCCGCCGCGAGCTGGATCTCGGGATCATGCTCACCGAGCATGGAGAGCAAGCTGCGGACGGTCTCGGTATCGTCATCGCGGCTGGGGTTTCTGACATCTTTGAACAGCGCAATGGCCAGGCGACGCAGCGGACCATCGAGCGTCGCATCGGTCGCCAGCGGGCGCAGCGCCCCATCCGTGAGACTGTCCTCGTTCACTCCCATTGCTGCGAGCAACGTGAAGCGAACGATTGCAGGCAGGCTTCGGTCGCCGACGCGCTGAGACAGCTCTGCGGCCTTCGCCTTGTCCTTGGCAAGGGTCGCGGCGGCCGTGAAGCGTACGAGAATGCCTTCCCGGGGGCTCGTCGCGAGCCTCATCATCGCCTCCGGCGACCGCCCCGCGACCATTCCGGTCGCCACCGCGCGGGTGACGCTGTCGAGAGAGCCGTCGGCGGCGAATCGCTGGAACAGCTTGCGATCGGCCTCGGTCGCCCAGTCTGCCTGATCGCTGATCCGGAGCAGCGTTTCGAGGATTGCCATCTCGTTGTGAGTGGCGAGCTGCGCGCGCGCAAGATCCCCTAACGGCACCCGGCGCAACTCACAACCGCCGATCGCTCCAATACAGCCAATCAGGGCGCAGCAACGACGCCACCACGGGGTAGACATGGCTCGCGAGCTTACACAAATCGACGCGGCCCCGGAAACGTCCGTTCGTTTGGAGGTGAGCGATCGCTGCAACGCTGAGCTTGCTCGTTGAGCGCCAAACGAAAGGTCGGCGCCAGACGCGAGGGACGGTTCAGGGCGTCGCGGCTGCGGCGGCGGGCGCCTCGGCGCGCCGCTCGGCGAGCAGCTTGCGCATCGTGACCACGTGGCCGAACAGGGCGGCCGCGACCATCACGGCGATCCAGACGTACGGGAACTGCGTCACCCAGACGTTCAGCTGTTCGTCGCCGAAGGCGCGGAAGATCGGCGACGCGGCGAGCGCCACCGCGGCGACGACGATCAGCAGGATCTGCCCGGTGAGGTTCCAGAGCAGCACCAGCCGGCGGGGGAGGGGGCGGCGCCAGGCGTAGAGGGCGAGGGGGAGCGCTGTCGCGCCGGTGACGATGTCGAAGTTGTAACCGGTGAACGACATGACGTTGGGCATGATGCCGGCGGCGACGGCGCGGTGCATGACCAGCTCGAGCGGCAGGCGGAACGCCTGGAAACCGATCAGCGCGACGAACGGCAGCTTGTCGGCGAACCGCCGCCCGAACGACGACCAGGCGAGCGCCAGCGTCATTGCCACCATCGACATGAACCAGATCAGGATCGGCGGTGGCCGCAGCTCGAAGCGGCCCAGCCAGCCCGACAGCGCGGCGGCCGCCTGCGCCGCCAGCCAGATCGCGCAGCCGGCAGCGGCCAGGATCGTCCGCCGCAGGCGCGCCGCCGGGGCCAGCCCCGCGCCGGTGCGCCAGGTGGCGACGACGAACAGCGCGCAGAGCGCCAGCGCGATGCCGGGGATCCCGAGGCGCACGAGCGTGGCGTCCATGCAGCGCCACCTTACGCCGCGCGCGCGAGCGCTCGCAAGGGCCCGCCAATCTAAGCGGCGATCCGGACGGCCAGGTCGAGCAGCTTGCAGGCGTAGCCCCACTCGTTGTCGTACCAGGCGACCAGCTTCACGAACGTCGGATCCAGCTGCATGCCGGCGCGCGCGTCGAACACCGAGGTGCAGGATTCGCCGCGCATGTCGGTCGACACCACCTCCTCGTCGGTGTAGCCGAGCACGCCCGCGAGCGGCCCGTCGGCGGCGCGCTTCATCGCCGCGCAGATGTCGGCGTAGCGCGCCTCGCGCTGCAGCTCGCAGGTCAGGTCGACGACCGAGACGTCGGGGACCGGCACGCGGAAAGACATGCCGGTCAGCTTTCCCGCCAGCGCGGGCAGGACCCGCGTGACGGCCTCGGCGGCGCCCGTCGACGCCGGGATGATGTTGTCCAGGATGCCGCGCCCGAACCGCCAGTCCTTGCCCGACACGCCGTCGACGGCTTTCTGCGTCGCGGTGGTGGCGTGGATGGTCGTCATCAGGCCGCGCTCGATGCCGTACGCCTCGTCGAGCACCTTGGCGATCAGCGCCAGGCAGTTGGTCGTGCACGACGCCGCCGAGATGATCGGTTCGCCCGCGTAGCGGTCGGCGTTGACGCCGTGGACGAAGATCGGCGTGTCGTCCTTGGACGGTGCCGAGATGATCACGCGGCGCGCGCCCGCCCGCAGGTGGACCTCCGCCTTCGCCGTGGTCAGGACGATGCCCGTCGATTCGATGACCACGTCCGCGCCGGCGTCGCCCCAGGCCGACTCCGCCGGATCCTTGACGGCCGTCGTCCGGATCAGCCGTCCGTCCACCACCAGGTGGCGATCCCGGACGGCGACGTCGTGCCCGAAGCGTCCGTGGACCGAGTCGTGCTTCAGCAGATACGCGAGCTGCGGCGGTTCGAGCAGATCGTTGACCGCGACGATCCGTACGTCCGTCCGCGCCGCCGCCGCGCGGAACGCCATCCTGCCGATGCGCCCGAAGCCGTTGATGCCGATGTTGATCATATCGATCAGGTAGCGCGAAAAGCCCATGGCCGGAAGGACAATGCAATTGCAAATCCGGCCAGCCGCGCCAGAATCAGCAAATGGGCAAGACGACGACCAAGCAGGTCTGGTTCCTGGTGTTGCCGCGCACCGGCGTGCTCGACATCGCCGGGCCGTGGGAGGTGCTCGGGCACGCCAACGACGTGCTCGGCCGCCCCGCTTACCAGCTGGCGCTGCACGGGCCGCGCACGCCTGCGGTGGTCACAGGCTTCGGCCTGGAGGTCGGCGGGATCCGCCCGCTGCCCCGCGCGGGCGACCGCCTCCCCGACGTGGCGATCGTGACGGGGGCGCCGATGCGCCCGCTGCCGGGCGAGCAGACCGGGCTGGTCGCGTGGCTGCGGCGTTTTCACGCGCGGATTCCGACGGTGGTCTCGATCTGCACGGGCGCCTTCGTGCTCGGCGCGGCCGGGCTGCTCGACGGCCGGCGCGCCACCACGCACTGGATGTACCTCGACGAGCTGCGCGCGCGCTTCCCCGCCGCGCGCGTCGTCGACGAGGGGATCTTCGTCAAGGACCGCGGTGTCTGGACGTCGGCGGGCGTGACCGCGGGCATCGATCTGACGCTGTCGCTGGTCGAGCACGACCACGGCCGCGACGTGGCGATGGCGGTGGCGCGCCGGCTGGTGCTGTTCCTGCGCCGCTCCGGCCACCAGGCCCAGTTCAGCGCGGCGCTGCGCCGCCAGGAGAAGGAACCGCCGCGCCTGCGCGACATCTCGGCGTTCGTCGTCGAGCACATCGACGAGGCGCTGCCCGTCGAGCGGATCGCCGCCGGCGTGGGCGTCAGCCCGCGCTCGCTCAGCCGCTGGTGCCGCGAGCACCTGGGCGAATCGCCGGCGGAGCTGGTGCGCCGCCTGCGCGTCGAGGAGGCGCGGCGGCTGCTCGAGGAGACGTCGCTGCCGCTCAAGCAGATCACCGCGCGCACCGGCCTGGGCGACGCCAGCACGCTGTGGCGCGTGTTCACGCGCCGCCTCGGCGTCACGCCCGCGGCATACCGCCAGCGCTTCGCGGCGGCCGCGTAGTCAGCGCCGCGCGGCCGTCGGCTGTCCCAGATCGGGCCCCTTGCAGAAGCAGGAGTCGGGCGTGTGCACCAGGAAGATCCCTGGCGAGGCTTCCGTGCCGACCGACGCAACCCGGTGCCCCTGCGCATCCAGCGCCTCGGCGTAGAACCTCATCGACCTCGGGCCCACCCGATCGCCCGGGATCGTGGCCGCCCACCACCCGCGTTCGTTCCGGCGCATCTTCAGCGCGGTGAACTTCGGCGCCGCGGGGGCGGCGTAGAAGAGGGTCGCGCGCTCGACCGGCAGCGCGGGGTTGGCGACGCAGCGGATCACGACCGGCCTCGCCGCCGGGACCTCATCGCGCGCCGGACATTCGAAGGCGGCCACCTGTTTCGGCGGATCGAGATCGGGGTTGTCCTCCGTCCACGGGCAGCTCCAGACCGAGCGATGAAACCTCTCGCAGCGCGCCTTCTCCAGCGCCGACGCGTAGGCCGCCATCACGTCGGCGCGGGTCGCGAGCTGCTTGGTCATCTGGATGTCCGGCTGCACCTGGATCGCCTTCGCGACCAGCTCGTCCACCCGCTTCTGCGGGGCGCCCGTGAGGGCCTCGACCGCGCCCAGGTGGAGGGCCGTTCGCGCGACGATCGGGTGGCTGCGGAGCGGCGCCGCCAGTCGATCGGCCTCGACGAGGTGCTTCCGCGCCGCGGCCAGCGCGCCGCGCTTGATCTCGTCGAGCGCTTGCCGGTTCAGCTGGGTGACGCGCGTGATCCTGTCCGCCTCGGCCTCGAGCGACAGTTCTTCGGGCGGCGGCGCCGCCGGCGCCGGCGGCGCCGCCGCTGCTGCGATCGCCAGCAGCAGCGCGCCCGTCACCATGGCCGCGGCGCCGCCGCGAGCGCCCGCTGGTAGGCCGCCGAGACGCGCGCCATCTCGGCGCGATCGATCGGGATCTCACCGGCGCCGACCGCGCGCTGCAGGTCGAACACGCTCCACGCCTTCGCCTCGCGCGGCATGATCGCGTAGCGCGGCACCATGTGGGCGTGGAAGTGCGGGTGGCTCTCGCCCATCGCGGCGGTGTAGATGCGCAGCGCGCCCGTCACCTCCTCGAGGATCCGCTCGAAGTGGCGGAGGGCGACGCCGAACACTGCCGCCTCGCGATCGTCGAAGTGGGCCGGCCCCGCGACGTGCCGCCTGGTCATCAGCAGCATCCAGCCGGGGACGCCGGCGGGCTCGGCGTGACGGATCGACCAGAGATCGTCCTCGTAGAGGCCGGGGCTGGTCAGGGTCTGGCACACGCCACAGGTCGGGTGGTCCACGGCGAGTCGCAGTCTAGCCCGTGACGGGGCCGCGGCGGCAAACAAGCGCGTGACGGGCAGGCGGCTTTCCGCCGGAACTTCGCCGCCGCCCCGGCATTCTCCAACCGGAAGTGACGATCCGCCGGCTGCGCTCCTATTTTCGCCCCGCCACCTTCCCGTTCTGGTCGGTGCACGTCGCGGCCGTCGCCGGCGTGATCGCCTGCGGTGCGTCGCTGCGCTGGTTCGGCCTGGCGGTCGGCGCCTACTTCGTGCGCATGCTGCTGGTCACCGCCGCGTATCACCGCTACTTGACGCTGGCGCTCCTGACCAACGGCGAGGGGTGGCATAACAACCATCATCGCTATCCCACCGCGGCCCGGCAGGGCTTCCGCTGGTGGGAGATCGACCTGACGCTGTACGTCCTGCTCGCGCTGGAGAAGCTGGGCGTCATCTGGGATCTCCGGCGCCCGCCCCGCGAGCTCGCATGCGCGCCCAGGTAGCGACCGCGTCCGACTGGCTGTCCGGCAGCGCGCGCGCGTTCCAGGGCAACATCCTCGACTTCTATCGGGAGTGCGAGCGGCGGAGCGGCCTGGTCGCGACGCACATCTGGCGCTACCCCGTCTACGTCGTCACCGATCCGGCGCTGATCGAGGAGATCCTGGTGCGCAAGCAGGCGAGCTTCGGCAAGTCGTCTGGATTGCGCGTGACGCTGGCGGCGTTCGGGCGCGGGCTGCTGACGTCGGACGGCGATCTGTGGCGCCAGCAGCGGCGCATCCTGCAGCCCGCCTTCAACAAGCGCCGCGTTCACGGCTACCGCCGCTACATGGAAGCGGCGATGGCGCGCCTGCTGGCGGCGTGGGGCGACGGCGGCGTGCGCGACATCCACCGCGACATGACCGACTTCTGCTTCGAGGTGCTCGCGCACGCGCTGTTCGGCGAGGACATGGCGGCCGGGCGCCCCTACGTGGTGGCCGCCGCGGAGGCGCTGCACGAGTTCCACCAGTACTTCGTGGCGCGGCCGGTGGCGATGGCGGGCGGGCTGGTGTTCGCCGCGTTTCGGCGGCTGTCGGTGGCGCTGGGCCACCCCGGCTACATGGTCGATCTGTCGCGGCTGCCGACCGGGCCGGGGCGCCGCTTCCGCCAGACGGTGGCCGAGCTCGATGCCTTCGCGACGGCCCTGATCGCGCGGCGCCGGCGCGCCGCCCGCGGCGGCGGGGGCGGGCCCGACGGCGACGGCGACGACGACGATCTGCTGTCGCTGCTGCTGGAGGCGCGCGACGACCGGGGCCAGCCGCTCGACGAGCGGCAGATCCGCGACGAGGTGGTGACGATGTTCTTCGCCGGGCACGAGACCGGCGCGGCGGCGCTGACCTGGGCGTTCTACCTGCTCGCCCAGCACCCGCGGGCCGCCGCCGTGGTCGCGGCCGCCGGCGACGCCGGCGCGAGCGAGCGGGTCATGCGCGAGAGCCTGCGCCTCTACCCGCCCGCCCACCGGATCTCGCGCACTGTCCTCGAGCCGTGCGAGATTGGCGGCGTCGCGCTGAAGCTCGGCGCCGAGGTGATCATCCCGCAGTGGGCGGTGCAGCGCTCGGCGCGCCACTACGACGATCCCGACGCCTTCCGCCCCGAACGCTGGACCGGCGAGATGGAGGCGCGGCTGCCGCGCTTCGCGTATTTTCCGTTCGGCGGCGGCGCGCGCACCTGCATCGGCAACCACTTCGCGCTCCACGAGAGCCACTACGTGCTGACCCGCATCGTGCGCGCCTACGAGCTGGCCGTGGTTCCGGGCGTCGACGTGTCGGCCCAGGTGGGCGTCACGATGTTGCCGCGCGGGAGCTCGCTGCCGCTCGCCGTGCGCCCGCGGCGCTCGATCTGATCGATAATCGCGCGCGCATGCCTGCCATCGACGCGAAGCGGTTCCGCGCCACGCTGACCGACGAGCTGCGCGCGGCGTGGCGCACGCTGCGCGCCGCGCATGCGGGCGAGCGGTTCTATTCGTTCGGCCTCTACACGGCGCCGTGCGCCGAGTACTTGATGGTCACCGCAGGCACCGAGGAGGGGCTGGCGCGCGCGACGGCGGCGGCCGTCGGCAAGCGCGGCGGCGATCCGGCGCTGCGGCGGGCATCGCTGCGCTGGTCGCCGGGCGATTCGCCGCTGCACGCCGAGGGCGACGGGCTGCTGCCGAAGTCGGGCGCGCTGCGCGACGACGGTCCGGATCCGTACGACGACTCGCCCGCGGGGGAGGCGGCGGTGAAGCTCGTGTTCGACAGCGCGGTGGCGGCGCTGCGCGAGCTCGATCGCGAGGGGATCTTCGGCGCCGGCGCAGAGCGTGACGCGCTCGTCGTCGGCGTCTGGTACGGCGATCAGCCCGACGAGGAGCGGGTCGAATATGCGCGCCTGCTGAACCCCGGTCCGGTCGCCGATCGCTTCGAGCGCGAGCTCGCCGAAGCGGACGCGGCGTTCAACGCGCTTCACTGACACCCTGTCGCCCCCCATGAAGCGCGCGCGCAAGCCGAAGCCCGCCAGGCCGCCGCGCGCCGCCGCCCCGGCGGCCGCGCTCGACCCGGCCTTCTTGCCGGTCGTGAAGGCCTTCGCCGCCGACCGTCGGGTCGGGCTGGGGAAGATGTTCAGCTCGAAGGCGGTGCTGAACGTCGACGGCAGGATCTTCGCGATGTGCGTGAAGGGGAACCTGGTCGTGAAGCTGCCGCGGGCGCGCGTCGAGGAGATGACGGCGGCCGGCGTCGGGCGGCCGTTCGATCCGGGGCACGGCCGCCTGATGAAGGAGTGGATCTCGGTCGCGGGCGGCGCGGCGCGCTGGGTCGCGCTGGCGCGCGAGGCGCGCGCGTTCGTGGGCGGCCGGCGATAGCAGCAGCAACGACGCTCCCAGGTCAGCTCGGCCGGCGGGCGGACGAGGTCCGCGGACGAGCCTCGGCCGTCGGGGCGCAGAGACGTCAAACGGCGTTAGATTCGCCGGTAGAGAAAGGGGAGGGCGGGCATGGCGCGCGCGATCTGGAACGGGGCGATCTCTTTCGGGCTGGTGACGATTCCGGTTCAGCTGGTCACCGCGGTCCGCAACCAGCGGCCACGCTTCCACCTGCTGCACGAAAAGGACGAGGCGCCGGTTCGCTACGAGCGCGTGTGCGAGCGCGAAGCGAAGCCGGTGCCGTGGGACCAGATCGTCAAGGGCTACGAATACGAGAAGGGCGAGTACGCGGTGCTGACGAAGGAGGACTTCAAGCGCGCGGCGCTGGAGAAGACCGACACCATCGACGTGCTGAGCTTCGTGCCCGCGTCGGCGATCGATCCGCGCTACTACGAGACGCCCTACTATGTCGCGCCGGGGAAGGGGGCGGATCGCGCGTACGCCTTGCTGCGCGAGACGATCCGCAAGACCGGGAAGATCGGGGTCGCGCAGCTGATCTTGCGGCAGTCGCAGCACATGGCGGCGCTGTCGGTGAAAGACGACGTCTTCGTGCTGACGCTGCTGCGGCTGGCGGACGATCTGGCGGCGACGGATTCGGTGAAGACGCCGAGCGGCAAGGGGCTGCGCGACAGCGAGATGCAGCTGGCCGCCCGCCTGGTCGACGGCCTGTCCGGCCCCTGGAAGCCCGAACAGTACAAGGACCAGTACGCCGCCAACCTGTCCGCGATCATCAACGCGAAGATCAAGGGCAAGGGGGCGAAGCCGCGCCTGGGCGCGATCGGACCCGGCGAGCCGAAGGCGGCGGTGGCCGACCTGATGCAGCGGCTGCGCCAGAGCCTGGCCGCCAACACCAACGCCCGCGAGAAACCCGCCCGCGCGCGCAAAGCCAAGAGGCCCGCTGGGCGCGCCCACCGCCGCGCCGCCTGATCCACCTTTCCCGCAGGCAGAGGTCGAGGGCCGACGGCCCGAGGGGAGGGCCCCTCACCCCTGACCCTCTCCCTAGGGGAGAGGGAATGCAGCCGCGCGCAGCCCGACGCCCAGCCCCGGATCCGCCGCGAGCCGGATGCGCGGGCCGTCGCAGCTCCAGCCGCCGCTGAACGGATCGTCGGCGAGCAGGAAGGCGGTGTCGAGATCGACCCAGTCGACGCCGCCCAGCGCCGCCACGACGTGCGCCATCGCGAGCAGGCCGACGCGCGTCTCGACCATCGCGCCCGCCATCAGGCGCAGGCCGAGCGTGCGGGCGCGCTGCGCGAGCGCGAAGGTGGCCAGCAGACCGCCCAGCTTGCCGAGCTTCAGATTGACCGCGTGGGCGGCGCGCGCGGCCACGATTCGCTCCAGATCGTCGAAGCTGCGGAACGATTCGTCGGCGACCACCGGCACGCTGGAGCGCGCGGCGACCTCGGCCATGCCCGAGAGATCGCGGGCGGCGCAGGGTTGCTCGAAGCATTCGATCGTCAGCCCGTCGCCGAGGGCGGCGTCGAGCAGGGCGAGCGCGTCGCCCGCCGTGAACCCGGCGTTCGCGTCCAGCCGGAAGCGCGCGTCCGGCACCGCCCCGGCGACGGCGCGCAGCGCGGCGAGATCGGCCCGCCAGTCGCGCCCGACCTTCACCTTGAAGGTGTCGAACCCCGCCTGGCGGTGCGCGCGCGCGCCCGCCGACATCCGCTCGGGATCGGCGATCGGCAACGTGATGTCCGTCCGCAGCTCCGTCGCGTACGGGCGCCGGCCGCCGAGCGCCTCGTACAGCGGGGTGCCCCCGAGCCGTGCGGCTCCGTCGACGATCGCCGCCTCCAGACCGGCGCGCGCGGCGGCGCTGGCCGGCAGAACCTCACCGACGATCGCGTCGATGGCGCGCCCGACGCCGGCGCCGACGAGCGCCGCCGCCGCCGCGCCCAGGTCGGCCAGCAGCTCCGGTTGATCCTCGCGCGTCACCGGCGGCAGCGCGGCGGCTTCGCCCAGCCCGGTCGCGCGTCTGCCGCCCGCGCCCTCCAGCGTCGCGCGCACCAGCACCGCGCGCGTCGTGTCGATCCGCCCGCTCGCGATCACGAACGGCTCGCGCAGCGGGATCGAGAGCGGTTCGACGTCGATCGCGGCGATTATGAGAGCATCCGGCGCGGGCACGCCTGCAGTGTAACGCGTGGGGAGTCGGCGAGCTTTGCTCGCCGCGTACCATCGTGGGAGGGTTCGGGAACCCTTCGAGGGTTCCCGAGATGATAATTCAGGCGCCATGACGGACGCGCGCAAGCTGCTCCTGACCCGCGGCGTGCGCGGCGTGGCCGACGGCCTCGTCAGCATCACGCTGGCGACCTACCTGACCGGCCTCGGGTTCGGCGCCTTCCAGGTCGGCGCCATCGTCACCGGCACGCTGCTGGGCTCGGCGGCCGTCACCCTGGCCGTCGGCCTGCTCGGGTACCGCCTGTCGCGCCGCCGCATCCTGCTCGGCGCGGCCGCGCTGATGGCGCTGACGGGGCTCGGCTTCGCCGGTCTCACCGCCTTCTGGCCGCTGCTGATCGTCGCGGTCGCCGGCACCTTGAACCCGTCGGCGGGCGACGTCAGCGTGTTCCTCCCCACCGAGCAGGCCGCCCTCGCGCACACCGTGGCCGGGCCGGCGCGGACGACCGCCTTCGCCTGGTACAACGTGGTCGGTTCGCTGGCGGCGTCGCTCGGCGCGCTCGCGAGCGGGCTCCCCGCCTGGGCCGCCGCCCGCGCGGGCGTGACCCTGGTCTCCGCCGAGCGCGGCGTCTTCTTCTTCTACGCCGTGTGTGCCGTGGTGGCGGCGGCGGTCTACGAGCGTCTGTCGCCCGCGCTCGAGCTCCACCCCGACAAGCGCGCCCGGGCGCCGCTCGCCGAGTCGCGCGCCGTGGTGCTGCGGCTGGCCGCGCTGTTCAGCGTCGATTCGTTCGGCGGCGGCTTCGTCGTGCAGTCGCTGCTGGTGCTCTGGCTGCACCGCCGCTTCCAGCTCGACGCGCGCACCACGGCGGGCGTGTTCTTCGTCGCCGGGATGCTGAGCGCGTTCTCGCAGGTGCTGTCACCGCGCGTCGCCGCGCGCATCGGCCTGGTCCGGACCATGGTCTACACGCACCTGCCGTCGAACGTCTTCCTGGTGCTGGCCGGCGTGATGCCGACCGCGCCGCTCGCCATCACGTTCCTGCTGCTGCGCACGGCGGTGTCGCAGATGGACGTGCCCGCGCGCCAGGCCTACGTGATGGCGGTGGTCCCGCCCGAGGAGCGGGCCGCCGCGTCCAGCGTCACCAACGTCCCCCGCAGCCTGGCGGCGGGGCTGGCGCCGTTGCTCGCCGGCGCGCTGCTGGAGAGGAGCAGCTTCGGATGGCCGCTGGTCGTGGGCGGTGTGCTGAAGGCGGCCTACGATCTGGTGCTGCTGGTGCAGTTCCGCGCCGTCCCGCCGCGCGAGCCCGACATCCACTGACCGCCGCGCCCGGGTCAGCGCCGCTTGCGCGCCGGCCTGGCCGCTCCGGCCGGCTTGGCCGCTCGGGCCGTCTTCGCTCTTGCCGCTTGCGCCTTGCCCGCCTTGGGCGGCAGCTCGGCCGCCGCCTCGAACGCGCGCCGGATCCAGCCCCGCAGCGCCGCCGCGTCGCGCATCATGCGCTCGGGCAGCATCACCTTGTCGCTGCGCGCGCGCCCGTCGCCCATCGGATCGAACGGCGCCGCGCCGTCGAGCGCGAGCGCCTCGGCGCGCTCGGGCTCGGGCAGCAGCAACATCGTCGATCGCCCGAACAGGCCCGCGAACACGTGGCCGTTCACCTTGGCCGCCACGCCGCCGAACATCTTCATCGTCTCGACGCGCGCGTCTTTGGGCAGCGCCGCGTGGAACAGCGGGTGGTTCTCGGGAGGGACCTTCACCCAGGCCATGCGGCGCAGCCTAACCCGATCGCCGAGTCCCTCCTACTTGCGCGCCGGCGGCGCGCGGTACGGTTCGTCCTCGCCGAAGTAGTCGTGCTCGGCGAGCGCGGCGGCCATCCAGTCGCGCATCGCCGGCAGCGCGTCGATCGTGGCGACGTAGTCGGCGGCGACCGCCGGCAGCGCGGCGTCGAAGCCGAGGAAGCGCCGCACGACCGGCGCGTAGTAGGCGTCCGCCGCCGAGAACGTCCCGAACAGGAACGGACCGCCCGCGCCGAAGCGCGCGCGGCAATCGCTCCACATGGCGACGATGCGGGCGATGTCGCGCTGGACCCGGAGATCGCGCGGCGCCCAGTCGAGGCGCAGCTCGCAGTTCATCGGGATGGCGTCACGCAGGGCCCCGAAACCGGCGTGAATCTCGGCACAGATCGATCGCGCCCGCGCCCGGGCCGCGCGCTCGCGCGGCCAGACGCCGCGTTCGGGGAACGCCTCCGCGATGTATTCGGCGATCGCCAGCGAGTCCCAGATCACCACCTCGCCGTCGATCAGCACCGGCACCTGGCCGGCCGGCGAGTGCTCGCCGACGCGCGCTTTGAACGCCGGGTCGTTGAAGCTCAGCTTCTCCTCCTCGAACGGAATCTCCAGCTGCGCGAGCAGCAACCAGGAGCGCAGCGACCACGACGAGTAGTTCTTGTTGCCGATCAGCAGCTTCATGGCCGCAGACCATAGCATCGCGACTTTCGCGGCTATGATCGGCCGGACATGACCGCGTCGATCGACTTCCCTGATGCGCCGGGCGCGCCGCTGCCGGCGTTGATCGTCGGCGCCGGTCCGGCCGGCCTGGCGGCCGCGGCCTGCCTCGAGCAGCGCGGCGTCGAGGCACTGGTGCTGGAGGCGGGCGCGTCGCTGGCGAATTCCTGGCGGCATCACTACGACCGGCTGCGCCTGCACACCGTCAAGCAGCAGTCGCAGCTTCCTGGATTCGGGTTCGCGCGGGCGCTGCCGCGCTACCCGTCGCGCGCCGACGTCGTCGCGTACCTCGAGTCCTACGCCGCCCACTTCGGCATCGCGCCGCGCACGGGCGAGCCGGTGCGCCGGGTGAGCGTGGACGCGGCAGGCGGCGCCTTCGTGGTCGAGAGCGCGCGCGCCGTCTACCGGGCCCGCGCCGTCGTGGTGGCGGCCGGGCTCAACCGCGCCCCGAACCCCGACCGGCTGCCCGACCAGGAGCGCTTCCGCGGCACGTTGCTGCACGCCGCCGGGTATCGCAACGGCGACGCGTTCGCGGGCCGGCGCGTCCTGGTGATCGGCGCGGGCAACACGGGCGCCGAGAT
>DATBHU010000245.1:0-9130 GCA_036557265.1 Polyangia bacterium
GACCGGCCGCGCGGTCGGCATCCCGCGCAGCCAGATCGACGAGATCAAGTCGTCGCTGACGCCCGGCAGCTCCGCCGTCATCGCGGTCGTCCAGCAGCGGTGGGCCGCGGACCTGGAGAGCTCGCTGCGCGCCGCGCACGCCAAGCAGGTGCTCGACTCCAAGATCGCCAACCCGGAGGGCGGCGGAGAGCCGTCGGGGACGGAGGAGAACGCGGCGCCGCCCGCCGACGACGACGCGGAAAAGCCGTCGAATCCGTGATATCTCGATGGCGATGATGCGGCCGCTGCTGGCGCTGGGCGCGTTGCTCGCTGTCGCGATCGGGCTCTACCTCGTGTTCGGGCGCGGGCGCGAGCTCCAGGGCCCGGAGGCGCGCCGGCTGGTGGCCGCCGGCGCGCGCCTGCTGGACGTGCGCTCGCCCGGCGAGTACGCGGGCGGCCACCTGCCCGGCGCCGTCAACATCCCGGTGCAGGAGCTGGATCGCCGCCTCGCCGAGGTCGGCCCGCGCGACGGCGAGCTGGTCCTTTATTGCCGCAGCGGCCACCGCAGCTCGCGCGCCGCGGAGATCCTGCGCGCGCACGGCTTCACCCGGGTCCACAACCTCGGCCCGATGACCGCCTGGTAAGCAGGCGGCGGCTTCGCGCCGACGCGGCTACCGCTTCTCCAGCGCCTCGATGATGCCGGAGACCATCGGCTTCGCCTGCAGGCTGGCGTTGAACGGCAGCGGGTAGTGCGGGCCGCGGCCGCGCAGCTGGCCCCACTCGGCGCTGTTCAGCCAGGAGTGCGAGTCGCTCACGCCCCAGAACGTCACGCCCGTGCACTTGTCGACGGCGACGCAGGCGGCGACGATCTCCTTGGTGATCTCCTTCTGCTTCTGCAGCTTCGCGTCGATGTCGCCGGGCAGCGCGCCCACCGGGATGTCCACCTCCGTGAACTCGATGGTCAGCCCGAGCGCCGCGTAGCGCTCCATGTTGTGGCGGATGGTCTCGGCCGACGGCCACTGGCGCGGATCGACGTGCATCTGGAAGCCGACGCCGGTGATCGGCACGCCGGCCTCCTTCAGCCGCTTGCACAGCGCGTAGGCGGCCTGGCCCTTGGGCGTGTCGCCGCCCTCGATCTCGTAATCGTTGTAGATGAGCTCCGCGTTCGGATCGGCCGCGTGCGCCAGCCGGAACGCCTCGTCGATGAACGTCGGCCCCAGCGCTGTCCAGGGCGAATCCTCGCGCAGCGCCCCGCTGTCGCCGTTGGCGATCGCCTCGTTCACCACGTCCCACTGCGCGATCCGCCCCTTCCAGTGGCCGACGACGTTCTGGATGTGCCGCGCCATCGCGGCGCGCAGGGCGTCGGCCTTCAGCCCCTTCACCCAGTAGGCGAGCTGCTGGTGCCAGACCAGCGTGTGGCCGCGCATGCGGATGCCGTTCTCGGCGGCGAAGTTGACCAGCCGATCCGCGGCATCGAAGCTGAAGCCGCCCGGCCGCGGCTCCACCGCCTCCCACTTCATCTCGTTCTCGGGCGAGATCGAATCGAACTCGCGGACGATGAGGGCCCGCTCCGGCCCGTTGCCGAGCTGGCCGCTCATCAGCGCCGTCCCGATCCGCTTGTGCGCGGCCGCGCCCGCCTGGCGCAGCGGCTTCTGATCAGACGCCGGCAGCGCCGCGCCGCCCACCGGGGCGCCGCCGCCCGCGCCGCTGTCGTGGATGATGCAGCCCCCGACGAGGACCGCGGTCGCGAGGAGACCGAAAGATAGGGAGGTTCGCTGTGCGCTTCGCATGGGCGCAACCCTCGCACGGATCGCCCGGCCGCGGATCACCGATCTGGAATCGATTCCACCGCTACGGAAGGACGACGATCCAGCCCTCGTCGGCGCCGCCGCCCGCCATGAAGCCGTTGCCGAGGATCACCTTGCCGTTCGCCGACAGGTCGTAGATGTCCGTCAGCGAGAACCCGCTCAGATCGACGCCCAGTCCGGCCAGGGTGGCGCCCAGCAGTTGCGGCGTCCCGCCGTTGACGGAGAGCCAGATACCCGAATTCCCGTTGCCCGCGACGGTGGTCCCGTCCCCGCTGATGGCGCGGCCGTACGCGCCCGAGTCGCCCGGGTAGACGAGCCGTTTGATCACCCCGGTGGACGCGTCGTAGAGGTACGCGCCGCTCATCGACGAGCCCACGACCTTGACGCCGTCGGCGCTGACATCGATCGCGTCTGCGTACATGTCGCCCGAGAGGAGCGGAATCGCCGCCGCCCCGCCCGCCTGCGTCCACCGGAACCCCAGCGTGCTGCCGGACGTATTGTCGTAGGCGTAGCCGACGATGACCGAGCCGTCGCCGTTGACCGCTGCCCCGCGGGGGTTGTTGCTGTTGGGCGGGCCGGCCAGGAACGTCGGGCCCGACCCGTTCCGCCACAACCCCATGTAGTTGCCGTTGGTCGTCGAGCCGACGAAGCCGGTCATGACCGCGGCGTCCGTGCTGGCGGCGGCCACCGACCCGTACATGAACCCGCCGGGCAGGCCGAGGTTGACCGGCGCGCTGGCGCCCGACCAGCGGACGGGGACCGTCTGGCTGACGCAGTCGCCGACGGCGTACGTGCCGTTGGCGCTGATCCCAACCACCACGCAGTCGGTGTTGCTGCCGCCGTTGTAGCCCGGCAGCGCGACGAAGCTGGTGGCGCGCGTCCAGCGGAAGACCGGGACGGACGGCGAATAGCCGACGACGACGCTGCCGTCGGCGCTGAGCGCCTTCCCGGTGACGACGAGGCCGAAGCGCGTGAAGATCGGCGTGCTGCAGCTGCCCGTCTTGCAGACGCCGAGCCCGTTGTTGCAGGCGGTGGTGTTGTCGGGCGCGTTCGGGTTCGAGCAGACGCCGGTCGCCATGTCGCACGTCCCGGCGACGTGGCACGTCGTCGGGGCCCCGCAGGTGACGGGGCTCATGCCGACGCACGCGCCGGCCTGGCATTTGTCGATCTGGGTACAGGCGTTGTTGTCGTTGCAGTTCGTCCCGTCGGTCGCCGGCATGCAGGTGCCGTTCGCCGTCGAGCATGGGTTGCAGACATTCGTGCACGCGGCGCCGTTGCTCTGCCAGACGCCGCTGGAATTGCACTGCTCCGGCTGGTTGCCGGTGCATCGCTTCGCGTTCAGCGTGCAGCCGCTGCCGCCCGTGCCGCCGGTCCCGGCGCTGCCGCCCGTCCCGGCGCTGCCGCCGGTGCCGGCGCTGCCGCCCGTTCCGGCGCTGCCGCCCGCTCCCGCGCTGCCGCCCGTTCCCGCGTTGCCGCCGCGGCCGCCCGTCGCGCTGCCGCCCGCTCCCGCGCTGCCCCCGGTCCCAGCGCTGCCGCCTGCTCCCGCGCTGCCCCCGGTCCCAGCGCTGCCGCCCGCTCCCGCGCTGCCGCCGACGCTGCCGCCGGTCGCCGCGCCGCCGCCCACGCTGCCGCCGATCCCGGCGCCGCCGCCGTGCCCGCCCGGCGCGCTGCCGCCGCGGCCACCGGTCCCCGCGCCCGCTGCGCCGCCCGCGCCCCCGCCGCCGTCCGGCACCGGCGTCGAGCGAGGCGTCGTGCACGCCAGCCCGCCGACGAAGGCGAGCGCGACGACCCCGGCGCGCGCGTACGCGCGAAGGCCGTCGATCGACGAGGCTAGAAGCTGAGCTCGAGTGCGCATGAAACTCCCGCCGGGTTGGGTGAGCACGCCGCGGCGACGTCCCGCCGCGACGTGGATTGCGAAGGCGCGGTCAGGAACAACGCGACCGAGGTCGCCGCCGCGGCGCCCGCCGCGACGTAGCCGACGATCGCGAACAGCCTCCGCTTGTCGCCCGCATCCAGCAGTCCCGTGCACGGCCCACCGCCGTTGTCCGCCGCCATCCTGTTGCACTGGCCCGTCCGGTTGGGCGCGTTCGTGACCGCGTTGAAGGCGTCGTACTTCGACGACGCCATCACCTGCGCGGTGATCCCGCCCCCGAGGAACAGCGCGCCCGCCCCCGCCGCGACCCAGCCGGCCGTGATCTGCCACGGCCTGCCGCCGCTCACCGCCGGCGCGGGCGGCTCTGCCTGCTTCGCGACGGACGTGGTCGCCGGCGTGGGTTCGGCTCCCGCCGGCGACGTCGCCAGCGCGGACGCGGTCGGTCCCGGCGCGGCCGCGACCGGCGGCGACGCCGCGGCGGGCGCCTTCTCGGCCGTGGGCGCCAGCTTGATCACCACGCGCAGCTTCTGCCCCGGGATCACCGACACCGAGCGCACCTCGTCGTTCATCCCCGGCTTGACGACCCGGATCTCGTGCTGGCCGCGCGTCACCACCACCGGCCGCGCGAGCGGCGCGGTGCCGACGCCGCGGAGGTCGATGGTGATCTCGCTCCCGGCGTCGTCGGTCTGGACCTCGATGTAGGCGAGCTTCGGCCGCAGCTTCTCGATCACGCGCGTCGCCTCGTCGCGGCTCTCCTTGGGCGCGCACGGCGCCTCGTCGAGGTAGCGCTCGAAGTCGGCCAGCGCCTCGACGTCGTCGCCCAGCGCGTGATGCGCCTTCCCGCGGTTGAACAGGATGCGCGGGCTCGGAACCAGCCGGTACGCCTCCTCGAACTTCTCGAGGGCGCGGCGGTTCTCCCCCTTCTGCATCAGACGCAGCCCTTCGACCTGCAGCGCCTGCGCCTGCTTCTCGGTCGGGCTCTGCTCCGCGCGCGCCGCGAGCGGCGCTGCCACCACCGACAGCAGCACCAGCGCGACGATGCGCGCGCCTTTTTTAATAGAGATCGCTGAAGCCATTGAAGTGCCCAGGGTTGCGATGACGTTCATTCTTGTGCTTCGCCTTGGCGGGCGCGATCGCGCCCGCGGTCGCGTCCGGCGCGCTCGGCTTGAGGTGAACGGCCAGCGTCTGATCCGCCGCGCCGTCGATCACCTGCTCCCACGGCTCGTAGCCGTGCGCCTCGACGGCGAGCCGGTGGCTCTGCGGCCCGCGCGGCACGGTGAGCGGCGACGGCGCGGGACGCCCGTCGAGGCGGACCGACGCGCCGTCGGGCAACCCGGTCAAGGTGATCGCCGAGGTCACGGGCACCGCCGGCAGGGCGGGCGGCGCGGGCGGCGTGTGCTCGGGCGCCGGCTCCGCCGCGGCGGCGGGCGCCGGCATCGGCGCGGGGCGCGGCGCGGCGGCGACGGGGGGCGGGGCGACGCCCGCGTCGCGGCCCCGCATGACGACGACGGCGATCGCGGCGACGGCGGCGAGCGACGCGGCGACGAGCGCCAGCTTTCGCCGGACGCTTCGCGACGGCACCGTCGCGCCGACCTCCGTCGCGCCGCCGCCCAGCGTGGTCGGCGCGATGGTGGGCGGCCGCGGCGCGGCGCCGGCGGGCGGCGGCATCGGGCCCGGCGCCGGCGACGACGCCGGGGTGGCGGTCGCCGCGAACGCTTGCGGCGACGACGCGCGCGCCGGCGTCGAGGCCGCGGCCGGCGGCGACGCGAAGCCGGCCGGCGAACGCGCGCCCGCCCCGTCCGCGCGCCCGCGCACCACGGGGACGCGCAGATGAAGCGCGTCCGGCGCGCCCACCTCGGCCAGCAACACGCCGACGTCGGTCATGGTCGCGGGCCGCTTGTCGGGCGACTTCTCGAGGCAGCGCAGCAGCAGCCGGCACAGCGGCGCGCCCAGGCCGGGCGAGAAGCCGAGCGGATCGGGCGGCGCCTCCGAGATGTGCGCCATGATCAGATCGCCGAAGCCCTCGGCCACGAACGGCGGGCGCCCGCAGAACATCTCGAACATGATGCAGCCGAACGAATAGATGTCGCTGCGGCTGTCCACCAGGCGCGCCCCGCGGCATTGCTCGGGCGACATGTAGAGCGGCGTCCCCAGCAGCTGGCCGGTGCGGGTCTTCGACCCGCCCTCGGGCCCGCCGTGCAGCTTCGCGATCCCGAAGTCGAGCAGCTTGACGACCGGCTCCTCGGGCGCGCGCCCGGCCGGGAGGTGCAGGAAGACGTTGTCGGGTTTCAGGTCGCGGTGGACGATCCCCTGCGCGTGGGCGGCGGCGAGCGCGCCCGCCATCTGGCGGCAGATCGCCAGGCCGCCGCGCTGGTCGCCGTCCAGCGTGCCGGCGCGATCGAGATAGCCGCGCAGGCTCTCGCCGTTCAGGAACTCCATCACGATGTAGGCGCGACCGTCGGTGTGGACCTCGCAGTCCAGCACCTCGACGATGCCGGGGTGCTCGATCAGCGAGGCGGCGCGCGCCTCGCTGAAGAACCGGCTCACGACCTCCGCCGAGCTGGTCAGCTCCGGGAGGAGGAACTTCACGGCGGCGCGGCGGGCGATGTACTTGTGCTCCGCCAGGTACACCTCGCCCATGCCCCCTTCCCCGAGCTTCTCGACGAGTCTGTAGCTTCCTACCGTCTGGCTGATCAACCGCGGCGCCTGTTCAGACCGCAGCACTCTATCATCGCCGCGAGGTTGCCCGCACATCGCGGCGCGCCACTGACGGCGGCGTCAGCGCGGCCGCGCGGTCACGAAGATGCCGGGCGCCGGCCGCAGCGTCACCAGCGCGTCGACTCCGACGGGGCGGCCCGGCTCCAGGTCCAGGCGGAGGCGCCGCGCCACGGTGGCGAGGACGATCGTCGCCTCCATGATCGCGAAGCCGGCCCCGATGCAAAGGTGCGGGCCGCCGCCGAACGGAAAGTACGCGTAGCGCGGGCGCTCCTCCTCCGCACGCTCCGCGCCCGGCGCGAAGCGCTCGGGATCGAAGCCCTCCGGATCCTCCCACAGCGCCGGGTCGTGCTGGGTGACGTACGGGCTGACCAGCACGCGCGAGCCGGCCGGCACCGTGAAGCCGCCGATCTCGTCGTCGCCGTCGGCCGAGCGGGTGACCACCCAGGCGGGCGGGTAGAGACGCAGCGCTTCGTCGAGCACCATGCGCGTGTAGCGCAGGCGCGGCAGATCCGCGCCGCCCGCGGCGGCGCCGCCCGCCAGCGTCGCGTCGAGCTCGCCCTCCAGCGTGCGCCGCGCGCCCGGATGCAACGACGCCAGGTAGAACGTCCACGACAGCGCCATCGCGGTGGTCTCGTGGCCGGCCAGCAAGAGCGTCATCACCTCGTCGCGCAGCTGCCGATCGTCGAGGCCCTCACCCGTCTCCTCGTCTCGCGCCGCGAGCAGCATCGACAGTAGATCCCCGCGATCCGCGCCGGCCCGGCGGCGCTCGGCGATCAGCGACAGCACCACGCGATCCAGCGCGCGCAGGGCGGCGCGGAAGCGGAGGTTCCTCGGCGTCGGCACCACGCCGGGCATCGGCAGCAGCGCGCTGAGCCTCTCGATGGTGTGGTGAAGGACGACCTGCAGCGCGCCGCCCACGGCGTCTGCCTCGTCGGTCAGATCGCGCTCAAACAGGCAGCGGCCCAGGATCCGCAGCGTCAGCCGCGAAAACTCCGGCACCAGGTCGAATGGCGCGCCGCGCGCGCCCCGCTGTCCGATCCGCTCGACGAAGTCGGCCGACGACGACGACATCACGGCCGCGAAGCCGGCCAGCCGCTGCTTGTGGAAGCTGGGCTGAGCGAGCCGCCGGTTGCGCCACCAGGCCGGCCCGGTCGTGGTCAGCAGGCCGTTGCCCAGCGTCTTGCGCAGCTCATGCACGGCGCGCGTCTTCCGCCCGTAGTTGTCGGCGTTGTCCTGCAGCACGTGCTTCACGCCGGCCGGAGCGCTGACCAGGAACACCGAATGGCCGCGCACCAGGAAG
The DNA here is from genome assembly GCA_036557265.1 of Polyangia bacterium. Lineage (GTDB taxonomy): Bacteria > Myxococcota_A > Polyangia > Fen-1088 > Fen-1088 > JADGRB01. The sequence goes on from DATBHU010000245.1 coordinate 7,679, forward strand.
CGCGCGACACCGCCGTAGGTGCGCGCGGTGCGCACCAGGAACCCGAGCCGATCGCCGCGGAACGCGGGCAGCATCCCGAACAGCGGATGCCCCTTCGGCCCGGGCGCGGCCACGCGGCGCGACGGCGCGGGCGGCGCGGTTTGGAGCGCGGTGCTCATCGGACCGCGCCAGTATGACCCGGCCACGCCAGCCGCGCGCGGCGCCGCTCAGAACGTCAGGACCGTCGTCCAGTCGCGCGAATCGTTCACGTAGGACGTCGGCGTGGTGCCGTCGTTGCGCATGCGCGTGTGGCACTGCTGGCGGATGGTGAGGGACGTCGCGTTGGCCGCCACCGAGACGTCGACGAGGTGCTCGACCTGGATGGCGGTGCCGCTCGTGTCGCGGCGGCAATGATCGGTCGAGCGCGGATCGTAGAGGTAGCGCATGTTCGCGAGCGGGACCGGGTAGCTGGTCGGGATCGGACAGCCGGGTCCCGAGATCGCGCAGAAGTAGTCGGGCGCGCACATGTCCTGGTACGGCGCCTCGACGGTGATGTTGTCCTGCGCGTCGATGGTCAGGTCGAGCATCACGCTCGTCTGGCCGCCCGCCGGATTGCACGGCGGCGAGTTCTGCGCCAGGCAGCCGCCCGCGGTGCCGACGATGACGCAGACGTTGTCGCTCTTCGTGATCGTGCCGTTCACTGTGATCGTCGCGGGTCGCGTGGGCGGGAAGCGATCGCGCAGGCTGGACGTGCCGCCCGTGCCGCCGCTGCCCGCGGTTCCGCCGGTTCCGCCGGCGCCGGCGCTCCCCGCAGCGCCGCCGGATCCCGCGGCGCCGCCTCGTCCGCCTGCGCCGCCTCCGCCCGCGCTGCCGCCGGCACCACCACCGCCTGACGCACCCGCGTTTCCGCCACCGCCGCCGGTCCCCGCCGCTCCTCCGCTCCCCCCGCTCCCCGCCATCCCCCCGCGGCCGCTCGCGCCCGCCGTGCCGCCGCCACCACCCGTACCTGCGGTGCCGCCACCACCGCCAGCGCCCGCGGCGCCGCCACGACCGCCCGTGCCTGCCGTGCCGCCGCCACCCGCGCCCGCCGCGCCGCCGCCGCCGCCACCCGCGCCCGCCGCACCGCCGCCGCCGCCCATGCCGCCCGTCCCCGCCGCGCCCCCGGATCCGCCGGCGCCGGCGCTGCCACCCACGCCGCCCGCGCCGCCCGCGCCCCCGCGATCGGTCGTGCCGCCGTTCCCACCCCCGCCACCACCAGCACCGCCGCGTCCAGCCGTGGCGCCACCGTGACCGGCCGCGACGTCGGTGCCGGCGTCCTGCGGGCGCGCGGTTCCACCGCCGCAGCCCGTGACGACGAAGATCGCGATCACCCAGCCGTAGCCCGCGCGCTTCATGCAGTCGTCGATTGTATCGAAGATGATGGACGGGAGGCGGCGGGCGAAGCGTCGTCGACGATCAAGACCGGCAGCACGT
>DATBHU010000246.1:0-1501 GCA_036557265.1 Polyangia bacterium
GCACGCTCGGCAAGCGGCTCGCCGAGCGCTACGGGCTGCGCCACCTCGATACCGGCCTGCTCTACCGCGCCGTCGCCAAGGCGCTGCTCGATGCCGGCGCGCCGCTCGACGACGCCGCGCGCGCGACCGCTGCGGCGCGCGCGCTCGATCCCGCGCGCTTCGACGAGGCGGTGCTCAAGGGCCAGGCCATCGGGGAAGCGGCCTCGGTGGTGTCGGCGCTGCCGGCGGTGCGCGCGGCGCTGCTCGCCTATCAGCGCCGGTTTGCCGGCACGCCCCCCGGCGCGGTGCTCGATGGCCGCGACATCGGCACCGTCATCGCGCCGGAGGCCGAGGTGAAGATCTTCGTCACCGCGACGCCGCAGGTGCGCGCCGGCCGCCGCGTCCTGGAATTGCGCGCCAAGGGCGAGACCGTGCGCGAAAGCGAGGTGCTGGCCGACATCCTGCGCCGCGACGCGCGCGACAGCGCGCGCGCCGTCGCCCCGCTGAAAGCCGCGCCCGACGCCCACTTGCTCGATACCACGCATTTGGATATAGACGCCGCATTCCGGGCCGCCGTCGCGCTGGTCGAGGCCGCCCGAACGGGCCGAAAGCGCGGCTGACCGCGGTTTCGTCGTCGGAGGAACAGCCCGTTCGCGCGCTTCGCATGCGGCGCCCGTCCGCACATCGTCCCGAACGTCTGGTTCTGGCCCCGCCCGCCGGTCACGCCGGCGGTCCGCCGCATGTTCGGGATGCCCTTTCATTCCAACCGCCGGGGCTCGGAGTTTTTTGCTGATGGCTCAAACCGCTGCCGCCGCGCCGTCGCGCGAGGATTTCGCCAAGCTGCTCGAGGAATCGTTCGGGGACGGACATTTGCAGGAAGGCTCCGTCATCAAGGGGACGGTGGTCGGGATCGAGAAGGACCTCGCCGTCATCGACGTCGGGCTCAAGACCGAAGGCCGCGTGGCGCTGCGCGAATTCACCGGGCCCGGCCGGCAGTCCGAGATCAAGGTCGGCGACACCGTCGAGGTCTATCTCGAACGCGTCGAGAACGCGCTCGGCGAGGCGGTGCTGTCGCGCGACAAGGCGCGGCGCGAGGAGAGCTGGGGCAAGCTGGAGAAGGCCTTCCAGGGCAACGAGAAGGTCACCGGCATGATCTTCAACCAGGTCAAGGGCGGCTTCACCGTCGATCTCGACGGCGCGGTCGCGTTCCTGCCGCGCTCGCAGGTCGACATCCGGCCGATCCGCGATGTCTCGCCGCTGATGAACCAGCCGCAGCCGTTCCAGATCCTCAAGATGGACCGCCGCCGCGGCAACATCGTGGTGTCGCGCCGCACCGTGCTGGAAGAGACCCGCGCCGAGCAGCGCCAGGAGCTAGTGCAAAACCTCGAAGAGGGCCAGGTCATCGACGGCGTGGTCAAGAACATCACCGATTACGGCGCCTTCGTGGACCTCGGCGGCATCGACGGCCTGCTGCACGTCACCGACATCGCGTGGCGGCGCGTCAATCATCCCACCGAGGTGC
>DATBHU010000247.1:0-3434 GCA_036557265.1 Polyangia bacterium
CTCTACGAGGCGCGGATCGGCGCGCTCGTCGGCCCGACGCACGAGCCCTCGGACATCACGCCGATGGAGACGCCCGAGCTGCGCGTCGAGCGGCACGGCGACGACGTCGAGATCGAATGGCGGCTGCCGCCCGACGTCACCGCGCCCGCGCTGCAGATGCTGGTGCTGCGGCACACGCCCGACGGCATCGCCGCCGAGCCGCGGACCATCGCGCTGGCGTCGACGGCGGGGCGAACGGCGCTCGGCGTTCCGGCGCTGCACTCGCTGCGCGTCGCGGCCGGCCGCCTGCGCGACGGGCGGTTCATCCCGATCGTGCGGCCGTCGCTGCTCGAAGTTCCGCGTCAGCAGCCGGATCGCATGGACGGCGCCGGTCGTCACGACAGCCTGCCCGGGTGAGCCGGGCGGGCCCCTCAGGGGCGTCGATCGCCGGGGCGGTGTGATATACGAAGGCGATGTTTGAAGGGGTCATCACCGCGCTCGTGACGCCGTTCCGGCGCGATCTGCTCGACGAGGACGCGCTGCGCCGCCTCGTCGACGATCAGATCGCCGCGGGCGTCGACGGGCTGGTTCCGGTCGGCACCACGGGCGAGTCGCCCACGCTGACCAACGAAGAGCACATCCGCGTCATCGAGGTGGTCGTCGAGGCCGCCGCGAAGCGCGTCCCCGTCATCGCCGGCACGGGGTCGAACTCGACCCACGAAGCGATCGAGATGTCGCGGGCCGCGAAGCGCGCCGGCGCGGACGGCCTCCTGCTGGTGACGCCGTACTACAACCGACCGGGGCAAGAGCACATGTACCGCCACTTCCGGGCGATCATGCAGGCCGCGTCGCTGCCGACCGTCGTCTACAACGTCCCGTCGCGGACGGCCTCGGACCTGCTGCCCGAGACGATCGAACGGCTCGCGGAGATGCCGGAGCTGGTCGGCGTCAAGGAAGCGACCGGATCGGCGCTGCGCGCGTCCCAGGTGATCGCGCGCATCGGCCACCGGGTCGCCGTGCTGTCGGGCGACGACGCGACGGCGTTTCCGCTGTTCGCGCTGGGCGGGCGCGGCGTCATCTCCGTCGTCAGCAACGTCGCGCCCGCGCTGATGAGCGCGATGTGGGACGCGGCTGCGGCGGGCGACTGGAACCGAGCGCGCCAGATTCACTACCGCCTGTTGCCGCTGGGCGAGGGCCTGTTCGTCGAGGCGAACCCGATCCCGGTCAAGGCCGCGCTGGCGATGATGGGGCGGATCACCGAGGAGATCCGGGCGCCGCTCTACCCGCTCGCCGAGCAGCACCGCACCAAGCTGCGCGCCCAGCTCGACGAGCTCGGACTGCTCGAAGGGTAGGTTGGCGAGCGTGGCGCGGCGCGTACGCATCGCCGTCCTGGGCGCCGACGGGCGCATGGGCCGTTCGCTGATCCGTGCCGTGCTGGCGGCGACGCCGCGCGCGGTGCTGGCGGGCGCGTCGGAGCGTCCAGGCCACGTGTCGGTCGGCAAGGACGCGGGCGTGCTGGCGGGCATCGAGCGCACGGGCGTCGAGGTGATCGGCGCGCTGCCGGCGCGGGGCGAAGCCGACGTCTGGATCGACTTCACCAGCGCCAGCGTGACCGAATCGGTGGCGACGACGGCGGCGGCGCACGGCGTGGCGCTGGTGGTCGGGACGACCGGCCTCGGCACGCACGCGCGCGCGGCGCTGGACGTGGCGGCCACGCGCATCCCGGTGGTCTACGCCGCCAACTACTCGGTCGGCATCAACGTGATGTTGAAGCTGGTCTCCGACGCCGCGCGGGCGCTCGGCCCCGACTACGACCTGGAGATCGTCGAAGCGCACCACCGCGGCAAGAAGGACGCGCCGTCGGGGACGGCGCTCAGCCTGGCCCAGGCGCTGGCCGAAGGGTCGGGGCGCGATCTCGCCGCGGCGGCGCGCTACGCCCGCCACGGCGACATCGGCGCGCGCAGCGCCAACGAGATCGGCATCCAGACCGTGCGCGGGGGCGACGTCATCGGCGACCACACCGTGATGTTCCTGGGCAACGGCGATCGCATCGAGATCACGCACCGGGCCAGCACGCGCGACACCTTCGCGGTCGGCGCGGTGCGCGCCGCGCTGTGGGTGGCCGGCTGCCAGCCCGGCCTCTACGACATGCGCAACGTGCTCGGCCTCGGCCTCTGAGCGCTCCGTCGCCGATCGCGGTCTCCGCGGCGTTCGGCTCCGCAGCTCTTATTGCGTTATGCAGCAACCCCGACGCGACGACGATCACCATGCGCGCGCGCAGACGTTTGGAATCGTTAGAAAACGCCCACGCCGTCTCCGCTGGCATAAACGGTATCCTTGGGGCTCAATACAAAGTTAGCCAGATCTCGATGTGGCCAAATGCTGTCTCTGCTTGAAGCTCTCGGTCGGCGCGGGTGGATCGTTCGCCAGGCCGCACGCCCCCGTGAACTTTTGCCGGCAGCCATTTCCGCTCGGTACGTCGGTCTGTCGAACGAGATTCGGACGTTTCTCTCCGCCATCGACGTTTGCCGCAGCCCCGACGAGACTGCGTGGTTCCTGACGGCCGACGATTACGCGCGGACGAGCGGTCCAGCGTTCCGGTGGAACGAAATCGAAATCATGGGCCTTGAGGCAGCGGAAGGGGATCTGGACTGGCAGCGCGAAGTCACCGCGTTTTGGGACCGACACTTTCCGGTGATGCTCGCGGTGCACTCCGACTACGACTACCTTGCGGTAAGTCTCGACAGTGGTGCTGTCGTGCACGGCAGCGCTCCTGAACCGGAGGAGGCCAGCCCGGTCGCCGGTTCGTTTTCAGAGTTTCTGCGGGCTATGGAGTCTGAAGCGGCGGCTGTGGAGGCTAGATATCCGCTCGCAATCTTCCTCGGGGCGCCTGGCTAACCCGGCGTTGAACCCGACGGGCGCTTGCGCGCCCGCGGGTTAACGCCAAGACGTTAGACCGACACGCGCGCGCCCATGATCGACGTTGTGGCAGACACCGCCTCCTTGAGCCGTTCACGGATGGGAAGCATCACCGGAGTGGTGTTCTTGCGAGGTCCGGCTGGCGGTTTCCCAGACGATCGATGGTCCGACTTTCCCGTTGTGATCCTCTCTTGGTGGATCGAGGGTCTGACCGCCGTGGCAGTTGGAACGGCGAGTTCGTTCCAGGGACTCTTCATGGACGGCCCCTTGGCCTTTGTGGTCCACAGAGGGAGTGGCACATCTGCACGAATCGCGTGGGGGAAGAGGGATGAAGAGGTTCCGATCGGAATCGTGGACATTGCGACCCTGCTTCGGTCGGCCGTCGCGGCTGGTCGGCTCGTTGCGGAGACTTGTCGTGCGCGAGACTGGAGTAGCCGCGATCTCGAAAATCTTGAACGAGCGATCGCGGGGTGCGCGGTCTAACATGGTGTTGCAGCGGTCGATCATCCTTCCTCGCTTCGCTCGGGCGGATGCTC
>DATBHU010000248.1:0-15597 GCA_036557265.1 Polyangia bacterium
CGTCGCCTGCTCGAGGATCGCGCCCGTGTTCGGGTCGCCCTTGCGCACGTGGAACACGCCGAAGCCGCCCGACGCGTCCAGCGGCTTCACCACCATCTCGCCGCCCTGCTCGGCCAGGAATGACCGCAGCCGCGTCGTCTCGCGCGTGACGATGGTCGGCGGGCAGAGGTCCGGGTACTCGAGCACCGCCAGCTTCTCGTTCTGCTCGCGCAGGCCGCGCGGGTCGTTGATGATCGTCGTCGAGCCGCGCGCGCGCTCGAGCAGCAGCGTCGCGAAGTAGTAGTCGAGATCGAACGGCGGATCCTTGCGCATCAACACCGCGTCGCAGCTCTTGAGCGGCACCGCGCCCTGCGGCCCGAGCAGGTAGTGATCGCCGACGACGCGCCGGACGGTCACCGGCCAGGCGCGCGCCACCGGCTCGGCGTGCTCGAGCGACAGGTGGCGCGGCTCGCAGAACCAGATGTCATGACCGCGTGCCTGCGCCGCGAGCATGATCGCGAACGTCGTGTCGCCCGCGATCTGCAGGCGCGCCAGCGGATCCATGACGAACAGAAGCTTCATGTTCGAACCATGACCGAAGCCGGGGCCGCTGTCAGGCCCCTTCTGACGAAGAAGGCGTGGGCGCGTCCTTCATCGGCAAGAGGTGCTCGAGCCCGTGCTTGCGCATGCGGTAGTAGAGGGTCGAGCGGTTGATGCCCAGCGCCCGCGCCGCGTGGGCGATGTTGCCCTGGGCGGCGTCGATGGCGGCGACGATGGCGCTGCGCTCCTGCTCGTGCAAGCGCTCGGCGAGCGGGCGGCCGCCGTCGGCCGCGCGCGCGCCCGCCGTCACGACGGTCATCGGGGCCGGCGCCGACGGGCGGCGCGTGAACTCCAGATCCGCCGCCGTGATCTCCGGGCCGCGCGCCAGGATCAGCGCGCGCTCGATGACGTTCTCGAGCTCGCGCACGTTGCCGGGCCACGAATAGCCGGAGAGCGCGGCGAGCGCGCTCGCGTCGAGCCCGCGCACCGCCTTGCCGGCGGCGGGCGCGTACTTCTGCACGAAGTGCTCGGCCAGCACGGGGAGGTCCGTGGCGCGGTCGCGCAGCGGCGGCAGCACGATCGGAAACACGTTCAGCCGGTAATAGAGGTCTTCGCGGAACGTGCCGTCGGCGATCTGCTTCTCGAGATCGCGGTGCGTCGCGGAGACGACCCGCACGTCGACCTTGATGGTCTCGCTGCCGCCCACCCGCTCGAACTCGCGCTCCTGCAGCACGCGCAGCAGCTTCACCTGCACGTCGGACGGCAGGTCCCCCACCTCGTCGAGGAACAGCGTGCCGCCGTCGGCCATCTCGAAGCGCCCCAGCCGCCGCGCCATCGCGCCCGTGAACGACCCCTTCTCGTGGCCGAACAGCTCGGACTCCAGCACGCCGGGCGCCAGCGCCGCGCAGTTGACGCGCACGAACGGGCGCGTCTCGCGCGCGCTGTTGATGTGAATGGCGCGCGCCACCATCTCCTTACCGGTGCCGGTCTCCCCGCGCAGCAGCACCGTCGACGACGTCTGCGCCACCTGCTCGACGCGCGCCAGCACCTCGCGCAGCGCCGGCGATTCGCCGACGATGGCGCCGAAGTTGAACTTGTCGTGGGCGTCGTTCGACAGCATGCCGACGTACGACGACAGCTGCTCGGCCAGGCGCCGGTTCTCGCGCACCAGCGCGAAGCGCTCCACCGCGTGCGTCAGCACGCCGCGCAGCTCCTTCGAGTCCCACGGCTTGGTGACGTAGCGGTAGATGCGGCCGAGGTTGATCGCCTCGATCAGCACGTCGACGTCGGTGAACGCGGTGACGATGATGCCGACCGCGTCGGGCCGCACCTCGCGCGCGGCCTTGAGCAGGTCGAGGCCCGTCATCTTCGGCATGCGCTGGTCGGTGACGATGGCGGCGACGTCCTCGGCGCGCGCCAGCGCCAGCGCCTCCTCGCCGCTGCCCGCCAGCAACAGCTTGAAGCTGCGTCCGAAGTTGAACCGGAACGCGTCCAGGTTGTCAGACTCATCGTCCACAACCAGGACGGGAAACTTCGAGAGATCCAGGCCTGGCGCCATGATCATGACGGTAACACAGTGGGAGCGCGGGGTTGACGGCGGTTCGCGCCGATCCGCGTCGGGCGTGCGTTTTGACACGCCGGCGCGAACGCGCAACCCTGGCCGCCGTGAACGCGTACGCCCGGCTGCTCGCGGCCGCTCTGCCGCTCGCCGCCGGACTGACCGCCACCGCGTGCGGTCACTCGTCGCTGATCCGCCCCGACGACCCCGTGCTCGCCGACTCGCAGCGGCGCCTCGCGGCCACGGCGGCCGCGGTCGAGGCATCGGGCGCGCCGCCCGCCGAGCGCGTGCTGTTCATGCAGGCCGAGGGCTTCTATCGCTACCGGTTCCAGCCCCCGCACCGCAACCTTGCCAGCACGGCGGCGGTGGTCGCGGCCGTGGTGACCGAGCTGCCGGCCTTTCAGGCGCTGGCGGGCTCGCTCGACCTCGACGACCTGCGCGTGCGCAGCGCCGACGGCGCCATTCACCTGTGGGAGACGCTGCTGGCCCGCGACCCCCACACTGCCCTGCGGCCGCTGACGCTCTACCGGCTGGGGTGGGCCTATCGCAACGCGGGGGCCGCCGGGCTGCCGCGCGCCTCGGGCGACGAGGCGTGGAGCGAGCTGATGGCCGCCGCGCCGGCGTCGCCGCTGGCGTCGCTCGCGGCCCAAGCGCGGCGCGAACCCTGGAAGAGCAAGGACACGGCCACGCGCTTGTCGTTGCTTCCGGGGCTCGGCCAGTTCTACCTGGGGCAGGCGCTCTCGGGCAGCGTCCGTCTCGCCATCGGGCTCGGCAGCCTGGCGCTCATCGCGGTCCCGCTCTACGCCGCCTACCAGCGCCGGCACGATCTCAGCTGGTCGCACGATTGGCCGCTGCTCGCGGCCGGCATCGGCGGCGTCATCGTCCTGAGCGTCGACTACACGTTGTCGTACCAGGACGCCATGCGCGGCGTCGTCGAGTCCAACGATCGGGTGGAGGCCGACTTCGATGCGCGGCACCCCGAGGCCCCGTGAGATGAGGCGCGTCGCCGTCCGGCTGGTCTTCGCGTTGTTGATGCTTCCAGCGCTGGGAGGCTGCCACCGATCGCGCTACCCGGAGGGGCGCGACCCGACGGTGCGCGAGCGTCTGCCGAAGAAGTTTCCCATCGACGTGCTCGAGCAGGCCGATCGCCTGGAGGTGCTGGCGCTCGACGAACCCGATCGGTTCACCGGCCGACTGGCGACCAACCCGAACGTCAGCGTCCGCGCCGCCGTCGACGTGGAATCGCCCGCGCAGCGCGAGCGCCTGATCCGCACCCTGTACCGTTCGATCCACGACGCGACGCTGATGGCGCTCTGTTTCCACCCCCACCACGCGATCCGGGCCCGGCGCGGCGCCGACACGATCGAGATCGTCGTCTGCTTCTCGTGCCTGCAGATCGCGGTGCCCGACGGCGAGGGCGGCTACCCGACCGTCGCGATCCGACCCGGGGATCTCCTGGACCTGTTCGACGGGATCTTCGAGAGACAGCGGCGCCTGCGCTTCGACCGCGCGAAGGACAACTTCGGGTCCTGGGTCCCGATGGACTAGCGTCGGGCGTGAGGCCGGGTTTTTGCGTGGTGACCGCGACTCCTGATACGATCCGGCCTTCGTCATGACGGAGAGCAAGCGAACGCCCGAGCCCGAGGCCGCCGCGCCGGACGCCGGCGGACCGGTGGCGGCGCGCCGGCCGATGGCGCGCGCGACGCGCATCGCGCTGTTCGAGCGCGAGGTGCGCGAGCGGATCTCGCGCGCGGCGCTGGAGCTGGTGCTGGGGCGCGCGGAGGTGATCTCCGAGGGGCAGCGCGGCGTGCGCGCCGGCCGCGACGCCTACTTCGGCTCGACCATGCTGACCATCGATCTGCCGTCGCTGGATCTGCTGCTGCGCGACGCCTGCGACGCCGGCACGGCGCGCCGGCTGGCCGAGCTGCTGGAGGGGGACGCGACGGCGGGCGAGCGGATCGAGGCGCTGGCGGCGAGCGAGGCTGCGCGCGTGGCGGGGGCGACGCCTCGCTCGGTCAGCACGCACGTCGCGATCCGCTCGCAGGCGGCGAAGGTGTTCATCGACATCGACGTCGAGGCGGTGTTCGCGTAAGGACGTAGACGTGGCGGAAGAAGCCTCCTACAGCTACGGCGGCGCGGCGAAGATCCTGGACATCGCCGAGAGCAAGCTCCGCTACTGGGCGCAGGTCGGGTTCGTGGGCCCCTCGGGCCGGCGGGGCGGCAAGCCGGTGTACTCGTTCCAGGACCTGGTCAGCGTGAAGGCGGCCAAGGAGCTGGTCGACCGCGGCTTCAAGGCGGCCGAGATCCGCAAGGCGATCGAGGGCGTGCGCGCCGCGCTGCCGCACCTCGACCGCCCGCTCGACCGCCTGCGCGTCGCGTTCGACGGCACGCGTCTGGTCGTCGTCGACGACGACACCGCCTTCGAGCCGAGCGGCCAGCGCGTGTTCGACTTCGGCCTCGCCGAGCTGGCGGGGAAGGTCGGCTACACGCCGGCGCCGGCGGGCGCCGGGGCGGGCGCTGCCGCCGCGGTGCCACTGCCGGAGCCAGCCCGGGCGGAGACGGCGCCCGCGAAGCCCAAGGCGACGTTCACGGCGACGCGCAGCGCGTACGACTGGTTCGTCGAGGGGACGCGCGCCGAGGCGGCGGGCGGCGACGAGGCGCGCGCCGAGTCCTGCTACCGCGAGGCGCTGGCGCTGGATCCCGGGCTGGCGGCGGCGCGCACCAACCTGGGCGGCCTCGCTTATCGGGCCGGCGACACGTCGCGCGCGAAGGAGGCGTTCGAGGCGGCGCTGGCGCTCGATCCCGATCAGCCGGAGGCGCGCTTCAACCTGGCGAACCTGGTGCTGGAGTCGGGCGATCTCGAGCTGGCGGTCGCGGAGTTCCGGCGCGTGCTGCAGGCCGATCCCGAATTCGCCGACGCGCACTTCAACCTGGCGGTCGCGCTCGAACGCCTGGGCGGCCGCGCCCAGGCGCGCGCGCACCTCGAACGCTACCTGGCGCTCGAGCCGACGACCTCCAGCTGGGCCGAGCAAGCCCGCGCCCTCATCGCCCGCCTCGCCTGACCCGAACGCTCGCGATCCGACCTTCCATGGGCGGCGGCACGTCCATCATCGGATTCGGACGCGCGATCGTCACGTCGGCGAACGTCACCAGCGTGGCGCCCGCGGGGAGCGGCGGGTAGGTCTTCCCGTCGCCGAGCGGCGCCTGCCGCCAGTTGAGCCACTCGCGCATGCCGCCGCGGACCTGCTCGTCGCCGTGAACCCAGCTCCACGGGAGCGGGTGTTCCAGATCGTAGAGCTGTCGCTTGAGCTTGTCGTTCAGCGCGGCGTCGCCAGCGACCACGGCGAGGCGGTAGTGCATCCCCTTGCGGCCGTCGAGGAGGACTTGCTGCCGCCAGCTTCCGGCGCCCGTCGCGATCGGTCCCTCCGGTCTCCAGTCATGCCCGGCCTCGCTCGACAGCAGCCAGAGCCAGCCGCGGATCGTCTCGTGGACCGCCCGCCCTTCCACGGTGAGCTCGAACCCGACCTCCGCGTTCGCCGCCGGCGCGTCGATCATCGCGACCGGCGGGGGCGCCTGCTTCGCGAGCGTGCGCATGGCCAGCCCGAACGACAGCTTCTGCAGCTGCCAGGCCGCCAGCACCGCGGCCACGACGCCCGCGTACGCCCAGGCCCGCTGCCGCCGTGTCAACCTTGTTTACCCCGCTACGAGGTAGCCTTTTTCGAACAGCGGGGCCAGCTTGGTCGCGATGTCGAGGTCGTTCAGGCCGGACTGATCGAACAGCGCGCCGACCGTCTTCACCTCCATCGCCGCCTGGAACACGTCCAGCTCCTCGGGCGACAGATCGCGCAGCTTCGACTTCAGCGGGCGCGCCACGCCGATGGGCGACCCGAGGTCGGGCAGCTTCTCGACCGCGACCTTGTATTCGTCGAGCTGGCGCATGCTCTCCATCAGCAGCGCCTCGGTCGAGTCGGTCATCTCCTCCAGCACCGCCGACTCGTCGGGCGGCTCCAGCTCGAACGAGCCCTGCGTCCAGCCGAGCATGCGGGTCAGCGCCTTGCGCGGCCCGACGTTGAACTGGTTCTCCAGGTTGGCGAAGTAGATCTGACCCTTGCGGAAGAAGATCTTGCCGACGTGCCGATCGGAGTGGACCACCAGCACGCCCGACTTGCGGCTGGTCGACAGCAGCTGCAGCAGATCGGGCAGCGGGATCTCCTCGATGCTGCCCGCCATCGACTTCGGCGCGGCGGTGCGCTTGTTGGCCGCCACCGCCATCTTCGAGCGCGCCTCGGTCTCGGTCAGGTGGCTGGTGTTCTCACCGTCCACGAAAACAATCTTAATGATCGACGTGCCGATCAGGATGCGGTCGCCGTCCTTCAGATCGGCCTTGCGGACCTTCTCGCCGTTGACGAACGTCCCGTTGGTCGAGCCGAGGTCCTGGATGGTGACGACCTGATCGTCCGTCGTGATCTTGGCGTGCTTGCGCGACACCATGTCCTCGACCAGCACCATGTCGAGGTCGGACGAGCGGCCGATGATGATCTCGCGGTTGGGCCGCAGCGGGAATTCGCCGCCTTGGTATTTGCCCGAGATGAAGCGGAGCGCCCACTGCGCGCCCTCTTGTCCGCCTTCACCGCCGTCGGCCATGTCGCGGGGCCTAAAGGTGCTCAAAACTTGGCAATTTTAAGTTGTCGTTCAAGTCACGTCAACCGCACGGTCCGGATCCGGGGCTTTCAGGATGTCGACGACCACCTCGGCGACCTCGGCGTCGACCAGCAGCCCGGAGTGGCCCGTAGGCAGTGAAATGTGCCGAACTCCGTCGAGGACCGTGCTCGCGACGGGCGCCAGCCAGTCGCGCAGCGCCCCGATCGACACCACGTCCGCGCCCGGCGGCAGCGGCCGCTCGGCCAGCTCGCGCAGGAACGGGCTGCCGGGCAGCAGCTGCAGGCTGGCGAGCCCGAGCGGCGCGGTCACCAGCCCCAGCAGCGCCGACCAGGTCCCCTGCGCGGGGGTCCCGAGCATCACCAGCCGGCGCACCCGGTGGCGGCCGCCCAGCCGCTTCAGGTAGTCGAGCCCGACCAGCCCCCCCATCGAATGGCCGACGATGTCGACGCGCGCGATGCCGGTCTGGGCGACGATCGATTCGACCTTGCGCGCGATCAGACCGGCCGAGTCGCGGATGTCGCCGACGTTCAGGAGCGGCCCGCCCAGCGGGTAGCTCATGACGATGAGGCCGCGCATGGTCAGGTGCTTCTCCAGCAGGTGCAGTGACCCGCGCGTCGCCAGGTAGCCGTGGATGATCAGGACCGGCGGCTGGCCGGGCGCGGGGGGCGCGCGGCGCTCGACGTCGCGCCGGATCGCCGACCGGAAGGCGCGCCGCGCGCGGTTGCCGCGCAGCAGCTGCCGCAAGTAGACCGCCGCGTGCCCCGAGTCGGCGACGCCGCCCGATACGCCGCCCGAGATCTCACGGCCCAGGCGCTCGGCCCGCGCCCGCAGCTCGTCCCACCAGCGCGGCGCGCCCATGGTCAGGAGTCGCTCGACTCGCGCAGGCCGTGCTTGCGCAGCAGCTCGCGCAGGTGCTTGCGATCGATCTCCGCGCCGCGCGACGCCGCCGACAGGTTCCCGTTGTGACGCTCGAGCAGGGCCCGGATGTAGTCGCGCTCGAACGCCTCGACGACGCGCGCCTTGGCCTCCTTGAACGGCAGGTCGACGTTGACCGCCGACGGCGGCGCCCAGCCGGCGCTCGCGGTCGGCCGCTCGTCCAGCGCGTCCTCCAGCTCCAGGCGGGTGCCGTGGCTGGTGGCGCAGGCGCGCTCGATCACGTTGCGCAGCTCGCGCACGTTGCCCAGCCACTCGTGCCGGCGCAGCCGCTCCAGATCGTCGGGCGCGACCTCGAGCGGGCGCTCGCCCCGGAACTGGCGCATGAAGTGCTGCACCAGCAGCGGGATGTCGTCGGGGCGCTCGCGCAGCGGCGGCACCGACATGCGCACGACCGCGACGCGGTAGTAGAGATCCTCGCGGAAGCGGCGCGCCGCGATCTCGGCGCGCAGGTTGCGGTTCGTCGCCGCCACCACCCGCACCGAGGCGCGCGTGTACGTCGACCCGCCCACCGGCCGCACCGACTGCTTGTCCAGCGCGCGCAGCAGCGCCGGCTGCACGCCGGGCGCCAGCTCGCCGATCTCGTCCAGGAACAGCGTGCCGCCGTCGGCCTCCTCGAACGCGCCGGGGCGGTCGGTGATGGCGCCCGTGAACGCGCCGCGCACGTGCCCGAACAGCGCCGACTCGATCAGCTCGTCGGGGACGGCGCCGCAATCGAACACGATGAACGGGCCGTCCTTGCGCGGGCTGTGGCGGTGAATCTCCTCGGCCAGCAGCTCCTTGCCGGTGCCGGTCTCGCCCTCGATCAGCACGGTCGCCTCGGTGGCGGCCACGTCGTCCAGCACCCTGAACAGCCGCCGCAGCTTGGGATCCCGTCCCACCAGCGAGCCGTAGCTCTCCTGGTCGGAGGGCGCCAGGTCGACCTCCTCCTCGGTCGGCAGGTACTTCAGCACCGTCTTGCCGATCGTCACCTCGGTGCCGAAGCCGAGCGTCAGCTCGTTGAAGCGCGAGCCCTGCACGAACGATCCGTTGGTCGAACCGAGATCGCGCAGCACCAGGCCGGCGGGACCGGGATCGATGCCGAGGTGCTTGCGCGAGATCGTCGGATCGGACAGCAGCACGTCGCAGCCGCCGCCCGAACCGACCGTCAGCGGCGCCTCGGCGATCGCGATCGTCTCGCCGCGGTCCGGACCCTTGACGACGACGAGCCGGCCCCGGCCCGCCTGGCGGGTGATGGCCGCACCATCCAGGACCCGAGTCGGGATCTTCTCGATCATTTCCTTTGTTTAGAGGCGGAGTCCGGGGCGATTTCCGGCGACTTCGTCGCGGGAGGTTCGGAGCCCTTCGACGCCTCCGAGGTTGAATGCTGCGACGCTTCGAGGGCGGCCACCGCGTTGTGGGTCACCTTCTCGGCCAGCCAGGCGCCGCCGGCGGCGCCGGCGATCAGCGTCAGCAGCACGACGATGCCGGGCGGACCCGAGCGGCGCACGACCACCGGCGCCGAGTTGCGCCCGAAGTCGACCGTCTCGGGGAAGCCGCCGCCGAATCCGCCGCCCTGATCGAAGGCCGGGGCCGCGGGCGGGGCGGGCGGCAGGTGCAGGTTGGCGCCGTAGCTCGGATCGAGGTAGCCGCCCGGGCGGGGCAAGGCGGGGCGGCCGGGCGGCGGTCCCGCCTGACCCCCGAAGTTCAGCGGGGGCGGCGGGGGCAGCCCGCCGTACGGCTGCGGCGCCGGCAGCGGCGCAAACATCGCGGCCGGCTGGACCGGGGGCGGCGTCTCGGACGAGAACTCGGGCTCCCCCTCGTCCTGCTGCGACTCCGAGAGGAACGCCGGATCGGGCGCGGGCGTCGGCGGAAACTCCTCGAACGGCGACTCGGACGGCAGCGGCGGCGGCGGCATGAACGCGTTGTCGAAACGCGCGGGCCGCGCCGGCGGGGGCGGCGGGGCGGGCATCTTCATCTTGGCGGGGCGGAGCGGCTGCCGCGGCGGCGGCGGCGTCAAGCCGTCGTCTCCGCCTTGCGCGTCTTGCCCACCTCCGTCCAGCGCGCCGGGCTCGAAGGTGCGGGTCGGGATCTCCTCTTCGTCGTCTTCGTCGATCGGGATCATCGGATCGCCGCTGGCGGTCGCGTGCGCGGCGCTCAACGGATCGGGCTGACGCCGGGTCGTCTCGTCGCTCTCGTCGCTCTCCAGCTGATCCGCATCGAATCGCGAAGACAATTTGCGCAGCGGATCGGATTTGGGATTTCGCGTGCTCACCGGTGCCTTTGGGCTTACCACGTCGCCGTTGTCGACGACGTATAAGTTTGCGCCGTCCATCACCACGCCTATTGACTTCGCCTCTTTCCCCTCGAGCTCCTTCGCGATCTTCTGCGTCGACGGATCGCCGGTCGGCGCGGCCTTGTCGTCGCTCAGCCACAGATCCGGATCGCGTCCCAGGATGTGGCGCAGGTGCTCGGCCAGCTGCGGCGCCGAGAATCCCAGGCCGTGGCGATGGGCGACCTGGCGCAGCGCCTCCGCGAACGCCACCGCGTCCTGGTAGCGATCCTCCGGCTTCGGCGCCAGCGCCGTCGCCATCACGACGTCCAGCGCGCGTGGCAGCAGCTTGCGCTTCTGCGACGGCGGCACGATCAGCTGGCTGTAGAGCACGTCAGCGGGCGTGCTCAGATCGCCGACGAACAGCCGCTCGGCGGTCAGCGCCTCGTACAGGCAGACGGCGACCGAATAGAGATCGGTGCGGTGATCGATCGGTTCGTTGCGCGCCTGCTCGGGCGACATGTAACCGACCTTGCCGCGCACGCGGTAGAACAGCGACGAATGCGTGGCCGCCTTGGCGATGCCGAAGTCGGACAGCTTCACCTCGCCCTGCACCGAGCAGAGGATGTTGGAAGGCGAGACGTCGCGGTGGATGATCGCCAGCGACGCGCCGTCGGGGTTCTTGCGCGTGTGCGCGTAGGCGAGCCCCGCCAGCACCTCGAGGATGATGTGCAGCGCGGCGCCCGGCGCGAGCTCGCGGCGGCGCAGCTTGGCGCGGCGGACGATCGTGCGCAGGTCGGTTCCGCGCACGTACTCCATGACGATGAACAGCGACTCGTCCGACTCGACGAGGTCGAAGGTGTGGACGATGTTGGCGTGATCGAGCGTCCCGGAGATTTTCGCTTCGCGGAAAAACAGATCGCGGAACTCCGGCCGCGAGGTGTACTCGGGCAGCAGCTGCTTGAGCACGACCTCCTTCTCGAAGCCGCCCGGTCCGATCTTCTTGCCGACGTAGATCGCGCCCATCCCGCCTTCCGTCAGGTACCGCTCGATGCGGTAGCGGCGCGCCGCGGCCAGCAGGTGGGAGGTGGCGGTCATGCAGGTCGAGGGTAGGATCCAAAAACACAAGTTTCAATGAAGAGTTACGGGCCAGCTCCCCGGGGCGTTCTGCACACCCTGCTCGACCTGCGGGTCGAGGGTGAACGGGCCGCGGAGCGGGCGCTCGCGGGGGCGGCGGCGGCCCGTCGCGCGGCCGAGGAAGAGGCGGCGCGGCTTGCGGCCGAGGTGGAGGCTGTGCGGGCAGCCCGCGCCGTAGCGCGACGCGACGACGGGGGGACGGGCGGCGGGGGTGCCGAGCGGGCGGCCGAGGCGCTGGGGCGGCGGCGGTTCTGGGATCGGCTGGCGGCGCGCGAGGCGGCAGCGGCCGAGGCGCTGGCGCGGCACCGGGCGGGGGCGCTGGCGGCGGCGATCGACGCCGAAGAGGCGGCGCGCGCGGCGCACCTGCGCGCCCGGCAGCGGCGCGAGGTGGTCGAGAAGGCGATCGCGCGCCGGCAGGCGGCGGCCCGGCGCGCGGCCGAGCGGCGCGAGGAAGCGATCCAGGACGATCGCGCCACGGCGGCGGCCGCGCGCAAAGATGCGCCGCCGAAGTGACGGCGCGGCGGCGCAGCCGACAGCGTCCGCGCACGCGCCGCCGAGCTATGACAGGCCTGTCGCGATCGGAGCGCGATCGCGGCGCGGCCGCTGTCGCAAACGCGGCGTTTCGAGCCGGCGCGCGCCGGCACCAGCTTTGCTCTGCCTGACGGCCTATGGTCCTCACGAACCGGATCGCGCGCGCGCGCAGACGGCTGCGCGCCGCGTGGCGCGCGCTCCGTTCGTGGCCGGCGTCTGACGGCGTGCGGCCGGTGCTGACGGCGGCGGCGGCGTCCGCGTACCTGGCGGGGATCGTCGCGCGCTGCCTTTACGTGCTGCGGTTTCACCACCCGCGCCACTACGTGATGACCGACGTGCGCCAGCTGATCGAGCTCGCCCAGAAGATGCTGGAGGCGCCCTCGACGTCGTCGATCCGCGACACCATCTGGCCGCCGGGCACGTCCGCGCTGCTGGCGATGTCGCTGGCGTACGACCCGACGGGCGGCGCCGCCGCGATCCTTCAGCTCGCGCTGTCGTGCCTGGTGCCGCTCGTCGTCGCGCACACCGCGTTCATGGTCGGCGGGCGCGGCCTCGCCCTGCTGGCGCTCGTGCTCGCGTCGCTGCACTCCGGGTTCATTCACTGCACGGGGTTCTTCCTGTCGGAGCAGTTCTTTCAGTTCGCGATCGCCGTCGCGATCTGGACCAGCGTCGCGGTCCTGCTCTGGGACGAGCAGGCGCAGCTGTTCGCGCCGTGGGCGGCGGGCGAGCCGTTCCGGCCCGCGAGCCGCCGGCTCGCCTGCGGCTTCGTGGCGGGCGTGACCTGGGGCGTGGCCACCAGCTTCCGCCCCAACGCCCTGCCCGTCGCGGTGATCGTCGGCGCCGGGCTGGCGATCCACTGGTGGCGCGCCCGGCACCTGCGGTCGCTGTGGTTGCTCGCCGGCGGCGCCGTCGGGATCGCGGTGATCCTGGTGCCGCTGGCGCGCCGGTGCGCCGCCCTGCAGGGGCCCGGCTTCTGCCCCGTCTCCAGCAACTTCGCCATGAACGTCGCGATGGGGCAGCTCGACGACGCGGTCGGGATGGACTTTCACGACCCGCGCCGCCCCGATCTCGACACCGGCTGGGATCCGCCGGCGCTGATCCAGCACGGCTACAGCGGTCACGTGCAGGTGCCGTTCACGATGTTCGACACCGCCTCGATCGTCGACTGGGTCGGCGCCCGCATCTGGCAGGATCCGGAGCGCGCGGTGCTGCGCGCGGCGCGCAACGTGATCGATCTGTTTCGCGTGGAGGCGTGGCCGCCCGATTACGGCCGCATCCCGGCGGCCACCTACCAGATCGCCGGCTGGGCGTTCTGGTTCGCCGCCGTGCTGCCCGGTCTGATCGGCTTCCGGCGCATGGGGCGGCGCGCGTTCCGCGACCTGCGCGATCCGTCGGGGCCGGCGCGCGCCTCTCCGCTGCCGCTGTTCTTCTCGCTCGTCCTGGTCGCCGTCATGGCGGTCGCGGCGGGCTCGCTCGGCGAGCCGCGCTACCGTTATCCGTTCGACGGCGTCGTGATCATCCTCGCCGGTCTGGTCTGGCTCCGGCGCCCCGGCTTCGAACCCGGATTTCGCCTAGCGTTCGAGGGCCAGGGGCGCTGGCTCGGCGCCGCGCTGGCCGCCGTCGCGGTCTCGGGCCTCGCCGTCGGCGCGCTGATCGGGATCGTCAGCCAGCCGGCGGCCGAGCCGTTCGCGTTCCTGCAGGCGGGCGGCGAGACCACGCGCGGCGCGGGCGCGCCGACGGTGCGCGCCGCCGCCGATTTCCAGACCCCCATCGCCGCCCACAGCGCCTGGAACGCGCCCGGCAATCACCGGTTCCGCTGCGAGCCCGCCTGCGGCCCGTTGATCCTTCGGCTCCCCCGCCCCGCCGTCGCGCGCGGCGTCGAGGTGAGCGTCGACGACAACGATCGCTACCGCGTGCTGTTCTATCGCGACGGCGCCGTGCTGGCGCACGCCGACCTGCCCCGCGCCGAGGGGTGGAACGGAATGCGTGTCGTCCCGATCAACGTGCCGGCGTCGGCGTCGGCCGGGTACGACGCCGTCGGCGTGGTGCCGCTCTACGGCGACGGGTCCTACGCGTTCGGCCACCTCCGCCTGCTCGACGACTGACGCGCGCGCCGCCGGCGGCTACGCGCGCGCGCGGACGAACACGCCGACCACGGGGAGGTGATCCGAGCGGCCGGCCTCCATCACCTCGACGCTGAGGGGCTCCAGCCGCAGGTCGTAGATGAGGTGATCGAAGCGGCCCTCGAAGGTGTGCAGCGCGGTCGGCCAGCGCCAGGTCGGGCGGTCGGGCTGAAACTCCGGCAGCGCGCTCTTCATCTTCCATTCCGCGCGCGCCAGATACGCGATCGCGCGCCCGTCTTCCTCCTCGTTGAAGTCGCCCACCACCAGCGTCGGCAGCGCGCGATCCAGCGCCTGGCAGAAGCGCGCGATCTCCTGCTCGTGGATGGCGGGCGCCGTGAAGTGGCCGACCACGTAGCTGCCGCCGTCGCTGCGGGGCGGGCGCAGGTGCACCACCAGCACCTGCACCGGCCCGAGCGGTGAATCGAGCACCAGCCGCAGCGCGGGGAACCAGCCGTCGCCCTCGGGCGCGATCAGCCGCTCGCCGCCGATCGGCAGCCGCGACATCAGGCCGATGCCGCCCGCGCCGCCGCGCGGGTGAAAGATCATGTGCGGGTAGGCGGCGCCGAAGCGCGCGCGCAGCGACCGCTCCCAGGCGCGGTTGATCTCCTGCAGGAAGACGACGTCGCTGTTGCCGCTCTCGATCGCCGCCAGCGTCGGTCCGTCGCCGGGGATGCCGAAGTTCACGTTGTAGGTCATCACGCGCAGCGCGGGCTGGGCGCCGGGCGCGCGCGGCGTGCGTGCGGGCGGATGCGAACAGCCGGTCAGCAACGCCAGGATCAACGCCGCCGGCACCGCCACCGTCTGCCACCACATCGCCTTCGATGCTGCGCTCCGCGGCCCGCAGCGGCAAGTGACGGCTCGCATGCGCGCGAGGGCACGGTCATGCGTCGCGAAACGCTGGGAACCCGTGACCGCGCTCCCTCCGGCGTCCCGATGCGGCCCCAAAAAATAGGCCCCCGTCCTCGTCCTCGTCGGCGCCTTCGTCCCAGCGCGGAAAGGGGACGAAGGCGGGGGTGACGAGGACGAGGACGAGAAGCCGGTAGTCCTCTGCGTGCTCTAGGCGGTGCCGATGCCGAGCTTGCGGATCATCTCGCACATGGTGCGGTACGGCACGCCGGCGCGCTTGGCCGCCTCCTGGCGGCTGCCGCTCTCGCCGAGCAGGAAGCGGATGTAGCTTTCGCGGAACTGCATCTCGGCCGTCGGCAGCGGAAGCCGGGCCGGTCCTTCCGTGACCGCCGCCAGCGTCGGGGGCCGCGGCACCGCCGCCGCGCACGCCGCCGCCGCCCGCCGCAGGCACGCGCCGCGCGCCAGCAGCGCGCCGCCGCGCGCCAGCCAGGCAGCGACCTGCTGGGCGGGCACGATGCGCGTGATGCCGAGGACGGAGGCGGCCGACACCTCCGGCGCGTCCGGGTTGTCGCAGTAGAACACGATCTCGGCGAACGGATTGCGCTGCACCGCTTCCGCGCCGATGCCGAGCGCGGAGACTTCGCGGCCGCCCAGCGCCAGCAGCACCAGATCGGCCGGCAGCATCTCGGTGCGCAAGGCTGGATCGTCCGGGGCGACCACGCTGACCGCCAGCTGGCCGCTCAGCTTCAGCGCCGCCGCCAGCGCCGCGGCCCGGCGCTGGTTGTCGTCGACCACCACCGCGCGCGCCACCTCGGTCTGGCGCGCGGGGTCGCCGCCCAGCCCGCCATCCGCCCCGTCAGTCAGCTCGAATGCCTGAACCGTCGTGGTACTCATGACCTCTGCCTCCAACTGGGAGACGGCAAAAATTTGCCGCCATGCAAATTTGGAGACGCAGAGCGTCGGAGAGGTCAGGCCGACTAGGGGGTCGAGACCGTCACGTCATCAAATTCAACAATAGTATTCGAGCCATAGACGTA
>DATBHU010000249.1:0-7688 GCA_036557265.1 Polyangia bacterium
GCCCACGCTGCCGCCCGCGCCGCCGACGCTGCCGCCCGCGCCGCCCGCGCTGCCGCCCGCGCCGCCCGCGCCGCCGGTGTCGCCGCCCGCGCCGCCGCCCGCGTCGCAGCCGCCGCAGTCACCGCCCGTTCCCGCCGCGCCGCTGGCCGAGGCCGCGCCGCCGAAGCCGCCCGCGCCGCTGTTCGCGTAGTGGATCGGATCGCTGCAGCCGAACGCCGCCCCAAATGCGAGCGCACACCCCACCTGCGCGAGGCGCGTCAGCTGTCTCCGGGTGTGCCCTACGTACAAGATCTAGTGGCGCCTCGGTCGGGCGGTGACTTTAACATGTTTATGCGATCTCCCGGGAAACGAACGCGCAAACTTCGACGAGGATCGCAGTACGCGCGGCGCGCTGCGATACCTACACCGCCGCCAAACAACCGCCGCTCAACGAGCGACGATCCGCCAGCGGCCGATCGACGCACGCTGCGACGCACGCTGCGACGCACGCTGCGCCCCGGCGACGGCCGCCCAGTCAGGCAACCGACGCGGCCAGCCGGGCGCCCCGTCGTCGCCGCGCGGGCGATCGTATCCGACGACGAACCGGGCACCGGTGGACAGCATGGTGTCCGCCAGCGTCGCGCGCGGCTCGCGTGTGACGATCAGCGTGATCGATTCGGTCCACGGCACGCCCGCGGCGTGCGCGACGGCGATCTCCGCGAACGCGAGCGGCTCGATCATCACCGGCTCGTGGGGACGGCGGTGCGCGCGCAGCCAGCGCGCCAGGTCGCGATCCTCGCCGTCCAGCCGGGTCAGCGCGCCCATCGACTCGGCGCCCGCCCAGATGCGATCGCGCCCGACCGTCGCGATCAGCGCGATCGCGACGGAGAACGCGACCGCCGCCACCGCCGTCGCGGCCCGGAAGGCGCGGGCGCGAACGGGGGGCACCACGCTGGCCGCCAGCGGCAGCAGCAACGTCCCCGGCACCAGCGCGAACCGGGCCAGCGGCTCGAAGGTCTGCAGCGCCAGGCCGCGCGCCAGATAGAGCGCGGGCGGTCCCAGCGCAGCGACGATCACCACGCGCATGGCCGGCGCGCGCAGCAGCGGGGATCGCCGCCCGCGCCCGAGCGCGATGCCCGCCGCGACCACCGCCGGCAGCGTCATCGCGGCGACGAACGCCAGCCCCCAGATCCCGAGCTGGCGCGCCCGCCCGAGCAGCGGCCCGAAGCGGCCGGCGGCCTGGGCGCCCAGCCCGGCATGATCGCTCATGATGTAGTGGGCGAAGAACAGCGGATCGCCGCCCGCGCGCGCCCCCCACAGCATCCACGCGATCGGCAGCGAGGCCGCGCAGGCCGAGAACAGCGCCAGCCCCGGAAGCAGCGGGCGCGGCCGCTCGTCGGCGCGGCGCATGAAGATCCAGGCAGCGAGCACCATGATCGGCAGCGCCAGCCAGGCATCGTAGCGCGTCACCGCGGCCAGCGACGCCAGCAGGCCGGCCAGCGCGAACGTCGGCAGGCGGCGCGTCTCGAGGGCGGCCAGCAGCCGCTCGAGGGCGCAGATCCAGAGCAGGAGGTAGAGCGCCTCGCTGGCGGCGGTCGTCGACGCCTGGACATGGAGCGGCGACAGCGCCAGCACGAACGTCGCCAGCGCGGCGGCGGGCGGGCCGACCAGCCGACGCGCGAACGCCAGGAACGGAAACAGCACGGCGATCCCGCAGAGCAACGACAGCACGCGCGACGACCGCGGCGCGAAGGGATCCAGCGCGATGAACGGCCGCATCAGCGTCGTGTGCAGCGGGCCGAACTGGCAGTAGGTGCGCGGCTCGTGAGCAGCCGCCGGGTCCAGCACCATCCGCTCGGCGATCAGCGCGCGCATCGGCGCGTCGCCGTGCTTGTTCTCGGCGAAGGCGAACAGGCCCACCCGCACGACGATCGCCAGCCCGATCGCGAAGGCGGCGGCGCGCGACATCGACACGCCGGTCAGCGCCGCGGCAGCGCCGCGCGCAGGCGTGGAAATGCCGCGTCGATCTCGGCGAGCGACACGGCGCCGACCGAGATCCGGAACCAGCCGCTGTCCTCGCGCAGCCCGAAGGCCTGGAACGGCACCAACGCCAGCCCGGCCTTGGCCAGCAGCAGCTGGCGCGTCGCCTCGTTGCTCTGGTTCGGGATCGCCACGCGCACCGACAGGTAGATCGCCCCCTGCGGCGCGATCGACTCGACCGGGTAGCCGTCGGCCCGCATCGCCGCGAACCCCGCCGCCAGCCGATCGAGGCGCTGCTGCACGCGCGCGCGCATCTCGCCCAGGTAGGCGGTCACCGCGGCGTCGTCGTCGAGCAGCGCCGCCATCGCCACCTGCTCGGGGCGCGGCGCCCAGGCGCCGACGTGCCCCAGGATGTCGGCCATGCGCTGGCGGGCCGCCGGCGGCATCACCGCCCAGCCGACGCGCAGCCCGGTGGCGGCGAAGCTCTTCGACGCCGCGTCCAGGATGATCGTGTAGGGCGCGACGTCGGGGCAGACCTCGGGCGGCGTGGCGTGCTTCACCCCCGGCGCCAGCAGCTGCCAGTAGACCTGGTCGTAGCAGAGCCAGGCCGCCTTGCCGCCGGCGCGCTCGCGGCGCCGGTTCTCCTCCACGAGCATCTCGCAGATCTGGCGCAGCACCTCCGGATCGATCACCGTCCCGGTCGGGTTGAGCGGCGAGTTGATCAGCACCAGGCGGGCGACGCCGATGTACGGGCGCAGGTCGGCGGGCGTCGGGAAGAAGTTCGCCTCGGCGCGCACGGGGATCTCGACCGCCCGCGCGCCGCACAGGTAGGCGTAGTGGTTGTTGTTCCACGACGGCACCGGGTAGACGGCGGCGTCGCCCGGATCCAGCACGGTGCGGTACGAGCCGTAGAGGAGCGGGCGCGCCCCGCCTGTGATCAGCACCGATTCGACCGGGTAGCCGAGCCCGAGGTGCTTCGCGTAGAAGCGGGCCACCGCCTCGCGCAGCGCGATGACCCCGTCCGACGGCGGGTAGTTGGTCTGGCCGGCCGCCAGCGCGGCGCGCATGCCGTCGAGCAGCGCCGCCGGCGCCGGAAACTGGGCCGGGTCGAAGTCGCCCACGGTCAGGTTGCAGATCTCCGCGCCCTTGGCTTTCATGGCGCGGATCTCGGCGGCGATGCGCAGGATCTCGGAGCCGATCACGCCGCGCGCGAGATCGCCGAGCGATGCGTCCACGTGCGCTGGTTCGCCGAGCTTGCCGCTGAGGTCCATGACAGACGGAATCTTACCAGCCGCGGCGCCGTCAGTCCTTCACCCGCGCCGCGAACGTCGCGCTGATGTGGAGGTACATCGACTCGGTGGTCTCCGCGAACCCGTAGACGACGTCCGCGCCGACGACGCAGGCCTGCTTGCGCATCTCATCGAGACAGCGGTCGCGCTTCCTGGCGCAGCTGACCGTCCCTGACGCGACGTCGACGACCTCGAACGACGGCTTGCCCTGGGGGACGAGCTCGACGGCGCAGCCCGGCGGGCGCGAGGGACGATCGGGACCGATGCGCCGCAGCTCGATGTCGACGCAGCCGCTCGCGAGCAGCAAGACGAAGGCGGCCGACGCGGCCGCCTTGATGGCGCTCAGAGCGACGTCCCCGTCGCCTTCGCCGGCTCGAGCTTTTCGCCGGCCGGCTCGCACACCCGCTTGCGGCTGCACACGGTGCCGGCCTCGCAAGGCGGGTTGCACTGGGGAACGCACGCGCCCGCCTGGCAGGCGAATCCAGGCGAGCAGATCGGGCTGCAGCCTCCCTCCTCGGCCGCGGCCCCGGCGGCCGGCTGCTTCGCCGGCGCCGATCGCGCCGGCCGCTCGCCGCTGCGCGCCGCCAAGGTGGCCGCGATGACCGTGTACTCGCCCCACAACCCCTCCTGGAAGGCGAACACGGTGTCCGCCCCGGCCGCGCACGCTTGCTTGCGCAGCTCGTCGAGACAGGCGTTTCGCCCTGCCGTGAAGTGGCACTTGGCGCGGGCCGACGCGACCTGGACGACGGGATACGGAGGTGTCGTGGCCGGGAAGATCTCGACCGGGCACCCCTCGGGGCGCGCGGCACGATGCGGCCCGATCGTCGCGACCTCGGAGCTCACGCAGGCGCCCGCCAGCAGCGCCGCCCCCACCACCATCGCCGCCGCCCGCATCACGAGCGTTCGAGGTACGTGTAGCCGGCCAGGCCTTCCTCGTACATGCGCAGCATCGACCGCGTCTCTTCCAGGCTCATGCGGTTCGCGCGCACCGCCAGCTCGGCGAAGCGGCGCACGCGCGCCACCAGCTCCTCGCGCGAGTAGCTGACGTACTTGAGGACGTCGGTGACGGTGTCGCCGGTGACGACGTGCTCGATCTGGTAGCCGCCGCCCTCGGCCAGCGACACGTGCACCGTGTTGGTGTTGCCGAACAGGTTGTGGAGGTCGCCCAGGATCTCCTGGTACGCGCCGATCAAGAAGATGCCGAGGTAGTAGTCCTGGCCGTTGACCGGGTGCAGCTCCAGCACCGACTTCACGTCGCGCCGATCGATGAAGTGATCGATCTTGCCGTCGGAGTCGCAGGTGATGTCCGCCAGCACCGCGCGCCGGGTCGGCTCCTCGCCCAGGCGGTGGATCGGCATGATCGGGAACAGCTGGTCGATGGCCCAGATGTCCGGCAGCGACTGGAACATCGAGAAGTTGCAGAAGTACGTGTCGGACAGCGCGCGCTCCAGGCCCTCCAGCTCCTCCGGCACCTCGCGCATCTCGCGCACGATCTTCAGCAGCTTCTGGCAGATCGCCCAGAACACGTCCTCGGCCACCACCCGCTCGGAGAGCGACAGGTTGCCCAGGTTGAACAGCTGCAGCGCCTCTTCCTTGTACTCCAGCGCGTCGTGGTACGACTCGAGCACGTTCTTGCGCGAGACCTCTTTGTAAGTCTCGAACAGGTTCTTGACCACGCGCGACGTGTCGCGGGCGATCTTGTCGGGCGCCTTGCCGACGTCGAACTCGCCCACGCCCAGGATGTCGACCACCAGCATGGAGTGGTGGGCCACCACCGCCCGGCCCGACTCGGTGACGATGGTCGGGTGCGGGACGCCCGCCGCGTCGCAGATCTCCTGCAGCGAGAAGACGATGTCGTTCGCGTACTCCTGCGTCGTGTAGTTCATCGACGACGCGAAGTTGGTCTGCGAGCCGTCGTAGTCGACGCCCAGCCCGCCGCCCGCGTCGAAGTACTTGAGCGGCGCGCCCAGCTTGCAGACCTCGACGTAGAACCGCCCCGCCTCGCGCAGCGCGTTCTTGACCGCCCGGATCGCCGAGATCTGGCTGCCCAGGTGGAAGTGCAACAGCTCGAAGCAGTTGAGCAGGTCGTTGGCGCGCAGGAAGTTGATCGCCTCGACCACCTCGCGCGTGGACAGACCGAACTTGGACCGGTCGCCGCCCGACGCCTCCCAGCGCCCCGACCCCTTGGCCGCCAGCTTGACGCGGATGCCGATGCGCGGCCGCACGCCGATCTTCTTGGCGGTCTCGGCGATCAGGCCCAGCTCGGAGAACTTCTCGACGACGATCAGGACCGTGCGCCCTAGCTTCGACGCCATCAGCGCGGTCTCGATGTACTCCTCGTCCTTGTAGCCGTTGCAGACGATGAGCGCCTCTTCATCGTCGAGCATCGCCATCACCGCCAGCAGCTCGGGCTTCGACCCCGCCTCCAGGCCGTAGTGGTAGGGCCGCCCGAAGCGGATGATCTCCTCGACGACGTAGCGGTGCTGGTTGACCTTGATCGGGTAGACGCCCTTGAACTGCCCCTTGTAGCCGTACTCGGCGATGGCGCTCTTGAACGTCTCGTTCAGCTCGACGATCCGGCTGCGGAGCACGTCCGAGAAACGGATCAGCAGCGGCAGTCCGATCCCGCGCCGCGCGACCTCGTCGACCAGCTCTTTCAGATCGATGGCTGGGCCGTCCGGGCCGGACGGGTTCGCCTGGACGTTTCCCGATTCAGCAACAGAGAAGTAGTTGTGGCCCCAGTATTTGACTCCATAAACCTCGGCGGAATCCGCGACTGTCCATTTTCGCGGAATGCCGACAGCGGTACTCATGCCAACTAAAGTGAGGAAATTCGGTCCGCAAAGCTAGTGAAAATTTCGATTCTCGTGCGCCGCGATCGGGCGGACGCTGCGAGCCGACGCCGGCGGGCGCCGGCGAGGAATTTTTCATTGCCGGCCGCCCCGCGACCGGGCGTTACTCGACGCATGTCCGGCGCCGTCCGCCTCTCGTTCGCCTGTCTCGCCTGCCTGCTGGCCACGTCCACCGCCGCGCGCGCCGCGCCGGAGCGCGTCGGCTTCACCGGCGACCTGAGCATCGGCGGCTCGCTGATGACCCGGACGGTGGGGAGCGCCAGTGGCGGCTCGAACGCCCCCCTCGTCGAAGAGAGCTCCACGGTGATCGAGCCCGGCCTGGCCCCGCTGGGCGTCAGCCTGGGCGGTTACGTCACGCCGCGGATCGGCGTCCTGTTCCGGCTGGCCGGGACGTCCTACTTCCGATCGAACAGCCAGTACATCCAGGCGTTCGCCGGCCCGATGGTCGAGTACTGGCCCCACGATCGGTGGTTCCTGGCCGGCGGCGTCGGCCTGGGCCTCTTCACGCCCAACCCGTTCTTCGGCTCGTCGCTGAGGCGGCAGCGGGAGGGGCTGGCCTTCGACGCCCGCGCCGGGGCGGTGCTGGCCGGCAGCGCCCGCCACGCCCTCACCCTGTCGCTCGAGATCATCCCGGCCATCTACGACGAGCTGCGGGCGGGCGCCGCGCTGCTCGTCGCCTGGAAGTGGTACTGACCTCAGAACTTCAGCGAGATTCCTGCCATGCCGTAGACGAAGTGATCGTTCTTGGCGATGAGCGCGCCGTTGTAGGCGTCCATGAAGGCGAGGCGCGGCTTGTAGGACAGCTGGTCGGCGAACGGCAGGCCCTCGATCTGGAAGAAGAACGAGGTGAAGCGGTCGATCGCGGCCGTGATGCCGATTCCGAAGTAGAGCCGCTGGCCCGAGAAGCGGGCGCCGTTCGAGGGGTCCTCACCGTTGAACAGCCCGGCCCTGGCGTTCGGATCGGTGCAGAAGCCGTCGGGCGTGACGCCGTTGCTCACCTGGGTGCCGGTCGGGCAGAACTTGTCCGACCAGAGGGAGTAGCGGACGGACCCGTTCACGGTGGCCACGTCGCTGAAGGCGAGGCTGGCGATGGCGCCCAGGTCCATAAAGTAGGTATCCCGACCGTTCGTCCCTGTCCCGCCGCCCAGATCGCCGCGCACGGCGAACGAGAACGGCCCCGCCTCGGCCAGCTGCAGCTTGCCCGCCAGCGCCAGGTTGGCGATGTTGAAGAAGGTCTGGAACTCGACGCCGACGTCGAGGCCCGGTTTGGCCAGCGCCCCGACCATCAGCCGAACCGTCAGGTAGTAGGGGTAGCCGAGGCCGAAGTCCGACGTCACGCCGCCGACCGGGTTGACCCGGGCGCCGAACGACGACATCGCCTGCTTGCGCTTGGCCACCTGCTCGGGCGACGGCCCGCTCGGCAATCCTTTGAGGTCGACCGAGAACACCTTCTCGCGGCCGCCTTCGATCTTCATCGTCTCCTTGTGGTCGAAGAAGCCCTTCAGCTTGAACTCGACCACGTGATCGCCGCTCGGCACCGCGTCGCGCTGCACCGGCGTCTTGCCGATCAGCTCGCCGTCGATCTTCA
>DATBHU010000250.1:0-7835 GCA_036557265.1 Polyangia bacterium
CAGCCGCGAAGGCCGAGGTCACCAAGCAGCTCGTGGGCGACCATCGCCACGCGACGCACCTGATCCCACTCCACGCCCGGCACCGGATCGAGATCGATGCGCAGCTCGTTCGGATGGTCGAGATCGTTGGCGCGCACCGGGTGCGGGTGCAGCTCGATGCAGCCGAGGTTGACGATCCACGCCAGCCCTGCCGCGTCGTCGACCACCACCTCCTCGGCCGTCCGCCCCGACGGGAACGACAGCGTCACCGTGCGCAGCCAGTCCGGCCGGTTCTCCGGCGCGCGCTTCTGATAGAACGGCTCGCCCTCGGCGCCGTCGACGAAGCGCTTGAGCACGACCGGCCGATCGCGAATGCCCGCCACCGCGCCGTCCGCCACCGCCAGGTAATAGCGGACCACGTCCAGCTTGGTCAGCTTCGCCTCGCGCGAGAAGTACGGCTTGTCCGGGTGCGTGACGCGCACCTCGCGCCCGGCGACGGTCAGCCTCTCGGCGTGATCCTTCGAAGCCACGGCCGGAGGCTACGTCAGCGGCGGCTGCGATAGAGCGCGACCAGCGCCGCGCCGATCGCCTGCGACAGCTCGCCCAGCGTCGACGGCACGACCGTCAGCCGCTCTCGCTGCACCGGCCACAGGTGCGGGCGCGCGGTGTCGCGCACCAGATCCAGGTAGCGCGCGCGGAACGCGTCGGTGGTGTTCTCGGGATCCATCAGGCCGCCGCCGATGACGACGAACTCGGGATCCAGCGCCAGCACCAGGTTCGCGATGTGCAGCCCCATGGCGCGCGCCTGGAAGTCGAACAGCTCGACAGCCAGCGCGTCGCCCTTCTGCGCGAGGCCGCGCAGCGCCAGCGCCTTCTGCTTGGGCGTGTCGGTCGACTTTCCGAGCGGGTGGTCCGGGTACGCCGGCAGCTTCTCCGCCAGCAGGTAGGGCAGGCCGGCCAGCGTCGTGTACAGCTCGGCGCAGCCCCAGGTGCGGCCGCAGCCGCACGGGTACGGCTTCGCGCCCAGCAGGTGCAGCGCCGCCGGCATGTGCGCGGTCTCCATCCCCGCCAGCGTGTCGCCCTGCAGCGGCAGGCCGTTCGCATCGATGTACGCGGTGCCGAGGCCCGAGCCCGGCGCCAGCATCAGCACGCCGCCCGTGCCGTTGCCGCGCACGCGCTGCGCCTCGCCGACGCCGCCGAACGCGCCGTCGTTGCCGACGACCAGCGGCATGGCGCGCCCGACCTTCTTCGCCAGCGCGCGGCTGTAGTCGCTGTAGAAGTCCCAGCCCTCGAAGCTCGGGGGCATGTTGGCGGAGTGGCCGAGCACGCCGTAGCGCAGGTACGGCCCGGGGATGGCGAGGCCGACGCTGCTCACCTGCTCCCAGCCCAGGCTGTTTTGCGCCAGGTATTCGCCGATCGCGTCGACCCAGCCGGCCACCACCGCCTCGCGCCCCTGCTGCGAATTGGTCGGCCGCTGGTGCAGCTTCGTCGAGATGGTGGTGCCGTCGGCCCACACGCCGCCGACCTTCGACATGGTGGCCCCGCAGTCGGTGCCGATGAAGACCTGCTTGCTCTCGTCCATGGGGGCCGGAGTTTAACCACTTCGGTGTACGATGGGCGCAACATGTGGAAATTCGCGCTCATCCTGGCGGCGGCGGCGCTCGTGTCGCTGGCCCCGGCGCGCGCGTCGGCGGATTTCGGTACGCCCCGCCACGGTTTCGGCCTCGGCCTCGGCATGGGGACGGGCGCCAGCGGCGTGTCGGGCAAATTGATGGCGGGGCCAGGCGCGTTCCAGGGCGTCGTCGGCGTCTGGGGCAGCGGCACCGACGCCGGCCACTACGTGCGCGTCAGCGGCATCGCGCTCAGCCTCGACTATCTGTTCGAGATGCCGACGCTGGCCAGCTCGCCCTACTTCAACATCGACTGGGACTTCGGGCTGGGCGGCGGCGTCGGCGTCGCGACCAGCGGCGGCACGCCCGGCGTCGCCGCCTCCGCCATCGCCGGGCTGGAGTTCAACTTCACCCGCGCGCCCGTCGACGTGGCGCTCGAATATCGTCCGACCATCGGGTTCCTGCCCGGCTTCGGCATCGGGTTGATCGGATTCACCGCCCACGTGCGCCTCTGGTTCTGAAATGGCGGCTCAGGCCCAGGCTTCGACCAGCGAGGAGACGCTCCGGCGATCGATCGCCGCCGCCACCGACGCGCGCGCGCGCGCCCGCCTGCGCGTCGAGCTGGCCGCGCTGGTGCGGACGCGCGATCCCGCCGCCGCGCGCGACGAGCTGACGAGCGCGGCGCGCGAGGCGGCGCCCACGCAGGCGCTGACGCTGGCGGCGATCGCGATGGCGCGCACGCTGCCGCCGCCCGAGCGCGTGACCTGGCTGGGCGGACTGGCCCACACGGCCGACGGCGCCACGGTCCCCGGCATCGTGGTGGCGCTGGCGGGCGCGCAGCTGGACGCGGCTCAGCCGCGCGACGCGGCCCGGACGCTGCTGGGCCTGGTGCGCGACGAGCGCCTGCCGCCTTATCAGCGGCGCGCGGCCGCCGGCAAGCTGGTGCGCATCTGCGACAAGGTGGATCCGGTGCTGGGGCGCACCGCGCTTCACGCGGCGGCCATGCTGGCGACGGGCAAGGCGCGGCGGACGTTGCTGCGGCGGGCGCTGGCGCTGCCGGCGACGATCGAGCGCGATCCGCTGCGCATCGCCGCCGACGACGAGACGCTGGCGCGCATCCTGCTCGAGTGGACCAAGTCGGGCGGCGAAGGGCTGCTCGCCAGCGAGCCGCTGGCCCGCCTGCGCGCCCACAAGCACACGTCGCCCGCGATGACGGAGGTGGTCGCGGCGCTGGCGCCCGCGCCGTCGCGCCCCGAGCCGCTGCGCCCGGCGCCGCCGGCGGCCCGCCGGCCCGCGCGCGCGCGCCCCGCGCCGGGCGCCGCCTTCGACGCCGCGCTCGCCGAGGTCGAGGCCGGTCACCCCCAGCGCGCCCGGCGCCTGGCGGAGGAGGCGGTGCGGCTGTCGCCGCCCGGCAAGGACGTCGCGGCGCGGGTGGCGGCGCTCGACAGCGCGCTGCGCGAGGCTGGCTTCGTCAACGAGGCGCTGCGCCTGCGCCGCACGTACCTCGAGTCGGTGGGCGACGAGGCCGATCGCGTCGCGGTGCTGCGTGCCCTCGCCGAGGAGGCGGCCAACGCCGGGCTGGAGACGCTGGCCTCGAGTTGGCGGCTCGACGCAGGCGACGTGCCGCTGCCGCCGGTGGCGACCGAGGCAGCGCCGGAGTCACCGGCGCAGTTCTACCTGGCCGCGCAGCGCCTGCTCGCGCGCGGCGAGGACGATCCCGTCCGGGTGCTCGCCCTGCTGGAGAAGGCGCTGTCGCGACATCCGGGCGCCGACGCGGCCTTCGAGCTCGCCGAGAAGCTGGTGGCGCGCGTGGCCAGCGGCGAGGAGCTGTCGCGCCGGCGCCTCGAGCTGCTGCGCGCCGCGCACGCCGACGAGTTCGAGCCGGGGCGGCGCGCCCGCCTCGGCTGGCGGCTGGCGGCCCAGCTGGAGGCGGTCGGCGACGTGATCGGCGCCGTCGCCGTGCTGGAACGCGCGCTCGAGGAGTCCGCGCCCGGCGAGGGCGCGCGCGTGCGCGGCGAGCGGGCCCGCCTGTTGCGGTCGCTGGGCCGCCCGCGCGAGCTGGCGGCGGCGCTGGAGAAGGACGCCGGCGCGTTGCTCGGCGACGCGCGCCTGCCGGTGCTGGCCGAGCAGGCGGACCTGCTCGAGGCGGCGGGCGAGGCGGAGCGCGCGCTGGACGTGCGCATGATGGCGCTGGCCGAGTTTCCCGGCGCGCCCGCCGTGCTCGACAGCGCGCGCGACCGGCTGGAGGCGACCGGACGTCCGATCGAATCGCTGGCGCTGGCGATCGCGGCGCTGGACCACACCACCGAGCGCACGCGCCGGCTCGCGCTGCTGCGCGACGTCGCGCAGCTGAGCGAGCAGCCCGACGTCAGCGCCAATCCGGGCGACGCCGCCAACGCCTGGCTGGCGGTGCTGGGCCTGGCCGCGTCCGACAAGGACGCCGCGGCGGCCGCCGAGCGTCTGCTGCGCGCGGTCGGCGACTGGGAGCGCTGCGCGGATCTGCTCGCCTGGCAGGTGGCGCGCGCGGCCGCGCGCGGCGGCGAGGGGGGCGACCACGGGGCCGAGCAGACCGGGCTGCTCTGGCGCCTCGCGGAGCTCCGCCGCGAGCACCTGGGCGAGGCCGACGAGGCGCTGCGCCTGTACGGCCAGCTGGCCGCGCTCGGGCCGGCGCTGCCGCCGCTCGCCGATCCGCCCGAGCTGGCGTCGCTGGTCCGGCGCGACTTCGTGCTGGCCGTCGAGAGCGCGCGGGCGGAGGTGGCGCCGACGGCGGCCGAGCGCGCGCGCGCCTTCGTCGACCGGTCGGCGCTGCTGGTGGCGCGCAACCGCGGCAACGACGCCGAGCGCGACGCGCTGGCGGCCCTCGATCTCGATCCGCGCAACAGCGACGCCGTCGCCGCGCTGGAGCGGATGTACGACGGCGAGCGGCGGGCGCGCCAGCTGGCCGAGGAGCTGGGGCGGCGGGCGACCCGGCTGCAACCGCGCGAGGCGGCGCCGCTGCACTTCGGGCGCGGCCGGGCCTGGGAGCGGGCCGGCGATCGGGCCGCCGCGCGCGAGGCCTACCGCCGCGCGATGACGCTGGACCCGACGCTGGCCGAGCCGGTGGCGGCGCTGGGCGCGCTCGCGGCGCGCGAGGGCGACTGGTCCGAGGTCGCCAAGCTGCTCGAGAGCGAGGTCGGCCTGGCCACCAGCCCGACCCGCAAGGGGCCGCTGCTGATCGAGCTGGCGCTGGTGCACGGCGACAGGCTGGGCGATCCGGCGCGCGCCGTGACGCTGCTGGAGACGGCGGCGCGCTTCCTGCCCGACGATCCGCGCCTGCTGGATCTGGGCGCCCGCTTTCAGCTGGCGGCGGGCAACTGGCAGGCGGCGGCCGACGCGCTCGATCGGCTGGCGTCACGCGGCGCCAGCATCGCCGAGGCGGCCGAGCGCTTCTTCGCGGTCGGCGCGGCGGCCGAGGCAGCCGGGCAGCACGATCGCGCGCTGGTCTTGTATTCGCGTTCGTACGGGCGCGACAGCAGCTACCGGCCGACGCTGGAACGGCTGTCGGCGATCTGCTTCGAGCGCGCCCAGTGGGACAACGCCTGGAAGGCGACGGAGGCGCTGCTGGACCGCCACGGCGCCGCGCTGGCGCCGCGCGATCGGGCGACGCTGCTGACGCGTTCGGCGATCGCCGACCTTCACATCGGCCAGCGCGCCGCCGCGGTGGCCCGCCTCAAGACCATCGTCACGCGCGGCGCCTCGTACGTGCCCGACGCGGGCATCCGCGACGTCGCCGACAGCTGGGCAGGGATGCACATCGAGCCGCGCCTGCTGCTGAACGTCGAGCCGCGGCGGCGCCAGCGCGTGCTCGGGCGCGCGTCGGAGGTGCTGGCGATGGTCGAGGACCATCGCGATCCGGTGCGCGGCCAGGCGCTGGAGATCGTGGGCGCGCTGGCCATGGCCG
The DNA here is from genome assembly GCA_036557265.1 of Polyangia bacterium. Taxonomy (GTDB): domain Bacteria; phylum Myxococcota_A; class Polyangia; order Fen-1088; family Fen-1088; genus JADGRB01. The sequence continues at coordinate 5,530 of DATBHU010000250.1, forward strand.
AGGGCCGCTGGAGCGACGCGCTGGCCACGCTGCAGGCGCTGTCCGCCGACGAGGCGTTCGACGCCGAGCGCCGGTCCGACTTCCTGATCGCGGCGGGCGACGTCGTGACGCAGCACTACGGCGACTCGGTGGCGGCTCGCGCGCTGTACGATCGGGCGCGCGCGCTGTGGCCCGGCAACCCGTCGCTCTGGCACGTGGCTGACCGCGCGTAGGGCTCCGCAAAACCCCCGCGCCGGACGGAGGTACCATGAGGGTGCGGCGATGATTGCGATGCTGCTGGCGATGCTGGCCGGGGCGAACGGCGCGACGGCAGGTGCGCCCGCGGCGCCGGTGCCGTCGGGACGCGTGCGCTTGACCGTCGAGCGCGAGACGGGGGCGGAGAGCTGCCCGGACGAGCGCGCGCTGCGCGACGCGCTGATCGGACGCCTCGGGTTCGACCCGTTCGATGACGCGGCGGCGCGCGAGATCCGCTGCAGCGTCCGTCGGGACCACGGCGCCTTCCGCGCGCGGATCCAGGTCGTTTCGGGGACGGTCTCCGGGTCCGGCGGGCGCGAGCTGATCTCGCGCCGCGACGATTGCGGCGAGCTGGCGGAGGCCATCGAGCTCGCCGTCGGCGTCGCCATCAACCCGCTGGTGACGGCGCCGCCCGCGTCGCCGGCCCCCCTGACGCCGGCGTCCGAGCCGCCGCCGGTACCGCCGTCGCCGCCACCGTCGGCGCCGGCCGCTCTGGCTGCTCCGGCGGTGGCGCAGGCGATCGCGCCGGCGCCGGTGCCGGCCCGCGCCGCGCGCCGCTACGAGATCGGACTGCGCGCGGACGGAGCGGCTGCGCTGGGGTTCGGGCCGGGGACCGCCGCCGCGATGGGGCTGGGGGCGTCGCTGCGAAGGCGGGCGCTGTCGCTGGACGCCGAGGCGCGGATCGTCGCGCCGTCGTCGGCCGCCCTGGCGAGCGGGTCGGTGAGCGCGTGGTCGTGGAACGCCACCCTCGGGCCTTGCCTGCACCGGGGGCCGGTGGCCGCCTGCGCGCTCGGGAGCGGGGGCGTGCTGCGCGCGTCCACCGCCGGGCTCGCGATGACCGGCGCGGCGACGGCGCCTTACCTGGCCGTCGGCGCGCGGGGCGTGCTCGAGCTCCCGATCGGCGCGCGCTGGCGCCTGCGCTGGGCCGCGGAGATCGCCGCGCCGCTGGTGACCGTTCACCTGGCGGTCGACGGCCGCGACGTCTGGACCTCGCCCCGCGTCAACGCCCTGTCCAGCCTGGGGCTGGCCTTCATCTTTGATTGATAATGCCCGCCGCGATCGACCAATCAAGGGTGGTGACGAGCGAGCAGCGGCTGCCCCGGGGAACCCCGCGCGAAGGCGAGGCCTGCGCGGGCGACTTCGACGAGCTCTATCGGGCCCAGTTTCCCTACGTCTGGCGGACGCTGCGCCGGCTGGGCGCCGCGCCCGCGGACATCGAGGATCTGGTGCACGACGTATTCGTGGTCGTTCACCGGCGGCTCGACGACTACGATCGGCGCCGCCCGGTCCGGCCGTGGCTGTTCGGGATCGCGTTCCGGCTGGCCTCCGAGACGCGGCGCCGCGCCCGCAACCGGCACGAGATCCCGACGTCGTCGGTCGACCCGCCCGGGAAGGCGCCCAGCGCGGAGGCGATGCTCGAGTCCGACGAGCGCCGCCAGCTGGTGCTCGACTGCCTGAAGCTGCTGAGCCTGGACCAGCGCGCGGTGCTGATCCTGATCGACATCGACGGCGAGGCGCCCGCGGACGTGGCGGCGTCGCTGAAGGTTCCGATCCCGACTGTCTATTCGCGGCTGCGCGCCGCGCGCGGCAAGTTCGCCGCGGCGGTCAGGCGCGCCAAGCTGCGGCAAGGAGAACCATGAACGAACCGATCCCCGCCTACGTCGATGAACTGCTGGCGGCAGAGCGCCGTGCGCCGCGGCCGTCGCGCGCCGCCGAGGATCGCGTGCGGGCGCGCGTCGCCGCGACGGTGGTCGCGGCGGGGGCGGCCGGCGTGGCGGGCGCGGCGGGCGCGTCCACGGCGGCGGCCGGCGCAGGGGTGACCGCGAAGGCCGGCGGCGTCGGCCTGCTGGGGTCGGCGATCGGCGTGAAGACGTCGCTCATCGCCGTCGCGATCGCGGGCGCGGCGGCGACGGGCGGCCTGGTCGTCCACCAGCGCGCGGCCGAGACGCGGGCGGCCGCCGCGACGGCGCGCGCGGTAGCGGGCCCGCGTACAACGACGGGCGCGGCGGCGGTGCCGCCACCGGTCGCGCTGGCGGAGGCGGTCGCGCAGGCGGACGTGCCGGTTGTCGCGG